>PLSV01000401.1 GCA_003165235.1 Syntrophobacteraceae bacterium
CATTTGCCCCCCGAACCCTCACTATGATCGGGTTCGCGTTGAACCTTCCAACCCATGTCGGATGCTTCAATTTCGGCGTCCGATCTTTTGTGAGGACGCACCCTCACTATGATCGGGTTCGCGTTGAACCTTCCAACCCATGTCGGATGCTGGACCTGAACGAAGTGAGGGTCCACCGGAATGACGAAATCATTAGCAATTTTAAGGCGTTTTTCCCACCAGAGAACCCTTTTTCATCACCCTGCTGGAGTTTCTTTCTCCTTCAAGATCAATACATCTTCTGCCGATTCATAAACGGTGCAAAGCGGGACTTCGGTCCTCGGGATGGTTGCAGTCTGAACTCACCCGATCCTATGCTGAGACCGCCGAGGACGAGGTTAGAATGCGATGTGTTCAGTCTTGAAAACAATGCACTGAAACAAACCGGCGAGGGAAGTGGCCTGATCCAGAACCCAAGATCGACCGGTCGGCATGCGAGGAAGAAATCTCTCCCAGCATGGCGAGTATTTGTAAATTTGCCCCATGCTGGTATATAAGGGGCACAGATCAAACCGATCCGCTCTGAAGGATCTGCAAGTTGCGTTCCTGAACCATTTTTTATTGAATAGCAGGTGAATCATGGGATCAAGTGGTGACCGGATGGGAGCTAACCATGAGTCGATTGATAGTAATCATGTGGAACTCGATACCTATGCCCACTACCTGAAGTCACTCATTGCCGGAAATGAGCTCCAGTGCCGAAGTATTGTGGAAGAATGCATAAGCGCTCAATTACCGATCAGAGTGATGTATGAACAATTGTTGCGCCGCTCGCTATACGAGGTAGGTGAGTTATGGGAGTCCAATAAGATCAGCATCGCCACAGAAAAAGCGGCGACTGCTATCACGGAGGGCCTCATGAACTATCTCTTTCCTCGAATCATTTCGCCGACGCGCACTCAGAAGAAGGCGGTCATCGCCGCGGTGGAAAACGAGGCGCATCAAGTAGGCGCCAGAATGGTGGCCGATGTTTTTGAGATGCATGGTTGGGATAGTTTTTTTCTGGGCGCAAACACTCCCACATCTCAACTGGTCCGCCTTGTCAAGGAAAAGAATCCGGATGTCGTGGCGTTGTCGCTAATCGTCCATTTTCATATTGAACAATTAGACCAAGCCATCAGGACTTTGACTCATGAGTTTGACGGATTGCCCGTTCTGGTAGGTGGGCAGGCCTTTCGCTACGGAGGAAAATCGGTAGTGAATAAATACCCAGGTGTGAGTTATGTTTCAAGCTTGGAGGATCTGGAGAGTTGGATAATTGAGTCTGCCAAATCAAAGCTTCACGCGCCCTGATACATCGGCTTTGCCCTGAAATCCAGGGGGATTGAGAAAGGCGATCTTTAGAATGATTGGTTGGATGGAAAATATCTCGCCTTTTGGGCTTGAGTTGCTAGACACTGCTCTGAACGAGAGCGCCTCTTTCTGTGTTGCGGTGTTTTCCGAATCTGGAGAGGTGTTGCATGCCAATAAGGGCATGCGGGAGCTTTTTCGAATCGAGGCAAACGGGGAGTGGCAGCCTGCAGATTTGCTGACTCCTGCTTTTGAAAGGCTTATGTCGATGCCGGATTCGGATGAAGCCGTCTTCGAAGGGCTTTTTACCTTTGGCAACGGACTCGATGTCTTTCGCAACATCAAGGGTAAAGCCTACCGAAGAGAAAACAAGTTATTCATTATTGGTGAATTCAATGTCTCTGAACTGGAGAACCTGAATCTGCGCATAAGCGCCTCTAATCAAGAAATCAATAATCTCCAGAGGGAATTAATCAAAGAGAAGCTCACGCTTGAGAGCACCTACGCCCAACTGCAGTCTGCATACGATTTAACTCGTGAGGCAGTTGCAACAAAAGACAAGTTTTTTTCAATCATCGCCCATGACCTTCGGAATTCTTTTCAAATACTTATTGCAGGGGCTGAATTGTTGATGCTGGAGTCCATTCGCACATCTCCAGCTAAAGTGCTGGCTCGTGGTGAGAGTATGTATCAAGCGTCACAATCTGCGTTGGATCTTCTCAATAATTTGCTGACCTGGGCAAGATCACAGACTGGAACGATTCAGTATCGACCCCAAGAATTGAATCTGTTCGCCGCCGTGCACAGGGCAATGCATCCACTATTGAATAAAGCTGAGACAAAAAACATAATTATTGACGTCCATATTTCTGAAAACCTGTCGGTCTTCGCTGACCATGACATGTTAAATACGATTCTAATGAACCTGCTCGGCAATGCGCTAAAATTCTGCCGCAAAGGTGATTCGGTGACAGTTGCCGCGCGAGACGATGGCCACCATGTAACGGTTTCCTTTTGTGACACAGGTGTTGGGATGGATAATCAAATGCTGGAGCAGTTATTTGGCTTGGGCAACCAGCGCAAAAGCACAGGAACAGATGGAGAGCAGGGAACCGGCCTTGGCCTTGTTCTATGCAAGGAGTTTGTGGAAAGAAATGGTGGAAAGATCTGGGCACAAAGCTCAGTGGGCAAAGGTTCCATCTTTTCATTTACTTTGCCGAAGCTTGGTCTGGCTAATTCATCCGAATAATGTATGAAAATGGTTGAGGTTCATGCCACACCATCCTTAAGTTACTGATAGTGTTGAATAAAGTTAAGTAATGAGAGGATCGGCTGCGTGCCTGCGGAGGACTAAGGCAATTTTGTTGGCTGGCTCAGGAAGACATGAAGGGCAGTTATAATTTTCACCTCAAATATTCAACATTCCTCTCCTCGAAAAAACGAAGTTCAGAAATACTCAAGTTTTGCAAATCATATCTGGATTTGGGTGTCCTGTTTCGGAAGTCGTGCGTATAGGTCAGGGCAGGAATCTGCGATCGGGAAAAGCTCGCGGCGCAGTGGGTTGATGACGCCTTGCCGTAGTTTGTAACTTTATGAAATTATAGGATAGGGCAGTTAGCGATCAAGTTACAATAGTTGAGAAGGGCTGGCGCGCTGGGCGTAAACCTTCCATGTAGCCGGTATCAATGCCATTTTACGGTAGCCCAACGCGCCCATGATGCTACCTTGAAGGTCTATTGCAGTCAATCTTTTTTTCACCTCATCTGCGAGGCCCCGCCAGGCGGAACACGTTGTGAGATCCGGCGGCGGCTGTCCCAAGCCGAGCCGGGTTCCCTCCACAAGAAAAGCATTATGTGAAGCGAACCTGCCGCACCCGAAATGCCTCCGCCATTTTGGCGCCTTGAAAACCAGATTCCCGGAGCTGAAATTCTCAGGTAGGATTCTAAAAACAAATCATATCTTGAAAAATCGCAAAGTTACGGCGTTGGCAAGCTGCCGCAACATTCCACGGAGGAGTGGACGGGGATTTCTGGGGTTTGTCACGTGCGGTGCAGGTAAGCCATTGAAGCTCCCCGACATGATGTGGTAGTCTAAAATTACCGAAAAGCTATTCCTTATCACCTTGCTCCATGGAGTTTCGGGGCGCGAGGATCGCAGGGGAACAAATTGATTGACCCCTACCAACTATGCATGATGATGAAAAAGTCGCATATTGTGTCTGCTGCGCTGATGCTGTCACTGCTGTTGGCGCAGCCATTGAATGCGGTGGAACCCAAAGAGACCAAACGGGTCTTGGTGCTCTACGGCGAGGACAAGGCGCACCCGGCTCACGAATTGAGCGATCAGGGGCTCCGCGTGGCATTCCGGTCAAGCCAGTTGTTCGATGTGCAGCTGTACCCCGAGTACCTGGATAATTCCCGGTTCGGCGGCGCCGGCCATGCCCAGACAGTGGCCGATTACCTGTGCCGCAAGTACACAGGCATAAAGATCGACGCCATCATCACCGTCTACCCGTCAGCCATTGACTTCCTGATGAGCGAGGAAGGCAACATCTTCCCCATGATGCCCATCGTCGCCAGTCAAGTCACCAGGACCACGGCCGAAAACTTGGAGCATTCCCCGTTGCGCCGCTTTATCACGGCCGTTGTGACAGCAGACAACAGCGCCATCCTGCTGGATACCGCCCTGCGATTGAGGCCCAGCACGCAACATGTCGCCCTGGTGGCCGGGGTTACCCCCAACGACTCTGCGACCGAGCAGGTCTTGCGCAATGCTTTGAAACCCCATTTTGAAAAGCTCGAGTTGATCGACCTCACAAAGTTGCCGATGCAGGACATCTTGGCCCGGGTTGGTTCTCTTCCGCAAGACACCATCGTCCTCTACTCGTCCATCTTCAAGGATGGTGATGGCCGGGGCTTCGTGCCTCGCGAAGCGCTCTCACTCGTATCCAGAGCCGCCAATGCGCCGGTGTTCGGCCTCTATGAGCCATTTCTGGGCTATGGCATCGTTGGGGGGCAGCTGGTGAGTTTCGAGCATCTGGGGAGGGAAACAGCCGCACTTGCGCTTCGCATCTTGGGGGGTGAATCACCGGCATCCATCCCCTTCGGCGGAGAGGAGGCATACGTCAGTCTTTACGACTGGCGGGAGCTCAAACGCTGGAACATCCCCGAAACCGCCGTGCCCCCCGGCAGCGAAATCCGCTACCGCGAACCTTCACTCTGGAGGGACTACAAGGGGACCATTGCAGGCATGATCGCTTTCATGGTCTTTGAGGCGTTTCTCATCCTGGTGCTTGTCATGAATCTCAGAATGCGTCGGAGGGCCGAGCGAGCTTTGATCGAGAGCGAAGAGAGCGTGAGGCTGGCGGTAACTTCGGCCGGTGCTGGCCTGTGGAGCTTTGAAATGGGCACCGGGCATCTCTGGGCTACGGATAGGACCCGGGAGTTGTTCGGTTTTGCGCCGGACGAGGCATTGAACTATGAGAAGTTCCTCGGTCCTATCCATCCTGAGGATCATGAGGGTGTTCGCCAATTTGTGCAGCAGACCGCTCAGTTGGGACACGAAACCAGGGTTGAATACCGCGTTGTGCTTCCTGACGGAACAGGTCGATGCCTCGCCTCCCTAGGTCGCTTTCAGAAAAGCTCGTCCGGGGGGCCGAACCGTTTCATGGGTGTTGCTGTCGACATCACCGAGCGTAAGCGGATTGAAAATGCGCTCTCCGAGTCAAGAGCGCAAATTCTCGCAGTGTTCGACAGCACAAACGACCTAATATGGTCTGTGGACCCGGTAAACTTCGGAGTAGTTACCTGGAACAGTGCGTTGGGAGATTATTTTCTGAAAAACTTGGGGATCGAGCTGCGCGCCGGTATGACCCCGGAGCAACTGGTGCCACCCGAGTTCGTCACCACCTGGAAGGAATTCTACTCGCGGGCTTTGCGGGATGGCTCTTTCACTACGGAATATTGCGTTGCCACCGGCACGATTATCCTTCTGATCTCTTTCAATCTTCTAAAGCGGGATGGGGAGGTGTTCGGGATATCGATATTCGGAAAGGATATCACGGATCGCAAAAAGGTTGAAGATGAGTTGCGCAGGCATCGCGCTAACCTGGAGGAACTCATCACAGAACGAACGGCTGAACTGACCGAGGCAAAAGAACAGGCTGAGGCTGCCGACAGGACCAAGTCTGTCTTTCTCGCCACAATGTCTCACGAGCTCCGTACGCCTCTCAATTCAATTATCGGCTTCACCGGAATTCTCCAGCAGGGGCTCAGTGGTCCTTTGAACGAAGATCAGAAGATACAACTCGGAATGGTACGTGAGAGTGGCGAGCACCTGCTCAACCTGATCAATGACGTCCTGGATATTTCAAAAATCGAGGCAGGACAGATGCAAGTCTCGATCAAGCCGTTTGATTTGCGTGAAGTGATCGAGCGAATCACTCAGAGCGCGAAACCTTTGGCGGAGAAAAAATGCATCGGGCTCGAAGTAGCGATTGCGCCGGACGTGGGGACGATCGCGAGCGATCTGAGGCGAGTTGAACAGATACTGCTTAATCTCATAAGTAATGGGATCAAGTTTACCGAGGAAGGCAGTGTTTACGTAGGGTGCTCGCTTCAGAACCAGGAAGTCCTGGTGCGTGTTATCGACACGGGGATAGGAATAAAAAGCGAGGACATGGAGCTGCTTTTTAAACCATTCCAACAGGTACATACCGGTTCTGAGCGGCATTTTGAGGGCACCGGACTTGGACTTTCGATTTGCAGGAAACTGCTTAACTTGCTGGGGGGAAAAATAGAAGTGCAGAGTGAATGGGGCAAAGGGAGTACATTCAGTTTTACCCTCCCGGTCGAAAGGCGGCATACATGAAAGGGAGAATCCTCTATATCGAGGACAACGAGCAGAATCTCTATCTGATTACCTATTTGCTCGAAAAAAACGGTTACGAGGTGTTTCAGGCGTGTGACGGCCCAGAGGGCGTCGAGGCTGCCGTCCTACACAAACCTGACATGATACTACTGGACATCCAGCTCTCCTCGATGGACGGCCATGCAGTTGCGCGTGCGTTGCGCACCAATCCCGACATGATCCTGATACCCATTGTGGCAGTTACATCCTACGCCATGGTCGGGGATCGCGATAAGACAATTAGCGCAGGCTGCTCCGGTATCATTGAAAAGCCCATCAATCCGGACACATTTATGGCGCAAATAGAGGAGTATCTACTTAGGGGTGTTACTTTGACGGAGTAACAAATGACGAAGATTCTGATAGTAGACGACGACAGGCGAAATCTATATCTTCTGGAATCGATACTGAAAGCGTACGAGTTCGAAGTTATCTCGGCCGGAAACGGAGCAGAAGCTCTTGAACTCGCACGAAAAAGCCTTCCGGATCTCGTTGTCACAGACATTTTCATGCCTGTTATGGACGGGTTCAAGCTATGCCAGAATTGGAAATCTGATAAGCAACTGAGAAACATTCCTCTCATTTTCTATACAGCCACCTACACGGATCCCAAAGATGAAGAGTATGCGCTAAGCCTTGGCGCCGAACGATTCCTGGTCAAACCGCAGCAACCGGAAGCACTGATAGGCGTGATACGCCAAGTTCTCGCTGATGGTGAGCAGGAGCGCTCGGATGCACCTGCTATACAAGAGGCCGAGTCGCTGCGGCAGTATAGCGAGGTGCTTTTTCGTAAACTCGAAGACAAGGTGCTGCAACTGGAGAGTGAAATAGCCGAGCGAAAACTTGCCGAGGAAATACTTCAGGAGAGCGAGGCCAAGTTTCGCTCTTACATCGAATCGTCACCTCTGGCTATTTTCGTTGCCGATCGAGAAGGCCGGTTGATTGATTTCAATCTTGCTGCCTCAGACCTTTTGGGCTATGACGCCGCGATTCTGAGGAACATGCACATCCTGGACCTCCATCCGGAAAGTGAGCGCGAGAATGTCCTTCGCAAATTAGCCACTCTACTGGAAACGGGGCATGTTGAAACCGAGATCCGGGCAAAAAGATGCGACGGGAAAATAATCTGGGTTTCGTTGCATGTTGTCATGACCTCGGATCGATTTTCCTTAGGCTATTGTCAGGACATAACCGAGCACAGGTTGATGCAGGAGCACATCACTGCGGCCGCAGAGCAATGGCAGGCTACATTTGATTCGATTCAGGACCAGGTCATGATTCTGGATACCAAGTTCCGGGTGCTTCGAGCCAACGATGCAGCGCTCTCTTTCTTAGGCTTGCCATTAAGCGAGCTTCCGGCCAGCCGCTGCCATAATCTGATGCACGGGACCGACGGGAGCGTGGCGCGGTGCCCGGTTGAGAAGGCTCTGCAGACCGGGCGCCACGCAGACGCGGAAATCTTTCATAAGGGGAAAAATGCATGGCTGCTGGTCTCCGCCGACCCGATCCTAGATGCAACCGGAAACTTACTGGGCGTGGTACACACGGCAAAAGACATCTCCGAGCGTAAGCAGATGGAGGGACTGCTGCAAAGCAGGATCACGGAGATCGAGAAGCTCAAAAAACAACTGGAACATGAGAATATCTCTTTGCGGGATGAAGTAAGACTCCTATCCCCGCATTCGGAGATAGTTGCCCAAAGCCCCGCTATGCAGCAGATACTCTTCCAGGTCCAGCAGGTGGCCCCGACGGACTCCACGGTGCTGATCACTGGTGAGACAGGCACCGGCAAGGAACTGATAGCTCAAGCAATACATAATCTCAGTAACCGGAAGGCTCTGCCAATGGTTACAGTCAATTGCGCATCCCTTCCTCCTTCGCTGATCGAGTCTGAACTGTTCGGGCGTGAAAAGGGAGCCTACACGGGCGCAATGTCGCGAATGGTTGGCCGGTTCGAGATAGCCGACAGGTCCACGATTTTGCTGGATGAGATAGGTGATCTCCCTTTAGAGATACAGGCTAAACTCCTCCGTGTCCTGGAGGATCGCCGCTTCGAACGCCTAGGCTCTACAAAATCCATATCAGTCAACGTCCGCGTCGTCGCGTCCACCAACCGGAACCTCGAGCAGATGGTTCAGACGGACAAGTTCCGAAAGGATCTGTACTATCGTCTGAAGGTCTTCCCGATAATCATCCCACCGCTTCGCACGCGCCCTGAAGATATCCCCCTTCTGGCCTGGTCGTTCATTCACCATTTCGAGAAGCGGATGGGAAAATACATCCAGAGTATTCCAAAGAAGCGCCTGGAGGCACTGGTACACTATTCCTGGCCCGGCAATGCCAGGGAACTCCGCAATTTCATCGAACATGCGATGATCGTAAGCTCGGGCCCAAGCCTGGAAATGCTCCCCCCTGTACTTACCACGCAGGAGATGTTAGGCGATGGGGAGAAACTCGAAGACCTCGAGCGCGGGCACATCCTGCGCGTGCTGGAGGAAACCGGCTGGCGAGTATCTGCCAGGGGCGGGGCCGCCGAAATACTGGGGCTCAAGCCTACCACGCTGGAAGCAAGAATGAAAAAACTGGGGATCCGCAGACCAAGGCAGTAGTCCCAATAGATTGGGAATTTTCCCAAAATATTGGGGAGACATCCAGCCAACAACTCTCCATCAACCAAGGCCTATCCAGGTAAAATTCTCCAGATTCAAGTACCTTACAACATCTTTTCCTTCACTTTTTTGCCTGGCATCAATTTCGCTAAATTGATCGGTCAAAGCGGAGTCAATTCCGATTAAATCGAAGGGCGGGGGCATCGACCCAGCCTGCCACAGGTAATGGCATAGCGCTGATCACCAGCATTCTCTCCTCCCTTATGGGGGGCGATTGTGTGTCGCCCTGCGGATTATCTTGTCTGATCTTTTTCGAGAACAAAAGCGACCTGAATCTTTCACCGGGCTGTAATGGAAGGACAGAGATGATTCATTCAAGCTTGCGAATGAAGTTCACGCCAGAAAAGCTTCCCGAAGCCCGTGAGATTTTGTGTTCAATAGTGGAGCGAATACGAGTCAGCCAGGGATGTCTGGGATGCGATGTCTACCAGCATTTGCTGGAACCCGGCGTTCTCCTGTTTGGGGAGTGGTGGGATAACCATGCCGACCAAGGTCGGCATGGTTATCCCTGTATCGAAGGATCATCCTGGTGATCGAGATGGCAACGGAATATCCGGTGGTAAAGTTGAGCGAGATTGCATACACAACCGGGCTGGAGATGGTCGAAAAGTCGCGGATGGGCCTCTTCTCAACCGAGATCCAAAGGGTCGTTCAACTGCAAGGTCAATGCTTTTATGCTATGGGGAAGATCATGAAAAAATTACCTATCTTTTTTGTTACCATTACTTGGATTTTGTATAGCACAGCTTCGTGTGTAGCTGATGATTTCTGTCCTTCAAGTCTCCGATTAGACTCAGGTGCAGTTTCCATTAAATCTGTTAAAGATGAAGTCCTATCCAGTTGTGGTATCCCAGCTACTAAATCAGCTAAACCCGATTCATCATACAAAAACAGGTATAATTATCGCCCTGTTGATTATATCCATGCACAATCGAACAAACTTCAGCATGTAGATCGAGGCCACTGATAACCTGTAATTACACCTATGACAGAAGCTTTACCGTAGGACGATTATTTTGAAGTTTCGAATTGCAGAGTACGAAACCGTACTTTCAAAGGAGGAGCAAAGATGAATGGCAGGATATTTTATGTGCTATTGATTGGGTTATCGTTCTTATATTCTGTCACATGGTCAGGACTTGGAGCGGCAAAAGCCGCTGACAATACGGGGAATCATAAGTCAAATATGACCTGGACACAGCGGGTGATAACCGAAAAAGAAATCGAGAGGATGTCTCAGAAGGACATGGACCTTAGTCCCAGCGCATGTTTGAGAATCCTTGCCAAGTTAAACGCCCGGGATTTCGACTACATAGCGCAGGACATCCGAGACGGAAAACCAATAAAAGTGCCAAACGATTTTACTGCATTCAAAAGCTGGACGCCGCTCGAAAAATACATCCCCGATGTGGCCGATCTGCCCAAGTTCATTCTGATTGTCAAAGATGTGCCCTACATAGGCTGGTACGAAAGAGGCAAGCTGGTGGGGGACACATATATCTGTGTCGGGAAAATTAACAGCGCGACGGCAGAGGGGCTTTATACCGTAGAGGAAAAGGACCTGAACCACGTGTCCAGGAGCTATCCCAACGCTTACGGGGAGCCAGCGCCAATGCCATGGGCATTGAGGATCTACGGGACTGTCTGTATCCACGCCGGAGACATCATGAGCGGGCACTGCTCGCACGGTTGCGTCAACTTGCCGATTTTTCCGGCGATGAAGCTCTTCGAATGGGCCACTCCCAGAACACCTGTTCTGATCGTGGAGTCCCTGGGAGCGATTCCCTCGGTCTTGGCTCAAAATCGCTCCAACTGCACTCTGCGTGCATTAGCGTGCAGTCCAGCACGCAGACTTGCTGCCGGGAGCTGAGCACGGAGGCTGAATGCGAGAAGGCAGTGGCAGAGATCAAAGGCTGGCTTGAAGCAATGGAAGAAGGTAGAGCGATGCCATCAAGACACAACTCCAGAGACGAAGAACCCAAACTTTGGCCAGGTATTCGACTAAAAATTCTTCTGCTTTTTTTCTTTTTGCTGGTCCTTCCTGTGCTGGGTATTAACGCAGGCGCCGCCGGGAAACCAAGCGGCTAAGCAAGGAAACAAACCCCAACCTGTAGTATCGGGAGAAACCGGTCTACTCGACTTAAATAAGAATGAGTTAGGACTATAATTAGCGGAGATTGACCAGTGATCAAAAGAGCATTTATCGTCCTTACGATTGTATTTACTTGTGCGTGCGCTTTTCTCTTTAATATCTTTTACAAGGAGGCCAAGAACACCGCTATCACAAAGCTGAATGAAGAGCAGATGATCCATGCAAAGCAGGCGACCCAAGGCATCGAAGATTTCTTCGCAACGTGGACCCGAAGCTTAAACTCTTTATCAAAGATGGATGAGATCATCGATACCGACGCCGTCGGTAAACGCTATATGAAATTTTTTTATGAGGCCAATCAGGAGCTGCTCAGGTCGATCACCCGCCTGGATGAAAGAGGCGTAATACTCTATAACTTTCCCATAAGCAGCTCTGTGGAAACTGATATCTCAGATCAGAAGCACGTGCGTGAGCTGCTGCTGGATCACAAGCCAGTTATCAGCGATGTATTCAAGGCAGTTGAGGGCTTTGACGCGGTTGCCCTCCATGTGCCGATCTTCAAGGGGTCTGTATTCCAAGGGTCAATCGGAATATTAATAAACTTCGAGAGCATAGCGAACCGCTATCTTGATGTAATAAAGATCGGCGAAACAGGATATGCCTGGGTTGTCAGCCGTGACGGGACGCAGCTTTATAGCCCGACACCAGGGTTCACCGGCAAATCCGTATTTGAAAACATAAAGGATTCCCCTTCGATTATTGTCATGGTGAACGATATGCTCAAGGGCCATGAAGGCACCGCAATATACACCTTTGGCAGAATAGGTGACCGGAATGTCGGGCAAATCAGGAAATACGCGGTGTATATGCCGGTGCATTTAGGGAGTACGTTCTGGTCTATTGCCGTGGCCTCTGCCGAACAGGATGTGCTTTCCGGCCTGATCTCATTCAGAAACAAGCTGGGATTTGTCATCGGCGCCCTGTTCATTTGTGGAATGGTGTTTTCAACACTGGCGGCGAAGGCATGGTTTATAGTCAAAGAGGAAGAAAAACGCAAACAGACAGAAGAAAAGCTTCATGAAAGCGAGGAGGGTTTGAGGATTGCTGAGGAGAAATATCGCAGTATCTTCGAAAATGCCCTGGAAGGTATCTATGAAACCTCGCGGGAGGGGAAAAACCTCACTTCCAATCCCGCCCTGGCGAGAATTCTTGGCTACGACTCACCCGAGGATATCATATCCAAAATCACGGACTCGGCGCATCAGTTATGGGTAGACCCGAACCAATGCTTGGATTATGCCCGGCTGCTCGAACAGAGCAATGTAGTCCTTAATTATGAATGCGAATATTATCGTAAAGATAAGACCAGGATCTGGGTATCGCTCAATGCCCGCCGCGTTGTCGGGCCGGATGGAGAAACGCTTAATTACTCAGGATTCATAGAAGATATCAGTGAGCGCAAGCGGGCGGAGCAGGCCCTTACCGAATCAAGGGCGCAGATTCTTGCAGTGGTCGATAGCACTAACGACTTCATCTGGTCTGTGGACCCGGTAAACTTCGGAGTAGTTACATGGAACAGTGCGTTGGGAGATTATTTTCTGAAAAACTGGGGGATCGAACTGTGCGTCGGTATGACCCCGGAGCAACTGGTACCACCCGAGTTCGTCACCACCTGGAATGAATTCTACTCGCGGGCTTTGCGGGAGGGCCACTTTACAACGGAATATAGTGTTGTGATGTGGACGATTACCCTTCTGCTCTCTTTTAATCTTCTAAGGCGGAATGGAGAGGTGTTCGGGATATCGATATTCGGAAAGGATATCACGGATCGCAAAAAGGTCGAAGATGAGTTGCGCGGGCATCGTGATAACCTGGAGGAACTCATCACCGAACGAACGACTGAACTGATCGAGGCGAAAGAACAGGCCGAGGCTGCCGACCGGGTCAAGTCTGTCTTCCTCGCCACCATGTCTCACGAGCTCCGTACGCCTCTCAATTCAATTATCGGCTTCACCGGAATTCTCCAGCAGGGTCTGAGCGGTCCCTTGAACGAAGAGCAGAAAAAACAACTCGGAATGGTACGTGCAAGTGGCAACCACCTGCTCAATTTGATCAACGACGTTCTAGATATTTCAAAAATCGAGGCGGGACAGCTGCAGGTCTCGATCGAACCGTTTGATTTGCGTGCAGTGATCGAGAGCGTAACTCAGAGCGCGAAACCTTTGGCGGAGAAAAAATGCATCGGGCTCGAAGTAGCGATTGCGCCGGACGTGGGGACGATCGCGAGCGATCTGAGGCGAGTTGAACAGATACTGCTTAATCTCATAAGTAATGGGATCAAGTTTACCGAGGAAGGCAGTGTTTACGTAGGGTGCTCGCTTCAGAACCAGGAAGTCCTGGTGCGTGTTATCGACACGGGGATAGGAATAAAAAGCGAGGACATGGAGCTGCTTTTTAAACCATTCCAACAGGTACAGACCGGTTCTGAGCGGCATTTTGAGGGCACCGGACTTGGACTTTCGATTTGCAGGAAACTGCTTAACTTGCTGGGGGGAAAAATAGAAGTGCAGAGTGAATGGGGCAAAGGTAGTACATTCAGTTTTACCCTCCCGGTCGAAAGGCGGCATACATGAAAGGGAGAATCCTCTATATCGAGGACAACGAGCAGAATCTCTATCTGATTACCTTTTTGCTCGAAAAACACGGCTACGAGGTGCTCCAGGCGCGGGATGGTCCAGAGGGCATCGAGGCTGCCGCCCGGCACAAACCCGACATGATCTTACTGGACATCCAGCTCTCCTCTATGGATGGCCATGCTGTTGCGCTTGTGCTGCGCGCCAATCCCGAACTGATCCTGATACCCATTGTGGCAGTGACATCTTACGCAATGGTCGGGGATCGTGAGGAGGCAATTAGCGCAGGTTGCTCCGGATTCATTGAAAAGCCCATCAACCCGGACACATTTATTGCGCAAATAGAGGAATATCTGCTTCGGGGTGTTTCTTGACGGAGTAGCGCATGACCAAGATCCTTATAGCAGATGACAACAGCCAGAACCTCTACCTTCTGGAATCGATATTGAAGGGGTACGGCTACGGAGTAACCTCAGCCAGGAACGGGGCCGAAGCTCTCAAACTTGCGCGACAAAACCGACCCGATTTGATTATCACCGACATCTTCATGCCGGTCATGGACGGGTTTGCTCTTTGCCGGGAGTGGAAGGCGGATGAACGGCTGAAATATATCCCTTTGATCTTTTATACGGCTACATACACCGATCCCAGGGATGAGCAGTTTGCGCTAAGCCTCGGGGCCGAGCGGTTCCTTATCAAACCCCAGGAACCGGAAGCACTGGCAGAGGTTGTACGACAAGTTTTGGAAGAGGGTGCGGAGAAGGCCACCGAGAAACCCTTTGCAGATGAAAGTGAAACCCTGCTGCAGTATAACGAAGTCTTGTTTCGGAAGCTGGAACAGAAGGTGGTGCAACTGGAGGAGGCCAGAGCGGATCTCCAGAAAATTCCAGCAGCGTTAGCCAGGGCTTCTCAAGTCTCATTGTTCGATTCTCTCCTTGTCATCGGGATGGGCGTCCTTTTGGCAATAATATTTAACATCTCCAATCCCCACGGAATTCCACTTATCCCTGATCGTCCGGACCCGGTTCCTTCAATCAGTGCATCTGCAGCGATGGAAGGTTACCGGCAGGGACAAACCCTCATTGTGGACGCCATGCCCAACAATTTCTTCCAGTTGCGGCACATAAAGGGCGCGGTCAACATGCCGCCGGCGCTCTTCGACATCATGTACCTAGTGAGTCTCTCAGAGGAGGACAAAGACCAAAAGATAGTAGTTTACGGAAATACAATAAGCAGGCCTTACGACCTGGAAATTGCGGATAAACTGTTGCTCCGGGGATATACAGATGTGAAAGTTTTGGATGGCGGCCTGCATGCTTGGGAGGTCAACGGTTATCCGGTCGACGAAAGAGTTTCGAGATGATTCCACCCCTTATTAAACGAACAATAACCAGTGAATATCTCTCTTTCGGGCTGAGAGTCTGCCTGGGCTATTTCTTCATTTACGCGAGTTTGAGCAAAATACCGTATCCTGCCCAGTTCGCAGAAGCAATAGCGAATTACCGGCTGATTCCCTACGTGTTTGTGAACCTGGGAGCTGTCATACTGCCGTGGATAGAGCTGGTCACGAGCCTTTTTTTGATAATCGGTTTCAAGTCGCGGTCATCGATAATATTGATCGGGCTGCTCCTGATAATATTCAACATAATGATCCTGGTAAACATGTACCGGGGTGCCCCCATCTCGTGCGGGTGCTACGACATCGTGGGTGAGCCGATCGGTTGGAAAAAAGTCCTTGAAAATGCGCTTATGCTGATTTTCTCCGTCCAGGTCTATTATTGTGACAAGCCTGTGCCTTTACACAGATTGAAATCCTTCATTGGTGCCGGCTCTGGCCAGTGGCTCGCCGCGATGCGGCCGAAATGACAGAACACTTTTTTCTGAGTATTGCGCGTTTCTGCACGTCATTTTCCACCAGATTGTTGAGAATCAACTGGAGTCAAGAGAGCCAATCGAGGTCTTTCAGTTTTACAACGCTATGAAGAAGACCAAACAAGTACATGGATCGATACGGAGAATAGGCAGAATTCGACAGGATAGGATTAGCTCTTCGGATTCTCCGAGGACGACGAATTTGAGTCGATTAATGAGAAATTGAAACTTTCGTCAGGCTGAGATCAGCTCTGGTTTATGGAAACCTTTATACTACGGGGAAGATCATGAAAAAACTACTCATCTCCTTTGTGACCATTACATGGATCTTGTGTAGCGCAGCTTTGTGCATAGCTGATGATTTCTGTCCTGCAAGTCACCAATGCGATTCAAGTACAGTTTCCATGTTCATTCCACTCGTTTATGCCAGCACCCCGAAAGCTGCGCAAGACATAAGCAGGCAGGAGATTGCACTTGCAGGACCTGAAACTGGAACACCCCGGATAGAGATTCCCGAGACTTTCTTTGATTTCGGAGAGTTGAAGGATGGCTACGATTACGTTCACTCATTTACGGTCAGGAATTTAGGGAAGGGGGTGTTGCAAATTGAAGAAGTTCTTCCCAGCTGAGGCAGTTCGGTGGCCGGGTTTGATCGGTCCACTCCTCTGGGTCGAGAGGGGAAAATAGCAATCAGGCTTAACCCGAAAGCATGTCAAAGCGGTGCGAAGAAGACGGCAATCGTCATCAGCAATGACCCGCAGAAGACAACGTTCCAACTGATAGTCCAAGGTCGATTGGAATAGGAGCGTTTCGGCCGAAGTTTCCAGGAATGATCTACCATATTGAAAGGTCCACCGGGGCTATTCCGTGTGACCCGGCGACCTCTGTATCGGCGCATCAAAAAAGGAGAGACGACAATGAACAAGAGAGCAATTTTCAGGCCTGCCTTCATCGCGTTCCTGGTTTTGATTATGGCGCCGCCAACCGGAGTCTTGGGACAAGAGACAGGCACACCCGCGGCGTATAAACCGGAAGAGTTGAATCAGATGCTTGCTCCAATAGCCCTTTACCCCGATTCCATGCTCGCCAACGTACTGGTAGCGGCCACTTTCCCGCTGGAGGTCGTGTCGGCGGACCGTTGGGTAAAGCAAAACAAGGACATGAAGGGAGACCAGCTTAACGCAGCCCTGGACAAGATGAAATGGGACCTCAGTGTGAAAGCGCTGGCGCCCTTTCCACAAGTTCTTGCCATGATGAGCGAAAAGCTGGATTGGACTCAGACGTTGGGTGAGGCTTTCCTGGCTCAGCAGCCGGACGTCATGGACACCGTCCAGAAGCTGCGCGCAAAGGCTCAGGCTGAAGGTAATCTGAAAACCACGCAGGAGCAGAAGGTGCAAGTCAAAGGGCAAGCCATTGTGATCGAACCTGCCAGCCCGACCGTGGTCTATGTGCCCACCTATAACCCGGCGGTTGTCTACGGCGCCTGGCCTTACCCGGCTTATCCTCCTTATCCTTACTATCCTTACGGAGGGGCCGTTGCTGCTGGAGTAATCGGCTTTGCCGCCGGCGTGGCTGTCGGGGCCGCCTGGAACAATGGTTGGGGCAACTGGAACTGGGGCGGCGGGTCAATGAACGTCAATGTAAACCGCAACACGAACATCAATAGCAACCGCGTTTCACATCATCAGACCGGGAAATGGAACCAGTCCGCTCGCAACGGAAGCGTCGCAACCCGGCCCTCTGCAGGGCACGGAGGCACAGGCGCAGGAGCAGGAGGTGGCAGGAACGATTTTCGCGGCAACACCCCGAGCCAGCGCCCATCGGCAGGGGCTGGTGGACCTAGTGCATCGCAGCGGCCATCGGCAGGGGCCGGGCGGCCTGGTGCATCGCAGCCCCCATCTCAGAGGCCGGGACAGGGCGCTTCGGCCAGACCAACCTCAGCCTCCCTGCAGCAGGGTCTCCAGCAGCGTGGGAGCGGAGGGGCGTTCCAGGGTGTGGGGAGCGGTGGGGATGCCAGGATGAGTTCGAACCGGGGTCTTTCGAGCCGCCAGGGCTCCCCGGGAGGATTTGGCGGTCAAAGGTCCGGTGGTGGCGGGCGCCAGGGCGGTTTCTCTGGTGGTGGCGGAGGTGGTGGCCGTGGCGGCGGAGGAGGAGGCCGCAGGTAGCGGGTGGCTTCCGATCACAATAATTGCGTTCATTTAGTCGGGAATGAAGACGCCGAATTTATGACAAACCCTGTCTTAGGGAGGATTAAATAATGCTTCTACTCAAAAAAAACAGGGAAAGGCAGCGTGTGTTTTTCCTGGGGTTAGCCATCGGTATTATGGCTTCCCTGATATCCGTTTTGTTTTGTGACAGCGCATCAGCACTTAGGGGGGGACCTATTATTGTGCCAAGCGACGCGTACGAGAAAAGCCAGGCGACCTTCAAGTCCCCTGAAGAAGCCGTCAAAGCACTGGTTGAGGCCCTTAGCGCAAATGACGAGAAGAAGTTTCTGGCCATCTTCGGTTCTGGTCCCGGGGCAAAACAACTCATAAGCTCTGGAGACGAAGTTGCCGACAGAGCCGGCCGCGAGCGTTTTCTCCAGGCGTATCAGGAAAAGAACCGGATAGCAGAGGTCAGCAGTAATAAGGCGGTTCTTGAAATAGGGGACGAAGCCTGGCCTTTTCCGATTCCAATCGAAAGGGTTGGGAAGGATTGGCGGTTTTCCGCAAAGCACGGCAAAGAAGAGCTTTTGAACCGCAGGATCGGCAAGAATGAGCTTAGCGCCATCCAGGTCTGCCTGGCATACGTTGACGCCCAGCGAGAATATGCCTCGAAGGACCGAAATAGCGACGGGGTCCTCGAATACGCACAGAAGTTTTTGAGTGAGCCTGATAAGAAGGACGGCCTTTACTGGGAGGCCAAGGAAGGCGAGGAGCAGAGCCCCCTTGGACCGTTGATCGGAGAGGCTAAAAAGGAGGGGTACAAGAAAAAAGCGGGTAATGAGCCCTCCCCCTATCACGGCTATTTCTACAAGATCCTGAAGGCCCAGGGCAAAAGAGCACCCCGAGGCGTATACAACTACGTTATCAGCGGCAGAATGATCGGCGGGTTTGCCATGGTAGCCTATCCTGCGGGTTACGGATCATCGGGAATCAAGACTTTCATCGTCAGCCATGATGGCGTTGTATACGAAAAGGACATGGGCAAAAATACGGCATCCATCGCACAGGAGATGAAAAAGTTCGACCCCGACAGGGGCTGGCGCAAGGTGGAAAGTAAGTATGTGGAGATCTCGGGTAAAAAGAGTGGAGATTAGATCTTCAAGCTGTCTCCAAAACTATTTCTCATATTTTTGTCCTGTGGTCCGTTTCGGTGATTGTCCCACAGGGGCTCGTATTATCAATGCGGACCAGTCCCCTGCAAGCGGCATCCATGCTTTTGCAGCGCCAGCTCAAGCCGAGGCCGGTTCGTCGATGCGGTAACCGGTGAACGGTTGGCGGCTTCAGTGGACAAGCGCGAAGTGGGGATGTCTGTGAAGGCGGGCGACAAGGTCAAGGTGGAATATGTCGAAGAGTTGGCGGTTTTCGTGAAAAAGGTCCTTATGCCTGAAGAGGCAGAGGCATTGCAGACCGTCGCCCTGGCGCCAAAGGGGAAGATGCTTGGCGGTGTCGTTGCAAACACCTTTCAGATCCAGGCGAACGTCGAAGGCATCAATTACAGGAAACGAACCGTCACCCTCAAGGGACCCGATGGAAAGACACAGACCTTCAAAGTGGGTAAGGAGGAAAAACTTCAAACAGGTCAAAAAGGTTGACCAGGTAGTGCTGCAGGTAACGGAAGCTATTGCTCTGGAAGTTGAGAAAAACCGTACTCTGGAGATCCGATACGTGCAAGTTTCATTTGTTTTTTTTCGTAACGGCAGCCCAGGTTCGGCTCTACGAAAGAAGTGGTGGGTTTGAAGCAGCAGAAGGCCCAGCCTGGGAGAGTGTGGAATTTCACAGAAGAACTCACAGAAATGAAGAAGAGTATCATGAAGAATTACGGATTGAGAGCTGTTTGTCTGGCGATGGTCGGTCTTTTCGTTTTCTGCGGCGGTGAAGCGGGTGGATTAGGTGAGTGGACGCAGTAACAAACCCCGTACGAAGAGCAACAAGGTGTAAAGCGGAACGTGTAGTGCGGACAATCTGTTTTACGTGTTTTTACGGTGTACTATGACTTTTAGGTGAATGATTTTAAGTCTTCAAAAGAGGGGGAACAATCATGTTTCGAAATTGGCGAGGTGTTGTTTTATGCACGATCATAGCTCTGGCGCTGTGTGGGAGTGTTTTTGCATCTACTGCACTTTCGGTGGAGTTTCAAAAAACACCGGTGGTCTTGCAGGCTTCAGATGTGCTCCCTGGGGAATTGATTCAGGGCCCGAATTATTCCGTAAGAGCGACGGTCATAGGCGATGGTTTTATAAACACTTATGATCTGGATACCAATTACGGGCCCCTGAGGGTGGAAAGCACGGCATTGCTGTTCAAGCGGATTGGGGAGCTCAAGGCGCTCGCTCAGATAGAGCAGTTAAAAAACACAGACGTTTACATGAAATCTTTTAGGCAGGTGGCAGCAGGCCCTATCAACACTGCTCAAGGGTTGGTGCAGGACCCGTCCGGAACGGTTTCGAATGTAGCGAGCGGAATCGGGCAGTTCTTCAGTAATGTCGGCAGTGCAGTCACTTCCGACAGCGCCAACAAGGGAAGTCTTATCAATTCCGCCAGTGGACAGGCATCATACAAGAGGCAATATGCCGCCCACTTCGGGGTCGATCCTTACACGAGCTATGAACCCCTTCAAAAAGCACTCACTGACCTGGCCTGGACAGCGGCAGCTGGGGGGTTGACGGTGAAGGCCGCTTTTATGGCGATTCCCGGCGGAGCAGGATTCACCGTTGGGGCTATGGGAACTGCAGACACTGCGACGAACCTTCTGAGTGACAAGACTCCAGCCGAACTTGCAAGCATAAACCAGAGCAGTCTTGCCGGCATGGGGGTTTCGGATGCCTCAATCCAGGCTTTTATGCAAAACACCCAGTTCGATCCTTACGAACAGACGCTGCTGGTAAGTGCACTGGCGGGCATGACCGGCGTGAGGGATCGCGGAATATACATCGATAAGGCTGCTGCCGCATTTGAAGAGTCTGTGGCGGTGTTCCTGCGCGTGCGTGCTCAACTCATGAATCTTTATAACGGTAAGACTCAGTCTGTTAAGAGTTTTGTGGACGCCGATGGTATCCCGGTGCTCCTTACGAGCAATGGGAAGATCATGGCGATATTCCCTCTCGATTACATCGCGTGGACCCCAAATTTTGCACGAAAGGCGCAGGCGGTTTCTGCGGCCATCAAGCAAATGTCCGGGATTTCAGGCAAGGAATTATGGGTCACGGGTAAAGTAAACCCCATTGCACGAAAAGCATTGGAAGCCAAGGGTTGGAAAGTGGAAGAGCGGGTCCGGGAAAAGCTTGCGAGTAGGTAGTTAGAAACGCTCATTGACGGCTTGTTGTGGGGTGGGGCCGATCCCACCCCGCGGCAGAGGGGTAAGGGTATTTGGACAAACGGAGGCTCTCAGGGCGGTAATCACCAACTCTCACTAAGGAGAAAATACGTGAGACCTTAAAGACAGAGCATGAAACTGATCGCCGTAGCTGCCGTTTCAATGTTTCGGCGCCAGTTTTCCTGGGTTCCAGCAATGGCTGGGGGATTTTGCCAGGGAGACATTGCAATGTTCTGCGGAGGCGCACAGGGCCCGAAGCGGGAAATGCAGTGTCTGAAAGAGAACAAGGAACGACTCTCACCGCAATGTAAGATGCACATATTGACTGTGCTGAGAGCAAACTTGCAGGTTTGTTTGCATCTAATGCCGGGCCGAACTTTGCGAGGCCACTGAAACTCACAGTGGAAAAAGAGGGGCGAGGATGAAAGCAAGAGTCGGAGCGTCGGTGTTTCTCCTGTTATGCCTTTTCGTGGCGCTGAGCACACATCCCGCGTGGTCAGCGGACACAACCGTGACGGGCGCAGCCTTGGAGGCTGAAGCGGAGGCCCCGGAGGCCCAATCCGCGACTGAAGTTAGTAAGCAACTCGCAAATCCGGTCACCAGTTTTTGGTCCCTGCAATTTCAACAGAACAACTACTTGCTGAACAACCCAGACCGCTACAGCCCGAACCTGCAGTTCCAGCCCGTGCTGCCGGTGTCTTTGACCAGTGATTGGAATCTGATCACGAGGCCGGTGATACCGCTCTTTGTGTCGCAGCCACACCCTGTTCTGGCAGGCTCCCCGCCTCGAATGGAAAGTGAGACCACGACCGGGTTCGGTGACATGATCCTACTTGAGATGCTCTCACCGGCTCCATCTATCGCGGGGAATTGGCTGCTCGGAGTAGGGCCGACCTTTATCTTTCCCACAGCTTCCACTGACTTCACCGGGCAGGGAAAGTGGCAGGCCGGTCCTTCGGTTGTTGTGGGCTACCTTTCCGAGAAATGGATCCTCGGGGCCTTTGTCCAGAATTGGACATCCTTTGCGGGCGACAGTAGCCGCCCCAACACGAACCAGATGAATCTTCAACCCATCGCAGCGTACTTTTTCGGTGCAGGCTGGAGCATCGGATATTCCGGCAACATACTGGCGGACTGGACGGCCGATTCCCACAACGTCTGGACTGTCCCACTGGGACTGGGAGTCAGCAAGGTGGTGAAGTTTGGCAAGCTCCCCGTCAAAATCGGCATTGCGGGACAGTACATGCCCATTCACCCGGACGCCTTCGGACAGCAGTGGAACTTCCAACTGTCCTTCACCCCCGTGATCCCGAAGCTTATCAAGGGGACCGTCTTTTGTGAGTAACGCTAAGGTCCCGGTTGGGCAAGTTATTCGAAAGAGGAGGGTTTAGCCATGAAGAAACTGTTTGTGTTCGTCATCGTGGTTTTCGCGTTCGGCGTTTTTCTCGTTCAGCCTTCGAGTGTCTATGCGGCAGAGGGTGGGATCGGACATTACGTACCGGGCGCCTTGGCCGATTTTGGCGATATGGCTCCGCCATCCGGATTAGCGCTCATGAATTGGTACAACTACTATAACGGCAGTGCGGGGGTGAGCGCACAATTCCCCGAGGGCGGACTTGTCGCGGCAAACTTAAGGGCCACCAGTAACGCGGAAATGGTAGGTGCAGCCTACACGTCACAGTATGGTATTCTCGGCGGCAAGTTTGCTACCGGTTTAATCATCCCTTACATCTGGATGAATGTGACAGGCAGCATTACCGGCCCGCGGGGGAATACCTTCACCAGAACGGACTCCGCTAACGGTATGGGTGACATGGTGTTGATGCCTTTCTGGCTTAACTGGACCTGTGGCGATTTTAAATGGGCTGTGCTGCTTGATGTCTATGCCCCAACCGGCGCATACAATACCCGTCAACTGGCTAACGTGGGACTCAATTACTGGACTTTTGAACCTGTGGTGCAGTTCAGCTACATAAGCAAGAAGATCGGACTCGAAATCAGCACTACCGCAGGTTTTGATTTCAACACGGAAAACGACGCAACCAACTACCAGAGCGGTGACGTATTCCACATTGACGCAACTGTTGCCGAACACCTGCCTTTGTTCGGGTGCGGTATTATCGGCCTCGGCGCCAATGCATTCTACTGGGATCAGTTTACCGCCGACAGTGGCTCCGGCGCAAAGCTTGGCCCCTTCGAAACTGAAATGGCAGGCGTTGGGCCGGTGCTTTCCTACATCTCCCCCCTGATTTGCGGCCATACCATTGTGGCCGAGGTGAAGTGGTTGCCTCAAATGGATACCGCCAAGACGCTCAAAGGCGACTATGTATGGTTCAAATTGGGGCTGGCTTTCTGAGTAGGAGTGTTGGAGTCCTTGCTACCAATATGGAAAGGTCCACCGGGGCTATTGCGCCTGAGCCGGCGGCCTCTGTATTGGCGCATCAAAAAAGGAGAGACGACAATGAACAAGAGAGCAATTTTTAGGCCTGCCTTCATCGCATTCCTGGTTTTGATTATGGCGGCGCCATCCGGAGTCCTGGCGCAGGAGACAGCCACACCCTCGGCGTATAAACCGGAAGAGTTGAACCAGATGATTGCCCCAATCGGGCTTTACCCCGACTCGCTGCTCGCTAACGTACTGGTAGCGGCGACCTTTCCTCTTGAGGTCGTGGCGGCCGACCGTTGGGTAAAGCAAAACAAGGACCTCAAGGGAGAGCAGCTAAACGCAGCCCTGGACAAGGTGAAATGGGACCTCAGCGTGAAAGCGCTGGTTCCCTTTCCACAAGTTCTTGCCATGATGAGCGAACAGTTGGAATGGACCCAGTCGCTGGGTAATGCTTTCCTGGCTCAGCAGTCGGACGTCATGGACACCGTGCAGAAACTGCGCGCCAAGGCTCAAGCCGAGGGTAATCTGAAAACCACGCAGGAGCAGAAGGTGGAAGTCAAAGGGGAAGCTATTGTGATCGAGCCTGCGAGCCCGACTGTGGTCTATGTGCCCACCTATAACCCGGCGGTTGTCTACGGCGCCTGGCCTTACCCGGCTTATCCCCCTTATCCCTACTATCCTTACGGGGGCGCCGTTGCTGCGGGAGTAATGGGCTTTGCCGCCGGCGTGGCTGTCGGGGCGGCATGGAATAACGGCTGGGGCAACTGGAACTGGGGCGGCGGGTCAATGAACGTCAATGTAAACCGCAACACTAACATCAATGGCAACCGCGTTTCACATTATCAGACCGGGAAATGGAACGGGGGTGCTCGCAACGGAAGCGTCGCAACCCGGCCCTCTGCAGGGCGAGGAGGCACAGGTGCAGCAGGTGGCAGGAATAATTTTCGCGGCAACACCCCGAGCCAGCGGCCATCGGCAGGGGCTGGAAGACCAGGTGCAGCGCAGCGGCCATCTCAGAAGCCGGGACAGGGCGCTTCAGTAGGGGCCGGACGCCCCGGTGCGTCCCAACTCCCGGCTCAAAGACCTGGTCAGGGTGCTTCGGCCAGACCAAGCACCTCCTCCGTGCAGCAGGGTCTCCAGAAGCGTGGGAGCGGAGGGGCATTTCAGGGTGCAGGGAGCGGCAGTAGCGCCAGGATGAGTTCTGACCGGGGTTTTTCGAGCCGCCAGGGTTCCGCTGGAGGTTTCGGCGGTCAAAGGTCCGGCGGTGGTGGCCGCCAAGGCGGTATTTCCGGTGGCGGTGGCAGTCGTGGTGGTGGCGGTTTCGGCGGTGGAGGAGGTCGCGGCGGCGGGGGCCGTGGCGGTGGAGGAGGTCGTGGTGGCCGCCGTTGATAGCAAGCGGTTTCCAATCAAAAGAATAATGTCCACTGTCTGTGGCGGTAAAGTCACTCTCATTTATGAACATATCGCTCTAAGGAGGATCAGATAATGCCTCTATTCAAAGAAAACAGGGGAAGGCAACGTGCGTTCCTTTTGGGGTTGGCCATTGGTCTGACGGCTTCTCTGATATTGGTTTGCTTTTGTGACAGCGCATCAGCATTTAGGGGAGGACCTGTTATTTGGCCAAGCGATGCGGCCACAAAAGACCAGGGAACCTACAGAAGCCCGGACCACTACAAGACCCCCGAAGGTGCGGTTGAAAGCTTGGTCAAGGCGCTGGGCGAAAATGACGGAAAGAAGCTGTCGGCCATTTTCGGACCCGAAGGGAAAACGCTCATCTTCTCGGGTGACGAGGTTGCTGATAGAGCCGGTCGCGAGCGTTTTCTGAAAGCATATCAGGAAAAGAACCAGATAGTAAAGGTCAGCGGGAGAAAGGCAATTCTCGAAATAGGGAACGACGCCTGGCCTTTTCCGATCCCTATCGTAAAGAAACCCGGGGATGGCTGGTTTTTCGATATACGGCAAGGCAAGGTCGAGCTTTTGAATCGCCGGATCGGCAAAAATGAGCTTAGCGCCATCCAGGTCTGCCTGGCATACTTTGACGCCCAGCGCGAATATGCCTCGAAGGACCGAAACGGCGACGGGGTCCTGGAATACGCACAGAAGTTCTTGAGTGACCCCGGCACGAAAGACGGACTCTACTGGGAAACTAAAGAAGGCGAGGAGCCGAGCCCCTTGGGGCCGTTGGTCGGAGAGGCTAAGAAGGCCGGGTATAAGAAAAAATCGGGAAATGAACCTACTCCCTACTATGGCTACTTTTACAAGATCCTGAAGGCCCAGGGCAAGAGCGCTCCCCGAGGAGCATACGACTATGTTATCGACGGCAGAATGACCGGCGGGTTTGCGATGGTTGCCTATCCTGCGGGTTACGGATCATCCGGAATCAAGACTTTCATCGTCAGCCAGGACGGCGTCGTTTACGAGAAGGACTTGGGCAAGAATACGGCGTCCATCGCACAGGAGATGAAAAAGTTCGATCCCGACAACAGTTGGCGCCAGGTGGAAAGTAAGTATATGGAGTCTGGTACAAAAGATGAGGACTAGAACTTCCACTTGGCGGGATGCTGCCGGATGTTCAGTGCGGCATGGCGCTCAACTCTAAGGATAAAAGAGGCTTGTCATGGCCTGCAAACTTATTCGTATCGAAGATAACCTGATATTAGCCCGGGTCACAGGCGCCATGCGCCTGCCGACCAGAAGACTTTGCGGAATATTGCCTGGCCTATCATTGCGGAGATGTATGAGTTCTTCTCTCCGCCGATAGGATTGTTGGCCGTTGATTGTCTGAGCCATAAAAGAATAATGGGACGAGATTATTATGGAAAAAGAGCAAAAGGAAGCGATCTCAATGGCCAATTCCGTGGGGAATAGCTCCGGCATCGAAGTCAGCGTTAATTGATTTGTACCAAGATTATCACGGTAGTGCCAGGGGCAACTGCAATTCGGTAAACAGTGAAGTTTGGGACTGTTGGAACTTGTGGTATGCCGATTTGGAATCTTTTAGTCCACGACTTTAAACGGAAGGATAACGAGCATGTCAGACAGTTTGCTTCAACGTAGTGTGACCACGGCAGTAGCCAGAAATCTGGCTCACACGACGAAGACCAGGCCGATGATGACTTCGATCACCCCGCGATTGCTGCTACAGCAATTGCCGTGGGTGCAGGTTAACGGCGGCATCTATCGGGTCAACCGGACAAAAGTTGAATTGCCCAAAGCCGAACGGATAGAATTGGACATGGTTGAAGGGAGAGCTTCTTTACCGCCTCTGTCGCTCCGCAACGTGCCATACTTTGCCGAGCTGCCTGACGAGATAGTCGCCCGCATGGCCGGCAGCTTCATTACGGAAGACGTGCCTCGTGGAAACAATCTCCTAGTGGAAGGGAAAGCAGAGAGCAAGTTCTTTATCGTCGCCCAGGGAGAGGTTGAAGTTCTGTTCAAGGGGGCTAATGGGATCGATGTCAGGATTGCCCTGCTGACGGAAGGCGAATACTTCCTCGCCGATGGCGCTTCAGACGTAACTGTCCGCACTCTTACGCCCTGTAAAATGCTAAGCCTTTCGCGCAAGGATCTTGATGCGGTCTTGAATGAGGAGCCTACCTGGAATCAGCAATTCTGGAAAGCAGTCGCTGAATACCTGGAACTTCGGTCCATGGTCAACCGGCACGGGGAGAGAAATATTGATCTCATTTCGGGTTTCGCAGAGAATATGCAGATTCCGGAAACCTTCGTCGACTATTCGGAAAAGCCTCGCGAATACCCACTCGCGTCGGTCCAAACCATGGTCCGCGTGCATACTCGCGTTTCCGACCTGTATAACGACCCCTACGACCAACTCGAAGAGCAGATCCGTCTGACCATTGAAGGAATCAAAGAGCGACAGGAATGGGAGCTTGTCAACAACAGTAAATTTGGGCTGCGGCACTCGGTGGACCCGGCGATGCGCATAACTGCCCGCTATGGAACGCCCACTCCCGATGCTCTTGACGATTTGCTCGCGCTTGTCTGGAAGAAGCCGTCCTTTTTCCTGGCTCATCCCAAGGCTATCGCCGCCTTTGGGCGCGAATGCACCTGGCGAGGGGTTCCACCGCCAACGATTAATCTCTTCGGCATGCCCCTTATCACCTGGCGCGGCGTGCCGCTGATCCCTTGTGACAAACTGGAATTGCATAGCCAATATCAATCTCAGAAAAAGGATTTAGGGGTTGGGACGACGAGCATCCTGTTGATGCGCGTAGGTGAGGCGGAACAGGGGGTCGTAGGCCTCCACCAGGCCGGTATTCCGGATGAGATTATGCCTAGTCTTTCCTCCCGCTTCATGGGCATTGACAGTATAGGTGTGGCTATGTATCTGTTTACGCTATATTTTTCTTGCGCGGTACTGGCCGACGATGCTCTAGGCATGCTCGAAAATGTCGAAGTCGGTTACTACCCCGAGTACGAACACCGGGAGAAGAAACGCAAGTAACCTTGCCGACGATGAAAGAGAAAACTAATGAATGAGATCACCCCCGAACTGATTAGCGAAATTGCGAAACGCCTCCACAAAGACATTCAGGAGTCGAACCGCATCTCGAAAACGGATAAGGAGGTACTCGAGGATTTGCCTGCAGTCGATGAATGGCGGACTGCTCTTCCCGAGTTGCCGAACATGGCTTTTTTGCTGAAAACTGCGGAAATTAAGCCTGCCATGCCCGCCTCGCCGCTGGAGGTAAAGGACCAGGATGCCTTTGAGCCGGACCCTGCGATAAATGTGTATGACGCCGCACGTAAGTTCGTGCAAGGCCTCCGCGCGGGAGCACCCCGTCCACCCTCAGTTCGCTTCCAAAATCATGCCGACGCCGGCCGCACCCGCAAGGAGTCCGGAGAGGCCGCGATTGCGGAGGCAGGAATCCGCCCTCTGGACATCCGGGCCATCCGCAGGGATTTCCCTGCCCTAGACCAGCGGGTGCATGGCAAGCAACTTGTCTGGATGGACAATGCCGCCACAACACAGAAACCTCGAAGTGTTATTGACGCTGTGTCCAACTTCTATGCTCACGATAATTCGAACGTAAAGCGCGGAGCCCATACGCTGGCGGATCGCGCTACCGAAGCTTATGAGCAGGCCCGCAGGAAGGTCCAGATTTTCCTGGGTGCATCTTCTCCGAAGGAGATTGTTTTTGTTCGGGGGACCACTGAGGGCATCAATCTCGTTGCCCAGTCCTACGGCAGAAAATTCCTGCAGCCGGGTGATGAAATCCTTCTTTCGGTACTCGAACATCACGCAGCTATTGTGCCCTGGCAGATGGTCGCAAAAGAAAGAGGCGCGGTTTTACGGGTCATCCCGGTGAACGACCGGGGTGAAATCATTCTCGAGGATTATCATGCACTTCTGGGACCTCGAACGAAAGTGGTCTCCCTGACTCACGCCTCGAACAGCCTGGGTACTGTGCTGCCGGTAGAGGAAATGATCCATGCCGCCAAACGCTATGGGGCTCGGGTACTGATTGACGGCGCGCAGTCCGTCTCCCATATGCCGGTCAATGTGCAGCAGATGGGGTGTGACTTCTTCGTCTTCTCAGGGCACAAGATTTTCGCTCCCACTGGAGTGGGTGTGGTTTATGCCGGAGAAGAGCTTCTTGAGATCATGCCGCCATGGCAAGGCGGCGGCAACATGATCAAGACTGTAACCTTTGAAGAGACTACCTATAACGAACCACCGGCAAAATTCGAAGCCGGTACTCCCGCCATTGCCGAAGCTGTCGGTCTCGGCGCCGCGCTGGACTACGTAAACCGACTGGGGTTGGCTAATACCGGCATATATGAACAGGAACTGCTTCAATATGCTACCGAGCAGCTTTCTCGGATCAAGGGTTTGCGGTTGATCGGAACGGCGCTGAAGAAAGTGGCGGTCATCTCGTTCGTCCTGGAGAACAGTGCGACGGAGGAAGTCGGTCGGCTGATGGATCTCGATGGTATTGCGGTGCGGGTCGGACACCATTGCGCTCAGCCATCCCTGCGACGTTTCGGACTCACGGCAACGATACGACCGTCTTTAGCTTTCTACAACACCTTTGAAGAGGTTGACCGGTTGGCCGACGCAGTGAAACGTATTCTGCACCGGTGACCTCTTTCTTTACCGGAGAAGAACTGGTTGCGGCACTGGAGGTATTCGCCGGATTCGGGGAATATACCGACACGGAAATCGGGAGGCTGATTAAAGCTATCGAGGACATGGGGCAACTGAACAATACGCTGATCTTCTACATCGTCAGCGACAACGGGGCAAGCGCCGAGGGTGGGATGAACGGCATGTTCAATGAGATGGCCTATTTCAACGGCGTGTCGGAAACGGTCCAGGACGTCCTGAAGCATTACGACGAGTTGGGCGGTCCGAATACCTACAGTCACTATGCCGCGGGATGGGCTGTGGCGGGAGATACGCCCTTTTGCTGGACCAAGCAGGTCGCTTCGAACTATGGCGGGACCAGCAACGGGATGGTCATTCACTGGCCCAAGGGTTTCAAGGCGAAAGGCGAAGTGCGTTCGCAGTGGCATCACGTCATCGACATTGCACCTACAATCATGGAGGCAGCGGGACTGCCAGAGCCGAAAGTTGTTGACAGGATCATACCGACTCCTATCGAGGGTGTGAGTATGCTTTACACCCTCAGTGATGCCAAAGCCACGGGGTCGCCCATCTTGCCCAGTAGTTCGAGATCTTCGGCAACCGTGCCATATAGAGCGATGGTTGGTTCGCCGGTAGGGTCCACAAGGCGCCGTGGGAATCCAAACCACGGGTCACCCTGGAAAACGACAAATGGGAGCTTTACGACACCCAGGCAGACTTCAGTCTGGCAAACGATCTGGCCGGGAGAAACCCCGAGAAGCTCAAGGAGATGCAGAAACTGTTCCTGGAAGAGGCAGTCAAGTACAGCGTACTGCCCATAGATGCCAGCTTTCTTGAGCGCATTAACGCTTCCCTTGTCGGGCGGCCGGATCTCATGGCCGGCCGGACGTCGCTTACGGTCCAAATGCATCGAGGAGTAGCATGATGGCAAAGAATAGGTCCATATCGGCACTCCTTCTCTTAGCGGTCCTTGTTTGGTCAACACAGACGACCGCCAAGGAGAAACAAAGGAGCGGATATGCCGGCTCACAGAGTTGCAAGGAGTGCCATGAGAAGTTCTACCAGCTCTGGTCTACGTCTCGTCACGGTTTGGCGATGCAGCCGTACACGGCCGGATTCGCAAAAAAGAGCCTCACGCCTCAAGCAGCCGAGGTCAAGATAGGGAAGCTATCCTACCGTGCGGACATTTCCGGCTCGACCGGCTGGGTGCGCGAGCAGGGACCCGGCGGGGAGAAGAAATACCGGATCGAGCAAGCCCTTGGCGGCAAGAACGTCTACTATTTCCTGACGCCGTTCGAAAAGGAGCGGCTGCAAACCCTTCCCGTAGCCTACGATGTCCAAAAGAAAGAGTGGTTCGACACCGCAGCGAGCGGCGTTCGCCACTTCCCGGGAGGGCAAGCGGGGCAGCAGGTAGACTGGAAAGACCCGGCGTACACCTTCAACACCTCCTGCTACGGCTGCCATGTAAGCCAGCTCTCGACAAACTACGATCTCAAAACCGACAGGTACAATACCACCTGGGCTGAACCCGGCATCAACTGCGAGACTTGCCATGGTCCGTCGGCAGAGCACAATCGCGTCCTCCGGGAAGCCCCCAAAGGACAGAAGCCCGAAGACCTCAAGATCGTCAGTTGGAAGAACTTCACCCCCGAGCAAAAAAACGCGGCATGCTCCATCTGTCACGCCAAGATGTCCCCGGTCACCTCCACCTTTTCTCCGGGGGACCGGTTTTTCGACCACTTCGATCTCGCGACTCTGGAGGACCCCGACTTTTACCCCGATGGCCGTGACCTGGGGGAGAACTACACTTACACCTCGTGGAGGATGAGCCCATGTGCCAAGGCCGGGCAACTCCACTGCGTCACCTGCCACACCTCGAGCGGCCGCTACCGCTTCAAGGCCGAGGAAAAGGCCAACGACGCCTGCATGCCATGTCACGAAAATCATGTGACGAACGCTATGGCGCACACTCATCACAAGGAAGGCAGCGCCGGGAACAAGTGCGTCTCCTGCCACATGCCTATGACTTCCTTTGCCCGGATGAATCGCACCGACCACTCGATGCTGCCGCCAACCCCCTCGGCCAGCATTGACTATAAGTCCCCCAATGCCTGCAATCTCTGCCATACCGATAAGGACGCCGCCTGGGCAGTCAGTTATGTGCGCGAGTGGCGAGCGCGGGATTATCAGGCGCCGGTGCTAAAAAGGGCAGCCCTCATCGATGGGGCCCGCAAGCGTGACTGGAAGCAACTGCCCGCAATGCTTGACTACATTACCAGCAAGGATCGCGACGAGATCTTTGCAACGTCGCTCATCCGCTTAGTCCCGTCTTCCGGGGACCCGCGAGTCGCTCCGGTACTGATCGAGGCCGTCAGGGATCCTTCGCCCCTGGTGCGCTCCGCGGCTGCCGCAGCCCTGCATATCGTCCCAACCAAAGAAGCTGTTCAAGCCCTCGTCGAGGCGACAGGGGATGACTACCGTCTGGTTCGCGTCCGGGCCGCCGCGTCTCTTGCGGGATACCAGGACCTCCCCTTGGGCGATGCCCAAAACAAAACTGTCGCAGCAGCAAACGAGGAGCACCACGCCTCGATTCTCTCCCGCCCGGACCAGTGGGCCTCCCATTACAATCTGGGCAACTATTATATGGACCGCCGGGACTTCAAGCAGGCCGTTACCTCGTATGACACGGCGCTTAAGCTGGAGCCGCGGGCTGTCCTGGCCATGGTCAACGAATCGATGGCTTATGCGCGCATGGGCGAGAACAAGAAAGCCGACGAATCTCTACAGAAGGCTTTAAAGGTGGCCCCCGACAATGCCGCGGCAAACTTCAACGTGGGCCTTCTGAAAGCCGAGCAAAACGACATGCAGGGGGCGGAGGCGCATCTCAGAGCGGCTCTCAAGGCTGACCCCCAGATGGCGCAGGCGGCGTACAACCTTTGCGTGATCCTCTCCAAGGACCACTTGGATGAGGCGATCGGTTTCTGCCGGCAGGCAGCGGACCTCAGGCCCCAGGATGCGAGGTACGCCTATACCCTGGCCTTTTTTCAGCAGCAGAAAGGAGACAGCTCCGGCGCTGCCAAAGTCCTGCACGACCTCATCGGGAGGACCCCAGCCTATGCCGATGCCTACCTGCTCCTGGGTGGAATCTATGAGCAACAGGGAAATAAGGCCAAAGCCGAGGAGGTCTACAGTCAATGCCTCGCCGCCGAGGGCATTCCGGACAGCCAAAAATCCCGCATGAAGGCGCGACTGGATGCACTGCAGCCTGTCGGTAAAGGTTCGGCACAGCAGTGAGATGAGGCGATGGACATCATGAAACGGCCAATTGCAGGGAATGCCCTTTAGACTTTGGGTCGTAGGTGCTGGAAAGCGAAGAACAGACCGCTAAATCGGGTAGAGAAAGGAGACGAGAGAAAGGCAGGCAAGAGGAAATAAGGCCTCAATGTGCTGATGGTGTGAGGAGAATCAATCCTTGGGTCTTTTGGAGTTAGCAACCTCAAAAAGGAGTAGAAAATGAAGGCAAGAACCGCAACCGTCATAGTAGCGTTGGCCTTTGCCGTCGGCGCCCTGGCGTTTATTGCAGGACCGGCGTTTGCCCAGGAGAAGAAGCCCAACATCGTCGTCTTCTGGGGCGATGACATCGGCCAGTCGAATATCAGCGCCTACTCGAAGGGCATGATGGGATACAAGACACCTAACATCGACCGGATTGCCAACGAAGGCATGATTTTCACGGACTATTACGCCGAGCAGAGTTGCACGGCGGGTCGTGCGGCCTTCATCATGGGTCAGAGCGTCTTTCGCTCCGGTCTCTCCAAGGTTGGGTTGCCGGGCGCCGCTATGGGAATGAGCGCCGAAGACCCCACCATCGCCGAGCTTCTGCAGCCGCTCGGCTATGTCAGCGGGCAGTTCGGGAAAAACCATCTGGGCGACCGGGATGAAATGCTGCCGACCATGCACGGCTTCGATGAGTTCTTCGGCAATCTCTATCACCTCAATGCCGAGGAGGAGCCGGAGTTGCGCGACTATCCACCGGAAAAGGACTATCCGAACTTTCGGAAGAAATTCGGACCGCGCGGCGTGCTGCATTGCTGGGCCAACCCCGACGGCACGCAGAAAATCGAAAATACCGGCCCGCTGACCAAGAAGCGCATGGAAACCATTGACGATGAAATTATCGCCGGGGCGGTTGACTGGATTAAGCGCCAGCATAAGGCCGGCAAGCCTTTCTTTGTCTGGATCAATACCACCCACATGCACTTCCGCACCCACGAGAAGCCGGAGAGCGTCGGTCAGTCCGGGCGTTGGCAATCCGAATACCACGACGTGATGATCGACCACGACAAAAACGTCGGGCAGATTCTTGCCCTGCTCGACGAACTGGGCATCGCCAATGACACGTTGTTCTTCTACAGCACGGACAACGGGCCGCACATGAACTCCTGGCCCGATGCCGGCATGACCCCCTTCCGCAACGAGAAAAATTCCAACTGGGAAGGCGCCTTCCGCGTTCCAGCGATGGTCCGTTGGCCGGGTCACATCAAACCCGGCTCGGTGTCCAACGAGATCGTGAGTCACATGGACTGGCTGCCCACCTTCCTTGCGATGGCCGGCGACCAGGGCATCAAGGAGAAACTTCTGAAGGGCTACCAGGTGGGCAAGAAGAATTTTAAAGTTCACCTGGATGGCTACAACCTGCTGCCGTATCTCACGGGTCAAGCCGCCGAGAGCCCACGCAAGGAGTTCTTCTACTTCTCGGACGATGGCGACCTGTTGGCTCTGCGATACGACAACTGGAAGCTCGTGTTCGCACAGCAGCGGGTAGAGGGGACCATGCAGATCTGGAGTGAACCCTTCGTGAAAACGCGCGTGCCTGGGATGTACAACCTGCGCACCGATCCCTACGAGCGTGCCAGCATCACCTCCAATACGTACTGGGACTGGTTGCTGGACCACGCATTCCTCATGGTGCCCGCACAGGACATCGTTGGCCAGTTCCTGGCGACGTTCAAGGAGTTTCCGCCACGGCAAAAAGCCGCGAGCTTCTCCATCGAAGAGGTGCTGCAGTCGCTTCAGCAGCCCACCCACGGCAGCGACTGACGCCGCGCCTGATGAGAAGCTGACTAACACTGGGGTAGCGCCCGCCGGGTAGTGGTTCAGGCCTGGCGGGTGCAACAACCAATCAAGAAACAAGGAGGCCGCATCAATGAAAACCAGATATAAGAAACCGGCCGCAGCGGCGGATGGTAAGGAGACCTTCACCCCTATGTCACGTGATACGATCTCCCGGCGCGAGTTCCTGGCTGTCTCGACTGCGGTCGCCGTGACGATCCTCCTGCCCGGAGGGCTGTCCGCGGCAGTGGACGGGAAAAAGACTTTTACCATTCTGCACACCAACGACATGCACTCGAGCTTCATCGGCATGGGGCCGTCCTCGGACTACACCCCGTTCAGCCTCAACGACGACGCGACCCGAGGCGGGTATGCGCGTCTGGCCACCTTGATTGCCGAGCGAACCAAAGCGGACAAGGATCAAGGGCCTGTCCTGGTGCTTGACGCGGGGGACTACAGCATGGGGACCGCGTTCGCCGCCGCAGCGCGTGAAACTGGAGGGGAACTGGAACTCATGTCCCACATGGGCTACGACGCGACCACCTTTGGCAACCATGAGTTCGACCTCGGGCCTGATGGCTTGGCCAAGGCCATTGGCGTGGCGGTCAAGGCGGGCAAAATTCCGGCCGTGGTCGCTTCAAACACAAATTTCACGAAGGACGACGCGACGCTGGCCGATCTCCAGCGTCTGGCTAAAGATGGCGCGATCCGCCGTTACGTCGTGATCGAGCGCGGCGGAATGCGCTTCGGCATTTTCGGAGTGCTCGGCAAAGAGGCCCAGATTTACACCAGTGGCGCAGCGGCTTCTTTCTCCGACGCCATCGAGAGCGCTAGGGAGATGGTGAAGGTTCTCCGCGAGACGGAAAAGGTGGATGTGGTTATTGCTCTCAGCCACGGCGGCGTGGAGAAAGGCGAGGACGGGCGCTACAGCGAGGGCGATGATGTGCGTGTGGCCAACGTGCCGGGCGTCGACATCGTCATCGGCGGCCACAGCCACACCGAGCTGCAGGAAGCGATCATGGTTAACGGCCGTACGCCCGTGGTGCAGACCGGGCTGCAAAGCAGGAACCTTGGCGAACTGGTGATCACCTTGGACGACGGCAAGATTGCGGTCCAATCCTACCGGCTCTACCCGATCAACGACAGCATTGCCGGCGACCGGTACGTCGCGGACGAAATCGACAACCTCAAGAAAATGGTCACCACGGTGGTGTTCGCCTCGCGCGGTTACAGCATCGATCAGCCATTGGCCATCGCGCCTCAGGATCTACCCAACACCTTCACCGACATCGCGGCCGGCACACCCCTCGCCAACCTCTGCACAGACGCCTTCCGCAAGGCCACGAAAGCGGACATTGGCTTCACCGCCAACGGGATGATGCGCGCCGGCTTAACACGGGGAAAGTCTGGCGTGCAAACAGTCTACGATGTGTTTGCCGTGGCGCCGCTCGGCGCCGGCGTCGTGGATTCCACGGCCGGCAGCGCACTGGTGACCGGCTACTTCACGGGCCAGGATCTGAAGCATTTGCTGGAGTTCTTCCTCATCGATAACCCCGCCCATCCCGGCGAGTATTTCCCCCGCGCGTCCGGCATGAGATTCCACTACGACCTGTCGCGTCCCAAATTTGACGTCGTGACGGCCATCGAATTGGGGGACCTGGATCGGGGCTATGCCCCGATCGACATCACCGGGAAGGATGAGAAGTTGTACAGCCTGACCTGCCCACTGATGCTCGGCCCGATCATCGTAGCCATCCCGAAGTACACCAAAGGCAAGCTCCCGCTGATTCCCAAGAACAAGGCTGGTCAGCCCCTCAAATCGAAGGTCGAGGCGCTCGACGATCCTCGCCACAACTCGGGTTACCTGCTGCCGCCGCAGGGTACGGTTGATCAGGGCAGTGTTGACACTGTGGCGGAGAAAGGCGCGGTCCGCGAGATCAAGGAATGGCAGGCGATCATGGATCACCTCCGCAGTCTGCCGGTTACGAGCAAGGGCGATCTGCCCGTGATCCCGATGGATGAGCGCGCCGCAGAGGTCCGGGCGATCAAAGAAGGCTGATCGGGGTTGGACGGGATGGAAGCAGTCCGGTCGCCAACCGAACAAGGCCCGGAAGAAACTCAAGGCGTGGGAGTTGAAGCCATGAGGTGCCGAATTGCACGTTCTCGCTGTCATACGGCCAATTTGCTCGACTATGCCGTTTTGCATCATGACGATGCAGAACTGAATCACTAAAAAGGGAGGTGATGAAGGAGACGCATCAAGATGCAAGGATCTCCGGCGCAGGTGTGCCGAGGGGAATTGGACCATGGATTGCCCCGTAGCGAGAAACAATTTAACAAGGAGAAGAACGTGAAAATGAAGATAGTTGCCGTAATCATTGTCGGTCTGGCTTTTGTCGCCAGCCCGGCATTTGCCGCGGACAAGAAACCCAACATTCTCATCATCTGGGGAGACGACATAGGCTACTGGAACGTCAGCGCCTACAACCAGGGCACGATGGGCTACAAGACGCCCAGCATTGACCGCATCGCGAAAGAAGGCGCGCTGTTCACTGACTGGTACGGCCAGCAGAGCTGCACCGCCGGCCGCTCCGCTTTCATCACCGGGCAGAGCCCTTTCCGCACGGGCCTGCTCAAGGTCGGCCTGCCGGGCGCAAAGGAAGGCTTGCAGCCGCGGGATGTCACCATCGCCCAACTCCTCAAGGCGCAGGGCTACATGACCGCGCAGTTCGGCAAGAACCATCTGGGCGACGCCGACGAGACTCTGCCCACGATGCACGGCTTCGACGAGTTCTTCGGCTCGCTCTACCACCTCAATGCCGAGGAGGAGTTTGAGAACCCCGACTACTTCAAAGATCCGGCGATGATCAAGAAATTCGCGACGCGCGGCGTGATCCACAGCTGGGCCAACCCGGACGGCACGCAGAAGATCGAAAGCACGGGGCCGCTAGGCAAGAAGCGCATGGAGACGATTGACGAGGAGGTCACCAAGGCCACGCTCGACTACCTCGATAAGGCCAAGAAGGCGGACAAGCCGTTCTTCCTCTGGTGGAACTCCACGCGCATGCACATCTGGACGCACCTCAAGAAGGAAAGCCAGGGTAAGACCGGTTTGGGCATTTATGCCGACGGCATGGTCGAACACGATGGCCAGGTCGGACAGTTGCTCGACAAGCTCAAAGAACTCGGCCTCGATGACAACACCATCGTGATGTATTCCACCGACAACGGCGCCGAATCGTTTAGCTGGCCCGATGGCGGCACAACGCCCTTCCGCGGGGAAAAGGCCGAGAACTGGGAGGGTGGCTACCGGGTGCCGACAGTCATCCGCTGGCCAGGCGTAATAAAGCCCGGTACCGTCAACAACGACGTCTTCGCCCACGAAGACATGCTGCCTACGCTCCTCGCCGCAGCCGGCGTTCCCGATGTGAAGGAGCAGTTGCTCAAGGGCATGAAGGTAGGCGACAAGACCTTCAAGGTCCATCTCGACGGCTACAACATCACCGATGCGCTCGCCGGCAAAGCGCCCGACCCGCGCCACGAGTTCTTCTACTTCAACGACGACGGTTCGCTCGTCGCGTTGCGTTACGACAATTGGAAGGTAGTCTTCGCCGAGCAGCGCGCAGAGGGCTTCGAAGTCTGGCAGGAGCCTTTCGTCACGCTGCGTTTCCCCAAGCTCTTCAACCTGCGCTCGGATCCGTTTGAGAGGGCCGATCATACCATCGGCTACTCCCAATGGCGGATCGACCACTTGTTCGTGATGGTGCCAGCCCAGCAATACATCGGGCAGTTCCTCGCCACGTTCAAGGAATTCCCGCCGAGCCAGAAATCCGGCAGCTTCTCGCTCGACAACGTGCTCGAAAGCCTGTCGAAAGGCTCGGAGGACTAGTAATCGCACGCTGCATGAAACGCTGAGTCAACACACCGGGTCTCATCCGTCCCATCCGGGTGCGGCTTCGGTCAACCAAATCAAACATCTCGCAGCCGATTTGCGGCCATACCCTTGTAGCCGAGGTGAAGTGGTTGCCTCAAATGGATACCGCCAAGACGCTCAAAGGCGACTATGTATGGTTTAAATTGGGGCTTGCTTTATAAAAAGTCGAATCACGCTCTCTCGCTTTGGCATTCTGCAACGCACGCTGAAGAAAGAAGTGAATGAACGGAAACCGATTCACCGGAACGATGCAAAATAGAAAGGAGACACAAGCCATGAGAAAGACGAGTGAAACGAGCACAATGAGGCGAACAATACTGAGGGCTTTGGTGCTGGCCGCCGTACTGATACTCACACAAGGGAACGGAGTCGCACGCGCGGCCTCTGCCGCCGGGATCGATGCCGACGTTGACGCTGCGTTGATGAAGCTCTACGAGGAACAACCTGCAGCAAAGATGCTTGCGAGAAAGGCCGTTGCTGTCCTTGTCTTTCCGAACATGGTCAAGGCGGGCTTTTTAGTGGGCGCTCAGTATGGCGAGGGCGCTCTCCTAAAGAAGGGCAGGACGGTGGGGTACTACAACTCCGTTGCGGCGTCATACGGCCTGCAGGCTGGCGCTCAAAGCTTCGGTTATGTTCTTTTCCTGATGACGCCTTCAGCAGTCCAGTATCTCAATAGGAGTGGCGGATGGGAGATCGGAGTCGGCCCGAGCGTCGTTGTGGCGGACGAGGGAATTGCCCGCACGCTGACGAGCACGACGCTCAAGTCCGATGTCTACGCCTTCATCTTCGACCAGAAGGGTCTAATGGCAGGCGCCGGGCTCCAGGGCTCGAAGATTACGAAGATAAAGAAGTGAACGGCTGGTGATGGCCCAGGAAGAACCGGGTCAAGCGCCTTCGACGCTGGACTCGATCGATGTCAACTTTGTGAGGCCCGGGAGTTTCGAGGGCCTCACAACCGGCATCGACCCGGTGGTTTCTTACGCGACGAAGATTTGCAAGACTGACGAGGTGGCTGAGGTTAAGTGGCTGCCGGAGTTGGACACGGGCAAGCGCCTCCCGAGGCGACTACGTCTGGTTAAAGCCGGGAGTGCTTTTCTGATGTTCTAATACGTGCAATACCGACACGAGGAGGTTTCTAATGGATTGGACTTCGGCTCAGTCAACATCTGCGAGTTTCCCACTTTGGGTTCGCGTTCGATTCCTGCCCTGGATCTGCGCAATAGTCTTTCTCATCGTTACGTCAGGCTGCGCTCATTATCCCATCAACCAACCCTTGAGGCAATCGCCCCCACAGGTGGAATATCGCGCCAAGAACTTCAAACATGTGGGGAAAGATGACGACTTGTTGGTAATGCTCACCTTCTCCGGCGGAGGGACAAGGGCCGCTGCTTTTTCCTACGGCGTGCTCGAAGCTCTGAGGGACACGGAGATCTCCATCCGCGGCCGCAAGAAGTGCATGCTCGACGAAGTGGACTGGATCTCAGGCGTTTCCGGCGGGAGTTTTACGGCGGCCTACTACGGGCTTTTCGGAGATCGAATCTTCGAGGATTTCGAGTCCCGTTTTTTGAAGAAGAACATTCAGGGTGAACTCATCAGAGGGATCCTCTTCAACCCTGTCAATTGGGCGAAGCTTTCTTCTCCCTACTACGATCGCAGCGATCTTGCAGCGGACTACTATGACAAGCAGGTATTCGATCACGGAACTTTTGGCGACATCCTGGCCCGTGGGGGAGCGATGATCGTCATAAACGCGACGGATATGGTGCATGGAACGCGGTTTTCCTTTATTCAAGATCCCTTCGATGCTATCTGCTCGGACCTTGGCTCTTTCTCCGTGGCCCGTGCATGCGCCGCCTCCTCTGCAGTACCAGTTGTGCTAAGCCCCCTGACCTTGCGGAACTACGCCGGCAAGTGTGGTTTTCAGTTGCCCCCGGGACTCGCGGAGGCCATGCAGCCCCCAAGGGACGTTACGTCGCGCCGATTCGATCTTGCCAATAACATGCTTCCATTCCTGGATTCGCAAAAGAAACCATACATCCACCTCGTTGACGGGGGGGTTGCGGACAATCTGGGCCTCAGGGCCGTTCTCGAGCGCGTCACGCTGATGGGCGACCCCTGGACCACTTTGAAATATGCCAATTTGGAAAGCGCGCGCAAGATTGTCTTCGTGGTGGCGAATGCAGAAACCGAAGTCGACACCAAATGGGATCGTATAGAGACGAATCCGCCCTTCGGCGTAAAGCTTGCCTCCTACTCCTCCATAGCCATTGAGCGTTACAACACGGACACAGTGGCGCTCCTGAGCGAAAGCTTCAATCGCTGGGCTGATGAAATTCGGAAGGGACGCTGCGGATCGTCTAAAATCACCACTGAACCGGGTTCCTGCGGCGATATTGAGTTCTATTTGGTGGAAGTGAAGTTTGATGCTCTGGACGATGAGGCCGAACGCCATTACTTTAAACAGCTTCCCACCTCATTTGTGCTGAAACCTGAAGAGGTGGACAAACTCCGGGATGCAGCACGACGCATCCTGACAAAGTCCAAAGAGTTTCAACGGTTGGTCAATGATCTACAGTGAAATCCGCTTATAGCAAGCGGCCCAAATAAGCTGACATAGCTGCTTAACTTTCAGCGGTTTCCGTCTTTGAGATCTTGAGAATGCAGTGACCTCAAAGTTCGTCTATATAATGCTGTTAGCCGACAATACGACGGCAGAGGTCTTATTTCGGCCATGAACTGCCATCAAGAGGTTGCCACACCGTGGCATTCCGCGCTATCCAGACGCTGGCTTAGGGGTTCTCGCTATCAGACCCGCTCTGCTCAGCCCGATTCGGCTCTTCCGATTGGAAAATGCGGTAGATTGATCACTTCACGAGAGGAGTCATAGCGAATGAACAACGCAACGGACTACCCACTACTTGTTTTCGTGCTCTCCTTCTCCGTGCTGTCGCTCTCGGCGCTGATCGGGGCGTTCTTTCTCGGTAGGCAGAGGAAGCTGGAAGAGGATATACGTGAAGACTTCGGCGTTATCCTGGGCGCTACGCTGACACTGCTCGGACTCATCATCGGATTTAGTTTTTCGATGGCCATGAGCCGGTATGATCAGCGCAAAAACTACGAGGCGGCAGAGACCAACGAGATCGGCACCGAATACGTGCGGGCCGACCTGCTGCCCGCCTCAGATGCGGCGAAGGTACGTGCGCTGCTAAGGGACTACCTGGATCAGCGTGTATTGTTCTACTTGACCCGCGACGAGCAACAGATTCGGCAAATCAATGCCCGCACTGCTCAATTGCAGACCGAACTGTGGTCCGCTGTCCTGGCTCCGGCCGCAGCGCAGCCGACGTTCACTGTCGGCTTGGCCGTTTCGGGCATGAACGATGTATTGAACTCGCAGGCATATACGCAGGCTGCCTGGTGGAACCGAATCCCNNACGTGTTGGTCGGCTATGGTGCGCGAAAGGTTAAAGCGGAATGTATCATACTTCTGATTCTACCGCTTGTTGTAGCTATAGCGTTCTTTCTCATCGCGGACATTGACAGCCCTCGAGGCGGTGTCATTCACGTGAATCCACAAAATCTGGTAAGTCTGGCTGAATCCTTGCGTGCGCACTGATCGGGAAGCCTTGAATACACGAACAACTTGGAGAACGAACATCAGGAGGTGACTTATGAGCGCAGAAACGTTACGGCTGGAGGNNTGAGCGAGCGCCAGTGGGGAACCGTGCGCGAGGATTACAGCGAGAATGGTGATGCCTGGAATTTCTTCACCCACGATCAGGCGCGCTCGCGGACCTACCGCTGGGGCGAGGACGGCATCGCCGGCCTTTCCGACGACAAGCAGCACCTCTGCTTCGCCCTGGCCCTCTGGAACGGCAAGGATCCCATTCTCAAGGAACGCCTCTTCGGCTTGACCAACAGCGAAGGGAACCACGGTGAGGACGTGAAGGAGTATTATTTCTATCTCGACAGCACACCCACCCACTCCTACATGAAGTTTCTCTACAAGTACCCCCAGGCGGCCTTTCCCTATGCCGACCTGGTGGAGACGAATCGCGGGCGCACCCGCGACGAGATGGAGTATGAGCTCCTCGACACCGGCGTCTTCGACGGCGACCGCTATTTTGACGTCTTCGTGGAGTACGCCAAAGGCGGTGCGGAAGACATCCTGGTGCAAATCACCGCTTTCAACCGGGGACCGGAAGAGGTCGAACTGTACCTGCTGCCGACTCTGTGGTTCCGCAACGACTGGGCGTCATGGATTGACAGACCTGGCGAGAAACCGAATCTCAAGCAGATCAAGGGACCGGCGGGTACGAGTGCTGTTGCGGCAACGCACCCGGTACTGGGCGAGTACACCCTCTACTGCGAAGGCGACACTCCCTTTCTGTTTACCGAAAACGAAACCAACAACGATCGGCTCTTCCCTGAATCCCCCAACGCCGCCCCTTACGTCAAAGACGGCATCAACAACTGTGTCGTGCTGGGCCGGCAGGAGGCGGTGAACCGCGATCTGCACGGCACAAAGGTCGCAGCGCATTACCGTCTGAAGGTCGCGTCCGGCAAGTCTGCGACCGTGCGGCTGCGCCTCACAGCCCAAGCCCCTGCCGGGAAAGGCCGGAAAACCGCAGTCACTTTATCCCCTTTCGGGACGGAGTTTGACGAGACACTGGCCGCACGGCTTAAAGAGGCGGACGAGTTCTACCGCTCCGTAACCCCGCCCTCGATCTCTGCGGATGCGGCCAACGTCATGCGTCAAGCCATCGCCGGCATGCTTTGGAGCAAGCAGTATTACTATCTGGACGCCGACCAGTGGTTGGAGGAGCACCGCGCCCACCCCCTCCACGCCGGGAGCCGCGAGTTCCGGAACCGCGCGTGGTTCCACATGATGAACGAGGACATCATCTCGATGCCCGACAAGTGGGAGTACCCCTGGTATGCCGCCTGGGACCTGGCTTTTCACATGATCCCCATGGCCGAGANNCCGACAAGTGGGAGTACCCGTGGTACGCGGCCTGGGACCTGGCCTTCCACACGCTCCCGCTCTCGATCGTGGACCCCGACTTCGCCAAGCAGCAGATGGAATTGATGCTCCGCGGGGTCTACCTGCATCCCAGCGGCCAGATGCCCGCCTATGAGTGGAACTTCAGCGACGTGAACCCACCGGTCCACGCCTTTGCCACGCTCTTCCTGCACCGCACCGAGCAGGCACTGCGTGGCGAAGTGGACCTTGATTTCCTCAAGTCCGCGTTCAACAAACTTTTGCTGAACTTCACCTGGTGGGTGAACCGCAAGGACCGGTTCGGCAAGAATGTTTTCGAAGGTGGTTTCCTTGGGCTCGATAACATCGGCGTCTTCGACCGCAGTGCCCCGCTGCCCACCGGCGGTCACCTGGAGCAAGCTGACGGCACCGCCTGGATGGCCCTTTTCACCCAGAACATGTTGGAACTCGCAGTGGAGCTCGCTGTCCACGACCGCACCTACGAGGACATGGTCTTAAAGTTCGCGGAGCACTTCCACTATATCGCCGGGGCCATGAACCGGCCCGGTGAGTACGGCATGTGGGACGAGGAGGACGGCTTCTACTACGACCTGCTGCGACTCCCCGACGGTAGTTCCCAGAGGCTCAAGGTGCGCTCGATGGTGGGGCTCCTGCCTCTGTGCGCCACCACGGTGATCGAGGCGTGGCAGCGGGAGCGTGCACCGCGGGCGACGGCTCAAATGTATGAGCGGCTGCGCCGGATGCCCGAGCTTTTGGAGACTATCCACCCTGCAGGCCCGGGACACCTGGGCGTGGCCGAGCGGGGGATCACTGCCCTGGTCAACCCGGAGCGGCTCCGCCGGATTCTCTCGAAGATGTTGGACGAAAACGAGTTCCTGAGCCACTACGGCATCCGCTCGCTCTCCAAGTTCCATGAGCAGCACCCGTACGTCTTCCACGTGCAAGGCCAGGAGTATCGGGTGGACTACCTGCCGGCCGAGTCGAACACAGGCATGTTCGGCGGCAACTCCAACTGGCGGGGCCCGGTCTGGATGCCGGTGAACGCGCTTATCATCCGGGCGCTCTGGAATTTCTACCTCTACTACGGCGACAACTTCAAGATTGAATGTCCCACGGGCTCCGGGAAGATGATGAACCTCTTCGAGGTGTCCAAGGAGATCGCAGACAGACTCACCCGGATATTCACCCGCGACGAGCACGGCCGGCGTCCCGTATACGGCGGTACGGAGAAGTTCCAGACCGACCCACACTGGCGCGATCACATTCTATTCTATGAGTACTTCCACGGCGACAATGGCGCGGGGCTTGGCGCAAGCCACCAGACCGGCTGGACAGGGATTGTTGCCAAAGCCATCCAGCTTTATGGGCTCCTGGACCCCAAGCGGGCCCTGGAGGTGGGCAAGCAGGCTGGGTTTATTCAGGGCGCCTAGGGCGCCGGGGCGGGCAAGGAGAAGAAGCATGAGTTGGACGTTGCATGGGGAGGTTCGTTTCCTGAGGCCAAGGACATGAAGCTGCGACGCAAGACCATAGTGACGGTGCTGGCGACCCTCGTGATCGTGGCCGCGATACCGTTTGCGATCGTGGACATCATTGAGACGGGCCGCGTGTACCTTTTCTCAAGGCAGTTCCTGGAGGAATTGCCGCTGAGGTTCACAGGGCCCGGACGTTTGCGCTTCATCTTGCAGCCGATGTTCGCCATCCTGCTGGGGGTGCGCGGAGGCCTGGACGATGCAAAGGCGGGAACCCCGCCCTACCTGTTCGGTCTGCTCTTCCATGCCGGACATCGGAGAGAATTGCTGCGAAGCGGAGCGGCGGCCGTCGAAACTTTGCTCGCCATGGGGATTATCCTGGACGTCGTGTTTCAACTGATCATCTACCATGCGGTGCATCCAGGCTCAGCCCTGGTGGTTGGGCCGATTCTTATTTGCCTCCCCTACGCGCTTTCCAGAGCACTCACGACACGCCTGGCGCGGTGGTTGGGGGAAAGTAGGGAATGATCGTGGCAGCGCCTCGCTATCCCATGCGCCACCGGATCAAAACCCGGATTTGGGTGACGGAATTGTCGCAGTCCCTTTCCATGAATACTTCCACGGATACAACGGAGCGGGATTCGGTGCGAGCCACCAGACGGGATGGACGGGACTGGTGGCATAATTGATCGAGCTCTTCGGTCGTCAGGATGGCGCCAAGTTTCTAAAAGGCGGCAAGAGTGCGGCGTTCCGGGACCAGTCGCAGTCGTAATCATAAAGGAGATTCAGCCATGAAACCCTGGCCAAAATATCCACTAATCTATGAAATCAACACCTGGGTCTGGCTCCAAGAACTCGGCCAAAGATACCAGAGCCCCACCACCCTGGCTTCCGTTATGGCGGAAGAGTGGGATGACTTGGCCTCTTTTGGCTTTGACGCCGTCTGGTTCATGGGAGTTTGGGAACGAAGTCCTGAAGGCATCGGAATTTCGATGAAAAATCCAGGCCTTCTGACTGATTTCCGCCGGGCGCTTCCTGACTTCACGGAACAAGACAATGTGGGTTCCCCTTACTGTGTGCGCCGCTACGTCGTGGACGAACACCTCGGAGGTCCCCAGGGGCTTGCCACAGCGCGTGAAAAGCTCGCTGAGCGCGGCATGCGACTCATCCTCGATTTTGTGCCCAACCACGTAGCCCCAGATCACCCTTGGGTATTCACGCATCCCGAGTATTTCATCCAGGGAGACGACGATGACCTGCGCCGGGACCCCGCTTCATTTGTCGCAGCCGGGGGAAAGGTGCTGGCCTGCGGCCGGGACCCGTACTTTCCTGCCTGGCCCGACGTGCTCCAACTCAATGCCTTCGATCAGGGTCTTCGGAGCGCCGCCGTCCAGACGGTGCGGCAGATCGCCGCTCAGTGCGACGGCGTACGCTGTGACATGGCCATGCTCCTGATGAATTCCATCTTTGAGAGGACCTGGGGCAGTCGTGCCGGAACAAGGCCCGCGACGGATTACTGGCCCCAGGTCATCCCTGCCGTCAAGGAGAGACACCCAGGGTTCCAGTTCATCGCCGAGGCTTACTGGGACATGGAGTGGGAGCTGCAGCAGCAGGGATTTGACTATTGCTACGACAAACGGCTCTACGACCGCCTGGAACACGACCCGGCAGAAAGCGTGCGGCTGCACCTCTGTGCGGACCTCCCCTACCAGGAAAAGCTGGTCCGCTTCATCGAAAATCATGACGAACCCCGAGCGGCGGCTGCCTTCACTCCGGAAAGGCACCGGACGGCTGCGGTTACGGCCCTGACGCTTCCTGGGGCATGCTTGATCCATGAAGGCCAGATGGAGGGGCGGAGGGTTCGTTTACCGGTTTTTTTGGCCCGGCGTCCGGATGAGCCGCCGGATGAGGCACTGCTTGCGTTCTACCGGCAATTGCTTGAGACCTTGCGCGGGGGAGATTTCCTTGAGGGGACATGGCGTCTTTGTGAGCGAACAGGATGGCCTGACAATGCGAGCTATATGAACCTCGTTTCCTGGTGCTGGGTCAAGGACGATGAGCGTTGCCTCATCGTCGTGAATTTTTCCGATGAGACCTCTCAGGCGCTCCTCAGGGTGCCGTGGGATGAACTGAGAGGAAGGACGTGGCGCCTCAACGATGTTCTGTCAGGTGAAATCTACGACCGAAGCGGGAACGAGATACGGGATGCTGGTCTGTACGTCGACCTGAAGCCGTGGGAATGTCACCTTTTCCATGTGCAAGCATTGTGAGCCGATCAAACAGGAAGGGCTTAGCAGGTTAGTGACCAATGATTGGAGTGACTCGCGCATACCAGCAAAGGTTGCCAAAGGAAACGTGAAACTTCGCGTTCCCTGTTGATCACCTTGGCTGGAAGGAGCAGCCAGAAGGGATGCCGATCCATGTACGACGTCCGACAGGAACAGTATACGACCGTCATTCGTGAAATGATCAGGCACGAAAACGACGTCACCAATCACCGCATCATGTGGTTGTTGATAGGTCAAGGGTTTATCGCCAACGCATTTGTCGTTGAAGGGCGTGGGGGGGCGTCGGAGGATTTTATGCTTTCCCTTGCAGGGATTCTTGTCACGCTCTCGGCATTCGTGATGCTCTACAAGAGCTACCAGGCTCGAGGATATCTTAAGTTCCTGGGCCAGCAAGCCAAGCAGGGCACATTGCAGGAGGAACACCTGCCAATCGTGGGATGGCCGAGAAAGAGGATCAAGAACTGGTGGAAGGACGTCTGGGTCTGTCCATGGATTGGGCAAGCCGGTGATGTGCTGGAACCGTGGCTGTTCCTGCCGAGCCTTTTCATTTTCACTTGGCTGATTGTTCTGCTGCACCAGCGGACCAGGCTGGCCCCAGCGCTTGCCTTGATACTGGCCGCTATTCTGACGGCAGTGATCCTTGCCGTGTGTTGCATCGTATTGGTCTGGTCGCAGGGCAAGGACGAGGAGCGTACTGAAGAGCGAGTTCGGGCTTCGAGGACTGACGGTTACCGGGATCCACTCGAATGACGTAATGCTGGTCAACCAAAAAGACGCGTTCACATCGGCGGTCTACAAGTGGGATGGGGACGCCATGTGCAGCCAGGGGCTTTATGTGGATCATCCAGCTTGGGGATTTCATTTACTGGAATGGCTCTAAGGGTGTTGAAGGGAAGGGATAGGGATGATCGTTCGAAAGGGGTTCAACACAATCGTTTTCACTGGCCTGCTCTTGACTTTCGCGGGCTGCGCAGGCGTTGGCCCGCACAGCGTTGTCCGCGATAGGTTCGATTACACCAGCGCCATTTCTGATTCCTGGAAGGCCCAGATGCTCGTCAACATGGTGAAGCTGCGTTATGGAGACGCTCCAACCTTCCTTGAGGTGGCATCGGTGATCAGTCAGTACTCCGTCCAGAGCCAGTTGAACCTACAGCTTACCTGGGTGAACCCTGTCACCTCAGCCCTGACAAATAACCAGTCAGCGGGGGTTGCCGCCCAATATATCGACCGGCCCACCATCACCTACAGCCCGCTAACGGGGGAGAAGTTCGCACGAAGCCTGATGACCCCTATCCCGCCTGCAGCAATCCTGAGTCTGATCCAGGCGAATTACCCGGTCGATCTTGTTTTCAGGGTCACTGTGCATTCCGTGAACGGCATCAGAAACCGATACGGAGGGGCAGCACGGGCCCGCCCGGCAGATCCTGAATTCTACCCCCTGCTCGAAAGGTTGAGGAAGATTCAGGCCTCTGGGGCGATCGGCCTGCGCGTAATGAAGACAACCGAGAAGGAAGCCACGTTCATGACCTTTCGTGGCAAGGTGGATGAAGCAACCGGAGAGGACATCCTTGGCGTGCGAAAGATGCTGGGCCTCGACCCCACCGCACAGGAATTCGCCGTCGTGTATGCCTCGATCGCCAAAAACGACCGGGAAGTGGCAATTCTGAGTCGCTCCATCCTGGAGATCATTATCGATCTTGCCTCCTATATTGAAGTTCCGAATATCCACGTGGAGGAAAAGCGGGTCAATCCGACACAGACAGATGATTCAGGCATGGGCGGCCCGTCAACTCCCCTGATCCGGATTCACAGCTCCCGTGAGAACCCAGCCGATGCATTCGTCGCGGTGCCATACCACGACCACTGGTTCTGGATCGATGACCGGGACCTGCCGTCAAAACGCATGTTTTCCTTCCTCATGTTCATCTTTACCCTCGTGGAAACCGGCGGTAAGGAGGGCGTGCCGATTGTTACGATCCCTGCGGGGTAAACCCCATCCCTTGGGGTTAGTTCCCAAAGTTCATTCTGAGTTCACAGCGTTAGCTTTTCTGAAAAAAGTTGCTACAGCTCTCCTCCTTGAAAAAACGAAGTTCCGAAGTACGCAAGTTTTGCAAATCATATTTGAATTTGGGTGTCCTGTTTCGGAAGTCGTGCGGATCGGTCAGGGCAGGAATCCGCGATCGGGAAAAGCTTGCGGCGCAGTGGGTTGATGATGCCTTGCCGTAGTTTGTAACTTTATGAAATTATAGGATAGAGCAGTTAGCGATCAAGTTAAAATAGTTGAGAAGGGCCGGCGCGCATCGTCTTCGACCCCTGAGCCGATCATGTTATATAACTGTCTGCAACCGAACGCGGTTCCCAAGCCCCGCCCTTCTATGATTGCGCCCCGTTTAAGCGGCTCCTTTGCCGCGTGGAAGATAAAACCTTTTCCTGAATGCCCAGGTAGTCTTCCCAGGTATCCACATCCAAATGTATGCCGTCATGCTCAACATCGACGGTTTCGATGAGGTCCTTGTAGGCGGCCAGGAGCGGGCGGGCGCCGGTATCTCCTTCCAACGCCAGGACCATCGGAAAAAGGGACCTCGCCAGGAGGACCGGATTGCCCCGCTTGCCGGCAAAAACCGGGACCACGATTGCCGCATGGGTTGCTTTGTGTTTTTTCAAAACGGCGTCTATGACTCCGGGACTCACCAGGGGCAAGTCGCCCAAAAGAAAGAGCGCGGCGCCGCAGCTTTCCCCCACTGCCGCGATCCCGGCCTTTAGGGAGGTGCTCTGTCCCTTAAGAAAGTCCGGATTGAAAACCACCGCAGCGCCCTTGAAATCAATCCTTTCCAGGATGCGTTCATATTCCTCGCCCAAAACAACGATAACCTCGTCCAGGGCTGAGTGCAGCGCGTTTTCCAGCACATGCCCGAGCATGGGTTTCCCGTGGACGTCGAGAAGGAGCTTCATCCGCCCCATTCGGGAAGACTTTCCGGCAGCCAGGATGATGCCTGCGACACGACCCATGCGATCCTCTCAGCTTCCCGTGTTCACGCATTTCCACTGGGTCGGGTCTTCCTCCGCCGATCCGATGAAAACGCGTTTCAATTTGCCCCGGCATCGTTGCTGGAGCTGTGCCGCGACTTCTTCTCCCGTCTTATGGAGATCTTCCCGCTGGGCCTTGTTGAGGAATACGAATCTTTGAACCTCGGAAGGGGCGCCTTTCATTATTCCTTCCGGGTGGAGGATCGCGGCCGTCACCGAGGAAGCCGTGATCGGTTCTCCGGAACTCAGGCCGGTTATGGCCGCATACCGGCCGGTTCTGAAGACATGTCTTTCATCGAAGGGGCGCCCGATCGCTCTCAGTCCTGCGACCGCCACCAGGTGGTCCGTAACGGCTGGAATGACGGGCTCGTGAGACGCAGGGGCCTTCAAAGGGCGTCCGGCGGCGCCGTCGGCTTCGACGAGGATCCAGTCCGCAATGGCCGATCGCCACAGCCGCGCAATCATCTCGGGTGAAAAGCCCGTGATTTTGCCGTGCTCTTTCAGGTGAGCCGCGCCTGCGCTCACGTGGCCGTAAAGCTTCAGAAGCCGCTTGATCTCCGGCAGGAGCGCCTCCGGGGCTTCCGAAACAACGGTTGCAGGCGACTGGCTCACTGCGGGCATGAAGATCCTCGTGGTGGTCGTGGTGAGGACTGTTTTCCCGCAATCCTTCATCTGCTTAGCCAGTGAGAACATGAGGGTGGTCTTGCCTCCGGCGCCAACCAGGGAAATCACCCCCCGGTCCTCCAGCAGCATGACTTTCTTCAAGCAATCCCAGTCCAAGGAATCTCTATCTCCCCGTGATCGTCCGTCTCCTCTTTACTCCCCACCCTTCACCGCGCCGATGTGTATTTAAAGGAAACGCCCAACTTTCTCATCCGGCTTCTGAGGGTGTTGGGATTGGTTCCAAGGAGCAGAGCAGCCCCTCCGGCGCCGCTTATTTTGCCATTGCAAATTTGAAGCGCCTGGCGGATGTGCCGCGACATGGCTTCGTCAAGAGCAACTATGCCGTCGCCCCCCTCGTGCAGCATGCCGGGATCGTCAGTCTTCTTTGGCGCATCGAAATGTTCGAACGTCAGCCGCCCATTGTTTTCCTTGCCCCGTTTATGAAT
>PLSV01000285.1 GCA_003165235.1 Syntrophobacteraceae bacterium
TTTATTCCGATAATACCCGGCTTCCCGTCAATCTGTTCTGAAAAAAATCCCCTCATTCCGACCGTATAGTCTGGTTCCCTACAGTAAGCAAAACCCACAGCCGGAAAGGAGGTTATGAAATAGGAGGCGATTGTGGCGGAGGTTTTGTATTTTCGAAGGTCAAATGAAAAAGCAAAAGGGGAGAAGGGTGTATCACTCGGAATAAAGGATCGAAAAAGCTCTATGTGAAATTCTACTACTGCGGCAGAGCAATTGAGAAATCGGATCGTTCGGGGTCGGACCGCGCTAAAGCGGGCCTGCCCGAGGAAAGAGTGGTCCTGATTGGCTATTTAAGAGCCTTGGAATGCGCCTTTCGACCTCGGAATGGCAACTTTAGCGCCGACAGTGCCCGATTTAAAGGCATGCGGAATGGTTCGAAGAAAATTGTCTATGAAGTCTCAGGCAATTACGCGGAAGCACCTGAAAAGAAAGCAGGCAAGATTTTGGAGTATTTTGACAATAACTTCAATTGGTTCCCCAAATAGCCTCCACTTTCGCTAAGAGGACCGGCGAAAGTCTCAGCAAAAATAGAAGGCTCAGTATTTCCAGGTACTTAATTGTCGAACCAAAAAATGGTGGAGGCGGCGGGAGTTGAACCCGCCGTCTAGTACTCCCTGTCTTGCTTATTATCCCCACGGGCACACGATGGGCAAACCGGCTGAGACACAAGCGTCCCTTCCCGGACTCCCAGCTGTTTTGAATTTTTCGATTAATCATAGCGATTCGTCGCCGCGCTAAGTGTGCCAGGGCGCGGGGAAAAGCCTCCTAAAAATGGATTCAGGAATAGGTCTCGAATTTTGGAGGCGACAGCACGCCCCAGGCGGCCGGGGGGCTGTACTTAAAATAGTCTAGCTTTAAATGAAACCGGCCCATTTACTTGGCCTGAGAGATGAGGACAATTACTTTGAGTTTTTTCCGCTGCACGTGGTTTACAAGATGAAATCAAAAGGAAGATTTGTTAAAAGTTAGTCAGTGGCGAGCAGACTTCTTTCCCTATCCCTTCTCTCGCACATCGCTTCGAGCAAATATAAAACCCCATCCCGTAATTTTTTCGGGTTGGGGCTTTGGCCACAGGGTACTTTCCCTTTGCGGCCGTTTCAAAACCATTACTGTCCGTCATCAGAATTGACCACCAGGCTAATAATCGNNCTGTCTCCTTGTATTCGACATGCGTAGTGGTTGAGTCCACCTCCCATCCTTTGAGGTTTTCCCTGCTGGAAAATCCATTATTCATCCACGCTCCGCCGGGAACAACCTTGGGGTGGTATTTCCGGTCGAGGGTCTGAAATTTCCGGCAGATGTAGCCCCACATTTCCCTTGAGCAGGTGGGCCAGCCGTGAATGGATTTGATCGCGTCCCAGTCGGGGAAGTACAGCTTATAAATTTTTACCAAGGTTTCCTCCTGGGACTGGACCGTTTCGAAAATTTCATCTATAGCCTGTTTTGAGTCCATGCTGGCACTCCCCTAAACATCGATGACTGCGCTATACGCCTCTTTATGTTTCTCCATGATCGAGATAGGCGGGCAGCTCTTAAGGGCCTCCGTCACGGCATTGAAGAAGCTCCATTTGTTCCGGGCCTGGAATTCCTGGTGAGAGGGTTTCAGCCATTCGTCCTTGACGGTGGTGAGTTGTCTCGGGCTGATGATGTCTTGCCCGAACAGGTAACCCATGAGCTCAAAGGCGTTTCTGTTGTCCATAGGAATGGCTTTCAGCCGATCAGCATCTGCAACTACTTTTTGGAAGTTCTTGCCGGCGCGATAGAGAGTGGAGATGGCCAGGTCCTCCAGGCCGTTCCAAACATTTTTGGTGTGCTTTTTCATCACAGCCACATCGCCGGAAAGAGCCAGGTTGTCGCAGATGAAGACTGAGGCCCCGATAGCCAGACCGATGGACATCGAGCGGTCGTAGGAATTCCGGAAAGCCACGGAGAGGCCGAGTTCCTTGTGGTCCTTTTGGAAATTCAAAAGGGCAAAAAGCTGGTTGCCGCTTCGGGCCAGAGCGTAATGCTCGCCGAGCAGAACGTAATCGGTCAAGAGGTTCTGACTGATGGTCAGGAGCTTGTCGGCCAGGTGGTAATGGCTGACCGGGAGATACGAGTCGGTAGCCTCCGGCAAAGGCACGAGGTCCAGATCGGCCCTTGTCACCAGATTGCCGCCGCGATGAAGCATTAATTCGTTCATAGGGTCCTCCTCTGTGGGATCACTTCAAACATTCATTTCGAGATGTGTCAGTACCCGCACTGGTGGCAGACCGCTCTGCCGCTAGCGTAGAGAATAATGGTATTACTTCGACCATCGCCGATGATCGCGCGGTGGCCTCAGTCCAGCATGAACCGTTGCCCTTTGTGCTCGGCGATAAACTTTTTGATCGGTTCGCGCACATCGGGAGCGCGCCCACGTGTTTTGCGCTTCATGGCGATCTCCTTTGTCCGAAACCGGACAGCATCGGTTTTCAAAGAACAATTCGTGATGTGGTGCAATTGGTTCAAAAGCGGTGAGATCACGAAGGCAGGATTGCCTTATCCGATTTCAGTGTAGCGGCGGTGGATACTGAGACAAGGAAGGGAAATTTGCTTGTGGGAGCACATTCGAGGTGAAGATGTGAAAGGTCGATGATGACTATCTTGCCATTGCGCAACAGCTATAAGGCTGGAAAAGTCACACAAAATCCCCTTTACATTGCAGACTAAATGGTGCACAGATAGAGTTGGTTTGAGTGTAATCTGTATATAAGAATTGACAAAGTGCATCCCACCCGGAAGGCAAGTTATGGCAATGATCCATTCTTGTCGAAAAAATCTTCGAGGAATTAGGTTCCATCCTATTATTTTACCTTTTTAAGCTGCATGTCTCAGAGCAGGGGCTGGCGGTTGTGACCTTAGGAGGGTATCCGAAATGAAATGGAAGATTTCTCTTTGCGTGATAGCCACATTTTTCTTACTGATCGTGGGTTCCGGGTTCTTCGCTCATCACAAGGGGACAGAGCCCGTCGCTGCAAACCTTCAGACACGGGCCGGTGAGATTTCATCCAAGTCCGACCATGCCGCCGACAGCGCAAAGGCGCTCCGGGTACAAGAGAGCTATGGAAAGCTGCCTCTCTCTTTTATCGAGAACCAGGGCCAGTCCGATGATGCAGTAAAATTCCTTGAAAGAGGGCACGGACACTCCGTCTTCTTTACTCCAGACGGAGTTGTTTTTGCATTTCAGAAGGCCAAAAAGGATGACAAAGAAGCGGGTGCGCCCGTCATGAAGCTCGCTCCGCTGGGCATGAACAAGGATGTTCACGTCATGCCGGAGGACCGCCAGCAAGGGATAGTCAACTATTTCATCGGAAACGATCCGGCGAAATGGCGCACCAGCATTCCCACCTACGGAGCCGTCCTATACAAAGAGGCATACCCTGGAGTTGACATCAAGTTCTACGGAAACAACAGGCAAATCGAATACGATATCATCGTCAAACCCGGCGTCGATCCATCCCAGGTTAATTTTCGGTACAGCGGGGTCGCAAATGCGATTGTCAACGCTGCGGGAGACCTCGCCATCACACTGGCTGACGGCCGTGAACTAATGCAGAAAAAGCCTCTGATTTACCAGGAGACAGACGGAAAACGGCTGCCGCTTGAAGGTGGGTTTGTGATAGAGACAACCAAATCCGCTTCTGCGCTTGTGAACCCGGATATCGTATCGGAAGAGGCTGCGCGCGAAGAAATCACGCAGCAGCCGGGTAGTATTGAATTCACATGCGGTTTTAAGATAGCATCATACGACAGCTCAAAAAAGCTCATCATTGACCCTGTCCTTGTCTATTCCACGTATCTTGGTGGAAGCGGTGGCGACAGTGCCGCAGCTATCGCCGTTGACAGCTCAGGAAACGCCTACGTTACGGGCTATACTGAGTCATCAGATTTTCCCGTGGTGAACCCCATTTATCCAAATCTGCGGGGGCTTAGCAATGCTTTCATCACGAAGATAAATTCGTCGGGGACCGCCCTTATCTATTCCACTTATCTTGGCGGAAGTGGTGGCCAATCGGGTGGCGACAGTGGCGCAGCTATCGCCGTTGACAGCTCGGGGAACGCCTACGTTACGGGCATTACGTATTCAACCGATTTCCCTGTAAAAACCCCGCTTTATCCAAATCTGCGGGGGTCTCACAATGCGTTCGTTACGAAGATAAATGCGTCTGGAACCGCCCTAGTGTATTCGACTTATCTTGGCGGAAGTAACTACGACGACGGCTGCGGTATCGCCGTTGACGGCACGGGCAACGCCTATGTTACGGGTTCTACCTGGTCATCCGATTTTCCGGCACAGAACCCCCTTTACCCGAACCTGCGAAGTTATTATGGAAATGCTTTCATCACGAAGATAAATTCGTCGGGGACCGCCCTTATCTATTCCACTTATCTTGGCGGAAGTTATGGAGACTATGGCTACGCTATCGCCGTTGACGGCTCAGGAAACGCCTACGTTACGGGTGAAACCGTATCATCCGATTTTCCAGTGGAGAACCCCCTTTTCCCAAATCTGCAGGGGTACTCTGATGCTTTCGTCACAAAGATAAATTCGTCGGGGACAGCCCTGGTTTATTCCACTTATCTTGGTGGAAGTAGTGGTAATGACTCGGGCTTTGCTATCGCTGTTGACGCCTCGGGAAACGCTTGCGTTACAGGATATACTTCTTCATCCGATTTTCCGGTAAAAAACCCCTTATCCCCAAACCTGCAGGGGCACTCTGATGCTTTTGTCACAAAGATAAACTCGTCGGGAACCGCCTTGGTCTATTCCACTTATCTTGGCGGAAGTGGTGATGAAGCGGGCAGAGCTATCGCCGTTGACAGTTCGGGAAACGCCTACGTTACGGGCTATACTTCTTCATCCGATTTTCCCGTGGTGAACCCCATTTATCCAAATCTGCGGGAGGCAAATAATGCTTTCGTCACGAAGATGAATGCGTCTGGAACCGCCCTCGTCTATTCCACTTATCTTGGCGGAAGTGTTTACGACGTGGGCCAAGCAATCGCCGTCGGCGGCATGGGAAATGCCTATGTTACGGGCTATACTTTTTCATCCGATTTCCCTGTGCAGAACCCCATTTATCCGAATCCGTTGGGGGGCGGTGACGCTTTCGTCACAAAAATAGCCGATTCCTCTCTTCCGCAGACGGGATCGCTTGCGGTTGCAATCTTACCGCAGGCCGCAGTCTCTGCCGGAGCGATGTGGAGCGTGGACGGCGGCACCTCATGGAACGCAAGCGGGGCTACGGTCGGGAGTCTCGCGGTAGGTAATTATACGCTGACCTTCAAGCCCGTTACCGGTTGGACCACCCCTGCCAATCAGACTGCCAACATCTCAAGCGGGCAGCTTACATCCTTGACCGGCACCTACGTACAACCTGGTCACTCCCTCTCGGGAGCTGTAACCTCAGCAGGCACCCCCCTTGCCGGAGTCACCGTGACGTTGAGTGGTGCCGAAATAAATACGACGGTAACTGACAGCTCCGGCAAGTACAGTTTTGCCAATCTTGCCAACGGCGTGTACACTGTAACACCCAGTATGAATGGATATACCTTCACGCCCGGCAGCAGAAGTGTGAACGTCAAAGGGAAAGCTGTCACGAATCAGAATTTTACGGGGAAGCAAATTACACTGCCTACTATTTCGAGCATATCTGGATATAACGATGGAGTAGGAGTGGAGAACGGTACATGGAATGGACAAGGTGCGGCTTGTAAATATGCCCATGGTAATTATTACGGCTACTACGCCATGGAAAGCCAAAGCACTAGTTGGTTACATAGTTGGTTACAAATTCAAGGAACTGGATTTGGAGCTAAGCCAGGTACTGTAACTGCTTCAGATCCCAACATTAAATTATCTATATCTGAATCTGATTGGAGCGATAATTCAATTACGGTATTTACAAAGGTGCCATATACCTATAAGGCCGTGACAGGGGTTAAGCTGTATGTAAAGTCATCATCCAACAAGACTAGCAATCCTTTTGTTATGAATGTAATGGGAATAATACAAACGAGAGGCTATGGTCAATGCACCTGGTATGTAGCTTATGAAAGATTGCTTCATCATCTGCCTTTTCCAAATCCAGGCGCCTTTTATGCACCAGGCTCTATAGATTATAATTACCACCCTCAACAATGGGATTGCTTTGCATATAACACGGAACATGTGTCAATAATTACATCAGCCGTACATAAAAAAACAGTTGGTAACATCACCACCTACACTTTCACTTTAGGTGAGATGAATGCTACGTGTAACGAGGCGTTTTTGCCATATAATAATGCAACCTTTAGCGTTGATGCAAGTAAGCAAACATATATTAACAGTATAGGAACAAATGCTAATAAGACTTGGACGGCAACCGGATATTACAGATAACCTCTTTAAATAAATGAAACATAGGTGAATGTGTGCATACGCAATTAATTTAGTAATCAATTATCAATGAGTGTGAAGTTTTGTTCTACATATATTTTAGGATCAAAGCTAGGCCAATAACTTGAAAACACTTGACGTAAGTCATAAGGAAGTCCATTATCAAGTCCTGAAGCGAAATACATATATTTATCGGTTTTAATCAATAAACCATCTAGACTTGGGCACTCTTTTGGATTTTGATCACATGCAGTAGAATTAAATCCTTCATTCCAAATATTAATATCGAATATGTCCACGTCTAATACAGCGGCATAACCTTTGACGATAGTATCGTATCCATTACCGGCTCCCTCCCAATCAGGCTCTGTTGTTGGCAAAAGTATTTGGACAGAGGTAAATTCTTGTCCCCCAGCGGCAGGCAAGGTTGTTCGCTTGAATGTTATCGCCTTATATCCTTTCCATTTTGCTGGGAGGTTGAGTTTAAAGCCAAACTCATTATTGATGTACTCTATCGTAGAAGAGTCAGAATGGTTCTGAAGAGGCTCGGCTTCATTATTTGCCGTAGCAGTTGCTTGATTGTCAGTTGGCGGTTGCTCAGCCATCACAGCCGGCTTAAAATTGGATACTTGACCTGCCTGTTGCGCAGCCGGAACGCTTTCCTTTAGCTTCGCTGAATAGCGCCAAATGACCACCACCGAAACCCCGGCCATTATGATGATCAACGCGACGGCCAAAAGCGGGTTAATTTTTTTGTTCATTGGCTTTTATTATAATTATTAATCACTTACACCATTATTATATTACATCCTCTTTTTCTTGGCGATGTCCACAGGTAGTTTTGGAGAGTTCAACCAACTCGTCTTGTTCGGTCGTCTTTATTTTGCCGGCATCCCATGGGAAACCGTTGGTGACTGTCATCGGGATAGGTTTGAGACTGTGGCTGAGTCTATCCCAAGAGAGGTACGATCAATTCATTTCTCCCGCCATGACCGCCAAGGCCACGGCGTCAAACATATTCTGGTGGAATCTCTCTTTCCAGGCCCGGTCCTGAGTGAGATAGACTTTTAGTTCCGGGAATATCGATACAATCACCGTCGCCACTTGAAATTTGCTGGCCCGGCCATGGCCGCAGATAAATTTTTTTAGCGTACTCGGCGCAAAGCCGATGACTTTGAGTCCTTTTCTCCTCCCGATAGCTCGGATTTCATCGGCAAAGACATTGAGCAAGGCAGAGCTTCTGTTATTGGCAAAGAAGGTTTTTTCGACTGCGAGTATTCGTGGCTTCAAATCGTTAATCAGTCTCAGGATGACTTTTCTTCCTTCCCTCAGAGTCTCGTGAGGCGTTTCCTGTTTTTTGATTATCTCCACCCCGTAATAGAGAAGCTCGCCATTTTCCATGACCGCCACGCCCATGTACCGGGTTCCTGGGTCAATGGCGAGGATTCTTGCTTTTGTGTTAGGCATGTTGTTGTGGGGCGGAAGAGCAATCGCGAGCTTCCCGCCTGTTACGTCGATTAGTAATTTCATGAACCCCTGCGGCTCCGAGGGCCACGGCTTCGAACATTCTCATGTGGTAGGGGTTCCTCCGCCGTTTTTCGATAGCGAGCTCAGAGGTGAGTTCGGGGTATAGAGCGGTTACCGCTTCAGCCAAGTTTCTTTTGTTTTTTCTTTCTTCGTGGCAGAAGACGGTTTTCAGTTGCTTGATCGTGTAGTGGATGAGGCGGAGTTTCTTTTTGAGGCACAGTCTCTGAATCTGGGTGTGGAGCGAATTGAGGCCGCGAGAGCTACGCGAGGGATGCAGTCTTTTTATGGCCACAAGATCGGGCCGGTATCGTAGGGTCCAGGTGGAGATGATCGTCAGCGCCTTTTTCAACTTCTCCTTGGACCATTTCCCGCTGAGGTTCTTCACTCGCCAGTCTTGAAGCTCCAGTCCCCGGAACACGGCTATGCCCAGATACTTCGTTCCGGGATTAACCGCGAGGACCGTGTATGCGTTATTTGGCATGTTGTTGGATTAAAAAATTAAATAGCGCACCACGGCTGGTTTTGATTTTGCTCGGAGGAACTTCCCGCACTCTGCCCACGGTTTCTCGGAGCAGAGACTCGGGGTATTTTCGGGCATAGGAGAGATACAGCGGAAAACCGGGAAGGTCATGGAGGGCTTCCGCCAAGTCGTAGGCCAGAAGTTCTTCCCTGGTCTTGCAGCTTGAAGAGCTTAGGTGTTTAAAGTCGATTTTTATACTATCGATATCGCTTTTTAATATATTCTCTTTAATCGTATTATTGTTAGGCACACGCGGCGTGCTCGATTTATCCTTTACTGGAGCCATAATTTCGCCTTTTTGAGGCATGTCAGAAGTCCCATTTTTGGGACTTCTGGGGTCCCGGAATTGAGACTTCTGAAGTCCCAATTTTGGGACTTCTCCGACCGGACGCCACTTGCTAATCTGAATAGTGAGGGAATGGCCGGAAGTGAGCGTTTCAATGTACCCGCCCGCACGGAGGATTTTTAACCACCGGAAGGTTGTCGATCTGGGTAGCCCCATGTCGAACGATATAGTCCTGGTCCTTCTCATCAGAACGCCTGTGATTCGGTTGGCATTGACGAGAAAGTAGAGAAAAAGCCACACGGCGTTTCCCATTGTTTGAAAATGAACGGCGTCAGCGTCCATAACCAGGCCCTTCCAGACTGGTGCCCACCAATCTTTTTGCTTTGTCACATCAGCTTTCCTCATACATGACATTTCCGCCTGACAGTTTCTCTCGGGCGGCTATTTTGTGACGCCTTTCCTGCACATAATCGTCGTACAGCGCCTCCAAGGTGCTTCGATAGACAGCGGCCAGATCGAATAAATTGGCTGTGTTCGGAATACACCTGCCGGCCTCCCATCGTGAGATCATGGCGGTGCTCTTGAGTTCCATAATGTGCGCCACTCGCTTTTGGCTCAAGCCACGAACTTTCCGACAACGCCTCAGGTTGTTCGGAATGAATTTGTGTTTTGTATCCTTCATGTCCCACATAGAAGAATGGTTATTGGTTCTAAACTATTAGAAAATGATACAGCTGTAACGAGGGGCGAATTTGCTTTGAGAGGCAAATAATTATGACGATGAAGAAAAGAGATCCAACTGGTTGGGGGTGTCTGTGGGTCGAGGAACGCTTTCAGCGACGGGCGCTTCTTCCTTTTTTGTGCGGATGGTGGCATACCTCTTCCGTGAGTGCTCGATAATCTCCCGCTTAAAAGATTGCTCTCCTTCAAAAGGTGGAAGTGTAACGGCACTGAACGGCTG
>PLSV01000411.1 GCA_003165235.1 Syntrophobacteraceae bacterium
TCGGATGCAAGGTCCACCTCGACCGGGATTCGGCACAGCCCTTCGATCGTGTACTTGGCCACCAGTGCGGCATGGTAGGAGGTGCCGCACGCAACGAGGAAGATTCGTTGGATTTTGTTGAGCAGTGTCTTATCCAGGTTGAGCTCGGGAAAAGCGATCTCCTTGCGCTCGAGGTCCACCACGCTGCGGAAGGTGTCGATGACGGCCCGCGGCTGTTCATAGATTTCCTTGAGCATGAAATNNATGCTTGTAGCCGGCCTTTTCGGCCATTAGCGGGTTCCAGTCCACCTGGTGAGGCTTTGGGCGGCGCTCGGTCCCATCTGCAAGCGACTCGATCCGGTAGTTTTGCCGGGAAATGAAGACGATCTCCTCGTCATTCAGGTAAACCACCTGGCGTGTATAGGGCAATACGGCCGGAACATCGGACGCCAGGAAGAAGGCGTTCTCGGTGAGCCCCAGAATGAGCGGGCTTTCCTTTTTGGCGGCAACGAGGCTGTCGGGTTCCAGTTCGTTTACGATTACCAGCGCGTAAGAGCCTTTTAGCTTCTTGAGGGTATTGCGCACCGCCTGCCGATATTCATTTACTCTCTGCCACTCACGGTAAAGCAGCGCCACTATTACTTCGGTATCCGTCTGGGACGCGAAGCGATGCCCTTCCTTTTCGAGTTCGTCCTTGAGAACGGCGTAATTTTCGATTATCCCGTTGTGTACCAGGGCGAAAGGGCCGGAGCGGTGAGGGTGGGCGTTTTGCTCCGAGGGCCTGCCGTGTGTCGCCCACCGGGTATGCGCCACTCCAACCGTGCCGCTTACCGGGTGATCTTTGAGCTTGCTCACCAGTCCGCTGAGTTTGCCTTCGCACCGAACGATCTGAAGCCGGCCGCCGGGGCCGACCATTGCGATTCCTGCGCTGTCGTAGCCTCTGTATTCCAGGCTGGCAAGCCCGCTTAACAGGATGTCCCGGCCTTCATCGGGGCCGATGTATCCGACTATTCCGCACATGATTTTATTCCTGCCTTGTTGGGTTAGAGATCATCTGTCCAGTTTAGAAGGCGCTCTTTGAACGAATTGCATTCAATCTTAATCACATTGCCCGTCCGGCAGCAAGGTGAAAATTGAATTGGGCAGGGATCAAATATGGACCTCAAAGTGCAACAAGATAGGAGCAGGGAGCAAGGGGCGCGCAGCAAGGGAGCTTTTCGTTTCTTGTTTCTCGCTTCTCGCATCTCGCTTCCCGTTCCTAAAATACCCCTTCGGCGATTTGCCTCATGAGGTCCTTTATCCTGGAGCGCAGCCTGAGCGCTTGGCGCTCGTGAAGGGATGCCTTGGCCCCGTTTCCGGGCGTCTGGATCATCTTCAGAAATTCGGAATCGTGGGCCTTTGCCTGCTCGTCCAGGTCTATCAGTTTTGAAATCAGTTGTTTCTTACGCATCTTCAAAGACTTTCGAAAAACCCCCCTCGCGGGTGGATAGGCGGGCTGTCGAGATTCAGGCCGGCTGTCCCGGCGCCCAAGTTCTTTCGCTCGCCGGCGGTTGACGGCCCTTTTTGCCTGCGGCGCCCGGCTGCGCGCTTTTTTTATGCCCTATTCCATAGATCGGTTTTTTTCGTAATAGTTTGAACTTTTTTTGAGACGGCGCAATACGGGGATGGCGCTCCGAAAATCAGATGGCGGCTTTGGCTTCGCATGATTCTGGCGCGCTCCCTTGTAGCGGCGGGTTGCGGCTAATTTTGCGGGAACGGGTTCGTCAAATGTGTTAGGATTGCATTCCATGGTTCACCGATTTGCCTAAAATGAGGAGAAAAACCCCGAATGCCTTTTGTCCATCTGCATGTCCATACCCAGTACAGCCTTCTTGACGGCGCCATCCGGCTAAAGGACCTTTTTGAAACCGCCGGCGCCTACAGGATGCCCGCAGCGGCCATCACCGATCATGGCAACATGTTCGGCGCTCTGGAATTCTACGAACAGGCAAAAAAATACGGGATCAGGCCGATAATCGGATGCGAGGCGTACATCGCGCCCAAGAGCCGTCATGATCGGGGCTTGAGAGCCGAAGGGGAGGCAAACGGGGATGAGGACCGAAGCTTTCACCTGACGCTTCTGGCCCGCAACCGGACCGGTTATCAGAACCTGTTGAAGCTGGTCTCAGCCGGTTATACGGAAGGGTTCTATTACAAGCCGCGCATGGACAAGGAAATCCTCAGGCGGCACAGCGAGGGGCTGATAGCCCTTTCGGGCTGCCTCAAGGGGGAAATTACCTCTCTTTTGATCAGAAATCAGCATGAGAGTGCAAGAAGGACGGCTCAGGAGTATGCGCAAATATTTGAGCCGGGTAGTTTTTACCTGGAAATCCAGGGAAACGGGATTCCGGAACAGGCTGTGGCGAATGAGGGGCTGGTGCGCCTGGGCCGCGACCTCTCTCTTCCGCTGGTGGCCACAAACGACTGCCACTATCTGCGCAAAAGCGACGCCCGCGCACACGAGGTCCTGCTCTGCATCCAGACGGGCAAAACCATCTCGGACGAAAAAAGGCTGAAGTTTCAGACCGATCAGCTCTACTTCAAATCCCCCGAAGAGATGGCGAAAGAGTTCGCCTATGTTCCCGAGGCGCTCGCAAATACGCTCGAGATCGCCGAGAGATGCGATCTGGAACTGGAGTTCGGCAAATATCACTTCCCGGTATTTCCGCTCGAGGAAGCCGAAAGCCTGGATGAGCGGTTCGAGCGCGAGGTAAGGGAGGGTTTCGAGCAGAGGATCGGGGCTATAGGCCGCAAGCGCCCGTCCTTTGGCGAGGAGCAGCTCCGGGAGTATCGCCAAAGGCTTGACTACGAACTCGGCGTCATAAAGCAGATGGGATTTGCCGCCTATTTTTTAATCGTGGCGGACTTCATAAACTATGCGAAAAGGAGCGGCATTCCGGTCGGTCCGGGCCGGGGGTCGGCAGCCGGCAGCCTTATTGCTTACGTTATGCGCATAACCGACCTGGACCCCATCGAGCACGGGCTGATATTCGAGCGTTTCCTCAACCTCGAGCGAATCAGCATGCCGGACATCGATGTCGACTTTTGCGTGAACGGCCGCGACAGGGTCCTCGAATACGTCACCAATAAATATGGCAAGGAGCGGGTCGCACAGATCGCCACGTTCGGCACGATGCAGGCGCGCGCGGTGATCCGCGACGTCGGCCGGGCCCTCGCCATGCCTTACAACGACGTGGACCGTATCGCCAAGCTCATCCCGCCCACCCTTGGAATCGACCTGAAAAGGGCCATGGCCGTAGAACCCCGCCTCAACGAGATGCAGTCGGAAAACCCGCAGATAAAGGAGTTGTTCGAAGTCGCCATGGCCCTCGAGGGACTTACCCGCCATGCCTCCACTCACGCCGCCGGAGTCGTGATATCCGACAGGCCCGTTGTCGAATACATGCCCCTGTGCGTTGGCCAGGAAGGTGAAATCGTTACCCAGTACCCCATGAAATACGTCGAAAAGGCAGGGCTCATCAAGTTCGACTTCCTGGGTCTGAGAAACCTCACAGTGATCAGCGACGCGGTCAATCTCATAGCGGAAAATCATGGGACACAAATAACTATCGAAGACCTCCCGCTCGACGACCCGGACACCTACGCACTGTTGGCCCGCGCCGACACCACCGGGGTGTTCCAGCTCGAAAGTTCCGGAATGCGGGACATGATGGTAAGGCTGCGTCCGGAAAATTTCGCCGACATAGTGGCCCTGGTCGCACTCTACCGCCCGGGCCCACTGGAAAGCGGCATGGTGGAGCACTACATCCAGGGCAAACACGGTGGCCAGGTTGTCTACGATCTCGAGATCCTCAAGCCCATACTGGAATCGACCTACGGGGTGATCCTCTACCAGGAGCAGGTGATGAAAATCGCCAGCGCCCTGGCCAACTACTCTCTGGGGGAGGCCGATATTCTGCGCAGGGCCATGGGAAAAAAGATCGGCGCGCTGATGAACGCTCAGAGGGACCGGTTCGTAAAGGGCGCCGTGGAAAACAGCATCGATTCTGCGAAAGCCAACCACATTTTCGACCTCATGGCCAAATTCGCCGAGTATGGCTTCAACAAGTCTCACAGCGCTGCCTACGCCCTGATCGCATACCAGACCGCCTGGCTCAAGTCTCATTATCCGGTCGAGTTCATGGCGGCCCTCATGAACAGCTTCCTTGGCAGCTCAGATCAGATCGTAAGGCTTATAAACCAGTGCGCCCAGATGGATATCCGCATCCTGCCGCCCGATGTAAACCAGAGCGGCATGGCCTTCCAGGTCGTTGAGCGCATGATACGGTTCGGGCTCGGGGCGGTGAAAAACGTCGGTGAGATGGCCGTAGAGGTCATTTTGCAGGGCCGCCGGGAGCAGGGGCCGTATACGTCGATCTATGACTTCTGCAAGCGGGTCGATTCCCAGAAAGTAAACCGGCGTGTGGTCGAACAGCTTATTCGATGTGGCGCCTTCGACTCCCTGCACCAAAATCGCGCCCAGCTCATGGCGGGCCTTGACGAGGTGCTGGAGCGGGCCGCTGCGGTCCAGAGAGACCGCCAGGCCGGGCAGATGAACTTATTTGAAATGTTGCGGTCACAAAAAAAGATGAAGGCCCCCCAGCTTCCCGATGTTCCGGACTGGGACAGCCGAATTCGGCTTCAGTTCGAAAAAGAGTCCCTGGGGTTCTTTATTTCCGGCCATCCTCTTGATTTTTACTCGCAACAGATCCGCTCGGTTTGCACCGCCGACACTCAATCGGTAAAAGAGAAACGGGAAGGTGCCGAAGTGGTGCTCTGCGGGCTGTTCTCAATCATAAAGGAAATCACTACAAAGCGAGGGGACCGGATGGCGTTCCTCAACCTCGAAGACAGGCAGGGCACAATCGAGGTAGTGGCCTTCGCCGAACCTTTCACTCAGGCTCGGGGGCTGATCGCAGGCGATGAACCCCTTGCGCTGTGGGCCAGGGTTCAGCATGACGAAAAATCGACAAAGCTGATCGCCAACCGCATCCTGGGTATGGAAGAGGCCGGACTGCAGGCGGTGGACTCGGTGCATATAACGCTCGATGCGGCCGGGATGGACAGGGACGCGCTCGGCCGGCTAAGACACCTGCTCATGACCCACCCCGGAGAGTGCCGGGCCGTCCTGCACCTGGCAGTCAAGGACAAGGGGGAAGCCGTGCTCGACTTGAACAAACTGCCGGTCAACCCGACCCACTTGTTTTTTGAGGACATGCGGCTCTATTTCGGCCCGGATTGTGCTGAGCCGGTTTATAAAAACGAGTGAGAGGTTCGCATGGCTGACATAGGTCATTACAAGTTCGGCGAAACAGAGGTGGACGGCAAACTGAGCACCGGCGATATAAAAATTAAATGAGCGTATGCGCCAAAAGCAAGTGACGGCGTCAATCACTCTTGGGGGTAACCCTGTTTGAAGGGCCTGAGTCCAGTCCGGTCCCCACGGAATTGCTGGCGGCTACCGTAAATGTGTAGGTTTTTCCGTTAGTTAGTCCTCTTACTGTTATAGGGCTCTTCGTGCTTTTGGCCCTCATGCCCTCGGGATGCGATGTCACCGTATAGACGGTTATGGGACTCCCGCCGTCTGAGTCCGGCGGCTCGAAGCTCACAGTCGCCATGCCGTTGCCGGCAGTCGCCGTTACGTTTCTCGGCGGATGGGGCATGAGGAGATCCATGGGCGTGCCGACGCCGGCTGCGCCCCCGCCGCCGCCTGCCCCCGCCCCCCCGCCCCCTCCGGCGCCAAACGCCCAAGGTGGGGAAGCCATGAGTAAGATGGTCAAAACCGTGATGGTCAAAGCTTTGCCGATCATGACATTACCTCCTGCTCGGTATATTTTGTTCTGGATTTACCATATATCAAATTAATCACGACTCAATCCCTCTGCTCGCAGGGTGACGAACTACGCAGGTTGACCGCGGCCTTGGAGCGGCCGCAAACCAGAAAGTTTTTCAGGGCGGCGGCGACCTCCTTCGGCTTTTCCCAGTGAGGCGCGTGGCCGGCGTCTAATTCCTCCAGCCTTGAATCCGGTATTCCCGACAGGAGCGCCTCCTGGTCCCGCCGCGTAAATATCTGGTCCTGATTTCCCCAGACGATCAGGGTTGGAGCGTTAACTTCGCATAGGATCGGTCCTTGGTTCACCTGGAGCAGTTCCGAAAAGGCCGACCGCCAAACGTGGGCGGGAACTTTCATGGTCTCGGAAACGATCGTTTCCATGAAGCCGGCCGAAACAGGATTGCACGGCGCTTGGAATTTCGCTGCGAAATTCCGGTCTATGGGGTCCTGAAGCGCATCGATAATAGGCTTGAATTCCCGAAGTATAGCGTTTCCTGCCGTGCCCGCCGCCGAACTGATGAGGATGAGCCGCTCCACCCGGCCGGGGCAGCGAGCGGCAAACGACTGGGCGATAAAGCTGCCCATGGAATGCCCGACCAGGTGCGCCTTATTAAGCTCAAGGGCGTCCATGAATAAGAGCAGGTCCTGGACAAAATCCTCCGTAGCGTAGCAGCATTCGGGCTTGTCCGAATCTCCGTGGCCCCTTAGATCGAGCGCAACAGCCCGGTACTCCCGTGGGAGGGCGTCGAGCACCCCTGTGAACGATCTCCACGAATCAACGTAACCATGCAGGAACAAAACAAGGGGCCCGGCTTTTTCGCCCTTCTCCGCGTAATGGATCGTAGGGCCGGTCCCAAGCGGTATGCGGCCGAAACGGAACTCATCGGCCCCGCGCGTTGCGGGGCTTGCCGTGCTTGACAAGGCGCCCTCCTTTCCATGACAGAAAAGGGAACACGGGGAAACGGAGACACGGAGACAAAATCCTCACCACATCACCCCATCGCGCCCTCACAGCGGCCCAGCGTTCCCGAGGTTCGGCAAGATATCCTGCTCGATAGGATAACATACCGATTACGTTAATTATAACGATCATGCAACTGATTTTTTTAAAATGAAAGCTCCTCTTGAAAAAGTAAAAATTTACCTGGAGACCAGGCGGTTAGAGTAAACTTGACGGGTGCCGGCAGTCAGACTTATAAGACTAAAAACTCCGGGCGCTACGGATTTGGCCGGCGGTCCCACCGCCTCATCGCCCGTACGGCTTCGAGTCGAGATCCTGGGCTGTGCCGCCGCCGAAGGCAGCGGCGAAATTGGCTGGCGGTCCCACCGCTCCGTCCGCGAGGCGGATTGGCCTGATTTTGCGGAAAGTTTCAGATGAGCATATATTTCGCCGAGACAACTGTCGTTGAACTGAGCGAGCTTGTTTGCCGCTGGACTGAGCGGTTTTATATGGAGAAAAAGCGCGTGCAGATCGTGGTCGATTCGGTTGCTGCGGCCCAGTTGATCGACCAGTTGCTGTGGACATTCTCACAGGCAAGCTTCATTCCGCACACGATCTTCAGCCCGGGTGGGACGCCCCCCGCCGAGCCGGTTCTAATCACCCCCGGAGAGTTCCAGGTAGCCGGGTTTGGGGCTCTTGTATGTGAGAGTCCGGCCAGTCTTAAATTTATGAGCAGGTTCGAAACCGCTGTCCATTTCATCCTGAGAGACGATCCGGAACGACTGCAGCAAAGCCGCATCCTGTGGCGGAATGCGCGCGGTTCCGGGACCAATCCGGTCCATGTTGCATACGGGCGTCAGGCCTGATGCCCTGCGGTCTCAATTTAGGTTTAAAAACTGAAAAATATGGCCAACCGGTTTCAAGGCGCGGCCTCGAGGATCGAATGCGTATTTTCGGGGGCGCCTTGTGCAATTGCCGTGCGCCAATTTGGATGGCCTGGCTCGGGAAAGACCTTGACATAACCTGGCGGGCGGCTAGAATGGGCAGGCTGTTTGTCGAGTGGCGGCGAATCTTGCGTTCTGCTTCAAAGCTGGCATAGAGGAGTAGGTGATATGGGAATAGTTGCAGACAAACTCAAGGAACTTCGTGAGAAAGAAGACAAGATCAGGGAGATGGGCGGCCCCAAAGCCGTCGCCCAGCAGCTTGAACGCGGGAAGATGACCGCCCGTGATCGTATGAATTATTTCTTTGATCCCGGGACCTTCCGTGAACTTGATATGTTTATGAAACATCGGGGAACTCTTTTCGGGATCGACAAAGTTGATGTTCCTGCAGAGGGAGTCATCAGCGGTTTTGGAAATGTAAACGGACGCGAGGTCTTCGCGTTTGCGCAGGATTTCACTGCCCGCGCGGGCAGCCTCGGCGAAATGCATGCCAAAAAGATCTGCAAGGTAATGGACCTCTCTCTTCGCTGCGGCAAGCCCATCGTAGGCTTCTGCGATTCGGGGGGCGCGCGTATCCAGGAAGGCGTCGATGCGCTCTCCGGCT
>PLSV01000182.1 GCA_003165235.1 Syntrophobacteraceae bacterium
GACGCATTACCAGGCCGAGCAGGAAAGGATTGCCATGGAAATGTCCAAGAAAGCCTTTGGTGAAAGATTTGGAGGGGACCATGGAGAATAAGCGATTCAACAAAACTGGTCATGGCAGGTGGCATTGGATTTTTCGAAATGAGAATGGAGAATCCATGGAGACGAAAAAACGTATGACGCCCTCGTATGTAGAAGCGCTGACCCCGGCCCAAAAGGAGCGTATCCGCAGGCAATTGGTCCAGGAACTTACCGCCAAGAAACGGCTCTTCGAGCGCAAACTGAGACTGTTGGAGGACCTCGATGGATTTGCCGAGACTGAAAATCGGGATCTCGCCTAACTACCTTCCGGTCTATTGCCGGGATCGGTACACGCACATCCTGCTCGTGGGAAAGAGCGGAACCGGTAAGAGTTCCCTCCTTTCCCACTGGTGGGATCAAGACGACATGTACGGAAACGCGAAGATCTTGGTTGAGCCCAGCGGATTTCTGGCCAAAGAATGCTACAGCATCTCGCGCGGCAAGGCGCTCTATTGCTCGCTCGACATCCCGGCCTCCTTGAACCCCATGGCTCAACCATATAACCCAAACCAGATCGTGGATAACATCTGCGAGTCCATTAACCAGGTCATCGAGATGACCTCGTCCAACCAGTCCCTGACGGTGAAGATGCGGGGCATCCTCGACGATGCCATAAAGTATTGCTTGAGCAAGAATCGAAAGACCCTGGTCAACGTGCGAGACCATATCGCCGGCTTGAACGGCGATGACGTGACCAGGGAAGGCATACTGGCTCGACTCAATCACCTGTTGGGGGATGAGCGGCTGACGGACATTCTGTGCGGCCCTCATCCGGTTGAGTGGGGAAAGTTTATCCAGAAGCGCCAGGCGTTGATCTTTGACGGTTTCGGGATGGGTAAAGAGAAAATGATTTTCTGCGGCACCCTGATCGCCCAGGGGCTGAAGAATTATTTCCGCTATGAGCGCCCCAAAGAGTATCGCCCGGTTTCCCTGTATATCGATGAGTGCCACAACTTCGTCAACCCCAATCTCTTCGACATCTTGAAAGAAGGACGCAAGTTCAAGCTGGCTTCCATTCTTTCCACCCAGGATTTTGCCTTGATTGGTGAAAAGCTGACACGGGTCATGCTCAACGTGGGGACCATTATCGCGTACCGGTTGGGTTCACGGGAAGCAGCGCTTCTGGCGCGGGAAATACGGTGTCGCCCGGAAGAGATTCAAAGTCTCGAAAAATTCCACGTCATGTATGCAACACCCATCGAGCGGGGAATCGAGCGAGGAGTCGGGCGAGGAATGGCGAAGACGCCGAGGCCTCCTTTTGTTAAGCCCATTGAGCCGAAAAAGGCGGAGCCGGAGATAAAGACTGAGTGGATGGGCTGGTTTCCTTTTGAGCCAACGCAACTGAAAACTGTTATGGAGTCGGACATTGCAACGAGCAGGAAATCACATCCGAGTGAGGGAAGAAGAGAGTACCAGTAAAATGGAATTCTTGACCGTTAAACAAATTGCCACCATCTTAAACTGCTCCCCGTGGTTCGTGTATAAGAATAGGGAACTGCTGGGAGGGATTTGTATCGGCAAACTGGTTCGGTTTGAAAAGTCCAGACTGGAGAAGGTGATACATGGCTGTATTCAAAAGACGGGACAAATGGAAAGTCGAGATCTGGAAGAAGGGGAAGCGGATATACACGAAGGGAGGATTTCTGACCGAACTCGACGCCCTAAACCACGAGGCCGAGGTGACGGAAAGTCTGCCGACAAATACGGGCTTTATCAAGCTGGCCGAATCTCGACTGGAAGAAATAGAACTCCGAAGGAGCCAAAAACACTTCGTGGAAAACCTCTCACTCATTAAAGGAGAACTCATTCCGATTTGGGGAAAGAAAAACGTCATCACGCGGGATGATGTGGAGAAGTACCTTAACAAAATAGCGGAAACTTCCAAAACTAAAGCCAATAAACGGTTACGGCTGGTTAAAGCTCTTTTTAACCACGGAATTAAACGAAACTGGTTGAGGCATAACCCTTGTCAAGGGATTGAACGCTTCCCCGAATCCAAAGGAAAGCGATACATTCCGCCGATTGAAGATTTAAAGTTGGTCATCGAAGTAGCCGAGGCCCCCGGATGTTTGGACAAATTTTATCTTTTAACCCTGCTTCACACCTTGGGGCGAATGAGAGAAGTCAATCGGCTCAAGTGGGATGATGTCGATTTTGACCGGGGCTTTGTCACTCTCTACACCCGAAAAGCGAAGTGTTCTGATCTGAAACCGGTCCGGGTCCCAATGAACGCCGATTTGCGCCACGTTCTCAAGAGAGTCCCCAGGACCTCAGAATACGTTTTCACCAATCCCCGCACTGAAACGGCTTACGATCACCGAGATAAATTTCTACATACTCTCTGTCAATTGGCCGGAGTAAAGGAATTTACCTATCACTGCTTGCGGCATTTCGGAGCGAGTGCCCTTGACGAGATGGGCGTGTCGCTCACGTCCATTCAAAGTCTTTTGGGCCACGAGAGGCCGACGACGACGGACCACTATCTTCAAAGCCTGCGAGGGAGCGCCAACGCTGGGATAAAGAAACTGGAGGGAATTGTATGAGAAGCTCAGGCCGTTGACATGTTAATCGTTGCTCTGACTGCAACGACGGGTTATGCGAAAGGCGCGGAAGAAATTTGGATTCACGCCCAACTCTCACGCCCAGAATAAAAAAAGGATTTACGGAAACCCGCAAACCCTTATCCAGTAACGCGCCCAGGGTGATTCGAACACCCGACCTACGGATTCGTAGTCCGGCACTCTATCCAGCTGAGCTATGGGCGCAAACCTACTTTTGATTTCTAGCAAGAAATCGTGCCGAAAGCAAGACTTAGAAGAATTGAGGAATTGAGGGATTGAGGGATTGAGGGATTGGGGGATTGAGGTGAGATACTTCTACGTTCCCGTTGATCTTGTTAGATTTAAGTTCGCTATCCGCTCTCTCCATGTACGGACCATGTCCCGCCTCTGTCTCGAAGAGAACGCCCACAAGGGGCTATACTACGGTTCGTTCAGGCGGCTTTTCATGGTTTCTGGGCAGCCCAACGAGACATGAAAGGCTGCTACGAAAAAACATGATGGGTTGCGCGTCGCTCCACCCATCCTACGGGTTGCTGAATAATGAATGATGAATGATGAATGCTGAATGGTGAATGGTGAGGCGGGGAGCAGGGAGCGAGAAGCGAGGAGCGGGAAGAGTGAGGAGTGAAGGGTGCGCCTTCGCGCAACCCCTCCATTCGGGAGGTTCTGATCCGGGGACGAAAGATGCCTTCTTTCCGAATCGGAAACTGCAAGTACCTCACCCGGTGTTTGCGGATCGTTACAAAATACAAATCAAGATTTACTTTGCAGATTCCTTGGAAATAAATTCACCGGCGGAAATGATTCTCGCGTAAAGTCCGTTCAGCGCCGCGATGAAAGCCGACTGAACTTGGCCGGCAGGGACTGCTGCGCCTTCGAACGAGAGTTGCCTTGCCGCGCAGGCATCGTGCACCAGCGTGCATCCAAAGCCATAGTCGAATGCTGCGCGCGTCGTTGCGTCCACGCACATTTGCGTCATCATGCCGGCTATTACAAGCCGGGTGGCGCCCTCTTTTTCGAGGATTTCCCGCAGGGGTGTATCGCGGAAGCTGTTCGGATAGTTTTTTTCGATGACAACCTCTGTAGAAAGAGGCCTCACGTTTTCGTGAATTTCAGCCCCCCGGCTGCCCGGCAGAAAGAAGGTCGCCCCGGGCCGCACGGATAGGTGACGGACATGAATGACCGGCATTGCCCTTTTCCTGAACAAATCGAGGACTTCACGGGCGCGCAGGCTTGCTTGCAGGCTGCCAGGGACTTCCATGTTTCCCTCGGGGAAATAATCGTTCTGGATATCGATCAAAATAAGCGCCGTTTCCATCTCTTTTCCTCCGTCGCGTAGCGATAGAACCAAAAGGAGTTATTTTTTTCTATTCACTCATCATTCATCACTCATCATTCACTATTCACTAATCACTGCCCCTAGAGCCTGCCCGACCTCAGGATGGAGGCAATCAGCCATATTCCAAGAAGTGTGGCGACCGCGTAGCCGCTTACTCCCAGGATTGCCGTGAGCGAAACGGTCTGAAGGCCGAAAAACTCAAAGGTGAACTCCATGATTTTCTGGCCGGAATTTAGAATCATCGCGCCGGCTACGATCGACGCTGCGATTATGATGCCGACCGTCAGCCGGTTTACGCCTTTTTCGACCTGGGACCGCGCCTCCTCCATGCCGGTGTGGCGCAGTTCGATCTGTTGTCTGCCGGCTGCGGTCTGCCTGAGGATGTCGTTGAGATGTTTGGGGATGCTCCTTGCGTAACCGCTCAGCGCGCGGCCCTCCCGATCGAGATTTCTCAGGATGCTCTGGGTGTTTAAGCCGCGCTGGAGGAGTTGTTTGGCAAAGGGCTTTGTCACCTCGAGGATGCTCGCGTCGCTGCCAAGTATCTTTCCGAGCGCTTCGGTCTGGATAAATGTTTTCAGAAGCAGCAGCAGATTTCTTGGAAGCCTGATGTGGTATTTCAAGACAAGATCCATCAGTTGGTCATATACGTCTTTTACGGAAATGTGCTGCAGGGATCGGCCGTAGAAGGATTCGCTTACGTCCTTGAGATCGCCCCGGAGCTCTTTCAGGTCCATATCCTCGTTTATCAGCCCTGCGTCCATCAGGGCGTCCATAACCATGTCGTAGTCGTGTTCGGCGTATCCCAGAAAGAGGTTGGCGATCTGGCGCATCATCTCCTCGTCCAGATAACCGGTTATGCCGAAATCCACGAGGCTCACCCGCCCGTCGTACATGACTATTGTGTTGCCTGGGTGCGGGTCGGCATGAAAAAAACCGTAGAGCATGAGCTGGCGTGAAAAGGAGCGCAACCCTATCATCGCCACCTCTTTAGGGTCGATTCCAGCCGCGCGGATCTCTTCGACCTGGTCCATCTTTATGCCGTCGATGTGCTCCATAACCAGCACAGACCTGGTCGTGTAGTCCCAATGGACCTTCGGGATGTAAATCTCCTTGACCTGCTCGAAATTCCCGGCGAACTTCTCAATGCTTCCGGCCTCGATCATCATATCGATCTCGCGGGTTATATTGCGCTCGAATTCCCGGACAAGATTCGTTGCGCCGATGACCCTGCCGATTTCGAGCGCTTTTTCAGCCTTGCCGGCCAGATAGTACATCAGGCGAAGGTCCTCTTTTATCCGGCGGTCGATTCCGGGGCGAATGATTTTGACCGCGACCTTCTCGCCCGAATGCAGCTTTGCTATATGCACCTGGCCAACTGAGGCCGCCGCGATGGATTTTTCGTCGAACTCGGCGAAGATTTCGAGGAGGGGCCGTCCGATCTCTCGTTCGATAACCGCCTTGACCTCCTCGAAAGAGACCGGAGGCACCATGTCCTGAAGTTTTTTGAATTCAGCTATGTATTCGGGAGGGAAGACGTCGGCCCGGGTGCTCATGAGCTGACCCAGCTTTACGAAACTCGGCCCCAGCTCCTCGAGCGCCAGCCGGATGCGGCGGGCGGACGGGAACCCGCTCCGCAGAAACATCTCTCCGTCCGAGACCTCCGGGCGTGTTTTCCTGACGCCGAACACCCTTTCAAGAAGGTCTCCAAACCCGTGTTTGATGAGGATGCCGGTGATTGCGCCCAACCTTCTGAGTCCTTTGAGTCCGTGGATTCCTCTGGAGATATTCATTTCATTTCCTTACCCGGAGTCCGGTCCAACTGTCACTCTTCACCCCAAGTCTTCCGGCTTCGTGCGATTTTCTTCTTCACCCCAGCCCAGGTATCGGTCAATAGAAAAGATTTTTCCCATCTTTCAAGGAAAAGAAGATACATTTCATAAGGAATGGAGAAAGTCATCTCATCGGTTTTCATGAACTTCCTGTCAGACGGGTCCCAACCTCCGATAACGGCCTTCATCCTGCCCTGTTGCAGGTAGTGCAGGGGCCATGTGACCATGTAGCTGCACCCCGCGCCGAACGGTGAGGCAACTACTTCGAAATCCTCGGTAACGAACGTGGCGAGCGTGCATAAACCGGACATCGTCTCACCGCGGGCAAAGAAAGTGACAGTTTCCGGCGATTCATTCTCTTTGAACAGGCTGAGCGGTTTGAATACACAGAACCTGGCGGGGGCCGGCCTGGGTTGCAGTTCATTGAAAAACCGCTGTGTCGCCTCCGGCGAGGGAAGGTAGCGTTCACCATCGAACCGCCCCGGGATGCCGGTTGAGACGTAATGGGCGATGAATTGGAGCTGTGGCTTGTGGAAACCGAGGTAGAACGAACCACCTATGCATCCGAAGCGCCTGGCTTCGAAATAGGCAGCGGAGTTTTTCTTTCGGGCAAGCCATATATTTCCCATTACGCACGACCAGTTCTCGAACAGCGCAGAAAAGTCGACCTCGCCCCGCTTCTCCATCTCGCAGGAAAAAGCCGCGCCCTCCTTTGGCACGAACCCGCTCTCAGGCTCCGTGTCGGTATAGAACATGCCAAAAGGTTCTTCGGAGTATCCGAGGGCTTCCAGAAATGCAGCCGGTTGCTCGCTCATACAATCTCCTCGTATTATAGATTTATAAACAAGCCTTAAATCAGTTCACTTTCTCATCTACCACATCTCCTGGATGTTTTTAAAGCGCCTTGAGAGCATGGCTGACAGGTTAGTAGTCCTCGTTTGATCTTTGGCAAAAATCGGGCAGGGAGAAATGAATGCGGGACGGGTAAGATATGGATACAGCCGCAAGGGCCGCCAAACAGCCCGAGAGAATCGCAACTGTTGGTCGTCCTGACGAATATGAGGCCGTAGGGGTCCGGCAGGGAAACGCCGGCCCCAGGTCATCGCAGTCAGGATGAAGAGATCGCTGGAGCCGGCGAAGGGATTTGATTGAAACGCCTATTGTGGATGCCGCCAGTGTCCAGGCACCCATGCCCCATAGCGGTTATAATGGCCGCGAACCCATACCCTGTAGGAGGGATATGGCGGGGGGCTGTAATAGACGGGCGCCGGAGCGGGGGCATAGTAGTAGTGGGGTCCACAATAGGGACAAAAAGGAGCAGTTACAATAGCTGCTGCGGTTCCAACAGCGGCGGCGGCCACAGCGAACGGAAATAGAAGCGGGTTGCAGTAATAGCAGTCAGCATTCGCAGGCGTCGCCGGAATAATCATAAACAGGGCCAGCCCGATGGACGCCAAAATGATGATCTTTCTCGTAGTCATTTTTGTCTCCTGATATGTCGCGGTCAAAGACGTTTTTCAATCCTTTACGACCAAATGACGTATCGGTCTTTGAAATAGTCTACTTTGGAAGCTGGAAAATTCATACCTGGGACTTTGAATCACGATAAGTTTTATCGAGTTGGACTGTCACGAATTTGAACCAGTAAGACCCGGAAATCCTGATGATTTCGGCGAATGTTTGCAGCCATTTCCCCTTGGTGAAAACAGCCGTCGCGCCCAACTCGTAGCATTCCCACAACTCTGACCACTCAGTTGAATCCGTGAGCACCACAACGTCCAACTGACTGAACTCAGGATCATTTCTTATGTCCCTGAGTACTTCCTTTCCGCTGAGACCGGGCATATAAAGATCCAGCAGGACCAGATCGGGGTATTCGGGTTTAATGTCTGCGTATTTTCCACGACCGCGCAGGTAATCCATCAGTTCCGAACCGGAGCCAAGTATCGTAAGAGTATGGTCCAGTTCGCTTTCATCCAGGGCCTCTTTTATGATAAGGCAATCATCCTCGTCATCGTCAACCATGACAATTGAGACTTTTCGGCCCTTTCCCCACATAGCAGTCTCCGCTTTAGACTTGCAAACCAAAACGAGGAGAGAACAAAAAATGTCAGGTCTGGATACATTATTCGGAAAAGTGGAAAATGGAGCAGGTAGTTTTCACATTATCACATCCTCCTTAAATAAACTATTGACATGCCATATTGTTTTGTGCGAAATAGTCCACTAATACGATGGAAATTGTTGCTTATCGGAGAAAACTGTAATGAAATTATCAACCAAAGGCCGGTACGGCGTTCGCCTCATGTTCGATCTGGCCCTCCACGTTGGAGACGGACCAGTTACATTGAAGGATATTGCTGCGCGGCAGGAGATCTCGGAGAAGTACCTCTCCAATCTTATCCCCCTACTCAGGAATGCAGGATTCGTTCATTCGGTCCGCGGTTCCCAGGGCGGGTATACGTTGGCGAGGCCGCCCCGGGACGTCACCTTGAAAGATATCCTGCTCGTGCTGGAAGGATCGATGTGCCTGGTCGAATGCGCTGAAAAGCCCCTGATCTGTCAACGTTCCGAGGACTGCCTTATGCGGGATGTCTGGTCCGAAGTGAACGGAAAAATGCTCGAGGCGCTCGAATCCTTTACGCTGGAGGGGTTGATGGAAAGGCAGAAGCTCAAAACGAATGTGCTGTCTTACAGCATCTGACCGGCGGCTGATTCGGAGCTCTGCCGGGGACTCAATATGACCTTCCCACTCCTGAGGGGGTTTCGATATGGGCGAGAGAAAAATAGTCAATGACGCGATAATAAAGGACATTGTCGACATGGTTCACGGCATCGAACTGGGAACCATTACTATCTCTGTATACGACTCCAGAATTGTCCAGGTGGACATAACCACGACGCAAAAAAAGAGATTCGATGATGTGTGGCTGCTTGAAAATGGCGGGGGAATTTAGCGGTCCTGAAGGTCGGGCATTTAACGGGTTGATTTTGACAATCCGAGGTTGAGGTTTTCGTTGTTGGGATTATTATACCAGGTTAGGTTGCTTTTTCTTCATGCATTTCAAATCTAAGGAGAAAACGATGGCGCAAGGTGAAAATGGCGGATGGGGGCTGGAGACAATAGAATTGCACGGCGGACAGGTTCCCGACCCTACAACCGGGGCGCGGGCAGTCCCGATCTACCAGACTACTTCTTATGTATTCAAAGACTCGGATCATGCCGCAAATCTTTTTGGCCTGAGAGAATTTGGCAATATATATACCCGGATCATGAACCCGACCAACGATGTCCTGGAAAAGCGCGTCGCCATGATCGAAGGCGGCAGCGGAGCATTGGCGGTTGCGAGCGGCCAGGCCGCCGAAACTGTGGCTCTTCTTAATATTACGCGACCCGGAGATGAAATTGTCTCCGCTGACAATCTCTACGGCGGGACCTATGAGCTTTTACATTACACTTTCCCCAAGCTTGGAAGAAAAGTAAAATTTGTTAATTCGACAGACCCTGCCAGCTTCGAGAAAGCCATAACAGAAAGGACACGGGCCATTTATGCCGAAACTATCGGCAATCCCAAGCTGGACGTGCCCGACTTCGAGGCAATTGCAAAGATAGCTCATGATGCAGGAGTACCTTTTGTCGTCGACAATACTGTGGGGGTAGGCTTGTTCCGGCCGTTCGATTACGGCGCAGACATAAGCGTTATTTCGGCGACAAAATATGTAGGAGGCCATGGGACCTCCATTGGCGGGCTGATTGTGGACGGCGGAAAATTCAATTGGGGAAACGGCAAGTTTCCCGAATTCACGGAACCGGACCCGAGCTATCACGGGCTGAAATTCTGGGATGTTTTCGGCAACTTTCCCGGCCTGGGCAATGTCGCTTTCATACTCAGGGCGCGGGTGCTGTGGCTTCGCGATATCGGACCGGCATTGAGTCCATTCAACGCTTTTCTTTTCATTCAGGGGCTCGAGACGTTGACCCTCAGGCAGGAGAAGCATTCGGAGAATGCCCTGGAAGTGGCGAAGTTTCTAAAGGGGCACCCGCTGGTAAAGTGGGTCGTTTACCCTGGTCTTGAAGACAATCCGAATCATCCGCTCGCAAAAAAATATCTCAAAGGGAACTATGGATCGATCATCGGTTTCGGAGCAAAGGGCGGCCTCGAGGCTGGAAAGAAATTCATCAACTCCGTTAAGTTGTTTTCGCACCTGGCCAATATCGGAGATGCCAAAAGCCTAGTCATACATCCTGCTTCGACGACACACCAGCAACTCACCAGGGAAGAGCAGGAAGCGACCGGCGTCACTGAAGATTATATACGGCTTTCGATAGGGCTGGAAAGTGTTCGGGACATCATCAACGACATAAGCCAGGCGCTTGAAAAGACGGTCGAGGGCAAATAAACCGGCAGGAATATTATAGCGGCGCGCGTTGGAAAAGTTTATAACCCTCCCTTCAAGGGTCAAAGGCTGAGCGGGGTTTCGATAGAAGTTACATGGAGAAAATGAAGTGGGTCAAAAAGGGAGCTTAGGTATCGTTGAGACCGAGTACGTCTCGATTTCTCCGCCGGGGGGGTTCTTGCTGGAGTGCGGCCGCAAACTGGAAACAGTGACGATTGCTTACGAGGCGTACGGCAAACTCAACCGTGAACGCACCAACGCAATCCTGATTGTCCACGCCCTGTCGGGAGACGCCAACGCAGCGGGCTTTCACCGGGGAGCCCGGAAGCCTGGATGGTGGGACGGCATGATTGGTCCCGGAAAAGGTTTCGACACCGATAAGTATTTCGTAATATCGTCAAACATCCTGGGGGGCTGCAAGGGGACAACGGGGCCATCGAGCATCAATCCTGCCACGGGAAAACCTTACGGCCTCAGTTTTCCGCTCGTATCGGTCCATGACATGGTGAACTGCCAGAAACTCCTCGTGGATCACCTCGGCATCGAGAAGCTTTTGAGCGTCTCGGGGGGGTCGATGGGCGGGATGCAGGTGCTATCATGGCTGACCCGGCACCCGGACCGGGTGCGGAGTGTTATCCCCATCTCGACGGCGATCAGGCACTCGCCACAGCAAATCGCCTTTAACGAGGTCGGACGGCAGGCAATAATGGCCGACATGAACTGGGAATCGGGCGACTATTACGACGGGCCGCCTCCGGACAGGGGATTATCGGTCGCCCGGATGGTCGGCCACATCACTTACATGAGCGATGCGTCGATGCGCGACAAGTTCGGGAGGCAGCGCAAAGACTGCGCCGATCCCTTCAAGTTCGACCCCGACTTCGAGGTGGAAGGATACCTTCACTATCACGGCGAAAACTTCGTGAAAAGGTTCGACGCAAACTCTTACCTTTTCATCACCAAGGCGATGGACAACTTCGACGCCGCCGAGGGCGGGTCCCTCCACGAATTGTTGAAGGGGAGCGATGCAAAGGTCCTGGTGATTGCCTTTAAATCCGACTGGCTCTATCCCGCGTATCAGACCAAGGAAATCGTCAGGGCCTGTAAACTTGCCGGCATCGAAGCCACTTACTGCGAAATCGATTCGACCTATGGGCATGATGCTTTCCTGCTTGAAATAGAGGAAGAGACTCACCTGGTCACCCATTTCCTGAAAAAGGTCTACAACGGGTACGAGGTTATGAGCGAATATGCCGTCTGAGTCCATCCGGCTGGACCACCGGATTATTGCGGAACTGATAGCCCCCGGTTCCTCGGTTCTCGACCTCGGGTGCGGCAGCGGAGAACTGCTTCACATGCTGATAAAGGACAAAGGAGCACACGGCCAGGGCATAGAGATCGACGAACAGGCCATTTACACGTGCGTGGCCCTGGGCTTGAACGTATTGCACGGCGACATCGACTCGGGGCTTTCCGAATATCCGGACCGTTCGTTCGATTATGCGATCCTAAATCAGAGCCTCCAGCAGGTTCTGCATGTCGAAACAGTGCTGGCGGATTGCTTGAGGGTGGGCCGGAAGGTAATCGTCGGATTTCCCAACTTTGCCCATTACACCGCAAGGCTCCAAATGTTTTTCAAGGGCAGGGCGCCTGTCACGCCCTCTTTGCCTTATCAATGGTATGAAACACCAAACATTCACTTTTTGAGTATCTCTGATTTTTTCTACTTCTGCCGAGACAAGGGTATTACAATCGAACGTTGCGAGTACATTGGAGATAGGGGGCGCCTTTCCATGTTCCCAAATATATTTGCGCAAATCGGCATATTCGTAATTTCCAAATGAGATTTGTTTCTCATCCCGAAACTCAGTCAACCGGATTCGAAGTTCGCTTATGGTCAAAGTCATCTTTAAAAATGCGGAATTGGAAATACCGGGCAACATAACCATCCGGGCATTGATAACAGACTTGGGACTTAACCCCCAAAGCGTTCTGGCTGTCAAAGACGGCAAGCTGGTCAATAATGAAACCAGACTTGGACATCAGGGCGAGGTCAAGCTGATTTCCGTTATTTCGGGCGGATAGGAGCCAAGTGGGAGTGCATCGTTGCCGCAGGTGCGCGGCGGACAGCGTCATCAATATGCGCCAGCACAGACTCGCTCTGTGTGAGGCACATTTTGTGGAGTGGATCGAGCAGATAACATTGCGCTTCATCAAAAAGCATCGGATGTTCGAACCTGACGACCGGATACTGGTCGCAGTATCGGGTGGGAAAGACAGCCTGTCCCTGTGGCGCATTCTATTGAAACTGGGCTTCCAGGCCGATGGGTTGTATATGGATCTCGGGATAGATGCAGGGTGCAGCTATTCCAAAAGATCGGGCGAATATGTCGAAAAATTTGCGCAAAACCTCTCTCCCAATGTAAAACTGCATGTCCTGGATGTTGCCGATATTTATGGGAAAACAGTACCAGAAATGGCCAGCCTCAGAAGGGGTGGGAAGAAAAAATCCTGTTCGGTTTGCGGCCTGGTGAAACGGCATGAAATGAATCGCGTTGCTCGTGAACTCGGCTACACGGTCCTTGCCACAGGCCATAATCTGGATGACGAAGCGGCTGTTCTGTTTGGGAATGTTCTCCATTGGGAAGCCGAGTATCTTGTCAGGCAATCGCCCATGCTCCCGGCGGATGGTGTGGGCCTGACGAAGAGGGCAAAACCTCTTGCTCGGTTTTACGAGCGCGAAACCGCCGCTTATGCGATCATCTGCAACATTGAATATATGCAGGAGGAGTGCCCGTTTTCAGTGGGAGCGACAAGCCTTCGTCTAAAAGAGGTCCTGAACTCCATGGAGAATAGTTCTCCAGGGACCAAGCTGCAGTTCTACTTCAGCTTTTTGCGGGCCAAAGAAAACAGCTTGCTCCCAGAGGGCCAACGGCCCGAACTTCGCTCTTGTGAGAGATGCGGGCAAGCAACCGGCGCTCCCGGTCTGTGCGCCTTTTGCCGCCTGCTGGAACCTGCGAGGGCGGCGAGCCGCCTCGGCCAGGATTGATGCCGCCAGAATCTCGAAACTCCGCAAAGCGGCATGCCGGGGACTTGGACAGGATTAACAGGATTAAAAAAGGTTTTCCACACAGTCCTCAGCACTCAGTCCTGAGTCCTGAACATGGAGGTTAGTATGCAACCCATCTATCTCGACTACAACGCTACGACCCCCACCGACCCTGCCGTAGTCGAAGAACTTCTTCCTTACCTGAGCGAGGTATTCGGAAATCCTTCCAGCAGCCACCCTTACGGGAAAAAGGCCGGCGAGGCGGTTGAACTGGCGCGAACCAGGGTGGCGGCCCTGCTGGGCTGTGATTCGGCGCAAGTCATCTTCACCAGCGGCGGCACCGAGTCCAATAACCAGGCGCTCATCGGCGCCGCTTTTGCCAACAGGGACCGCGGGAAGCACATCATTACCACAACAATCGAACATCCTGCGGTCCTGAAACCTCTGCAATGGCTGGAGGGGCAGGGATTCACGGTCACCTTTGTGCCGGTTGACGGCGCGGGCCGCCTCGATCCGCAGACAGTGCGCCGGGCCGTCACCGGCGAGACCGTCCTCATCAGTGTAATGCACGCCAATAACGAAGTGGGGACGATTCAGCCGTTGGCCGAAATAGGGGCGATCGCCCGTGAAAAAGGGATCATATTTCATACCGATGCGGCCCAGTCGGTGGGGAAGGTCCCAACGCGGGTGGACGATCTGCGGGTGGACCTCTTGACGGTCGCCGGCCACAAGCTTTATGCCCCCAAGGGAATTGGCGCTCTTTTCATCCAGAGCGGAACAAAAATCAACACCTTTATGCACGGTGCCGGGCAAGAAGGGGGCCGCCGCGCGGGTACGGAAAATGTTCCTTATATCGCAGCCCTTGGCAAGGCGGCCGAATTGGCCGCAGAGCGCCTGGCCGCCGACGGCGCCAGGATTCTCTCACTGCGGGAGCATTTCCACAAAAGGTTACGCGATCTGGCGGATGGAGTAATGTTGAACGGACACCCAACCGAGCGGCTCCCCAACACGCTCAACGTCAGTTTCCCAGGAGTAGTCGGGGCAGACCTCCTGGCGCAGACTCCGGAGATCGCCGCCTCCACCGGATCGGCCTGCCATGAAGGCAGTGGTGAATTGTCCGGGGTGCTCAAGGCCATGGGGACATCCCGCGAGCAAGGCTTTAGCGCTGTTCGGCTGAGTCTTGGCCGGTTCACCACAGTTGAGCAAATAGACCGCGCAGCCGAGGTTCTCGCCGCGAAAATCAGGGAACTTCGCGCCGCCCGGAACTCCTCAGACAAACCCGCTTAATTCCAGCCGTAGCCTCAGATCTGATTTTTCCCGATTCGATTTCCTATGTTCATTTTTTTATTGACAAACTTGGCGATGCGGTTGTAGTCTAGTATTGTTCAGTAAAACGATCAACTTTATATGTATTAAGGAGCGCGTCATGGTCAAGCGGGTCTCAACCTTTGCGGTCACTGTTTCAGCATTGCTCCTGGGCGGGATATTTTTTCCCGTCTCGCCTTCCTTTGCCCAGGAACACGTTCGGATCGGCTATCTTCCGGTTACCGGCCACGCCAAGTTCTTCATCGCCAAAGAAAAGGGATTCTTTTCAGAAGAAAAAATCGACGCCGAACTGATCGAGTTCATCAACTCAGCGGACGGGCTTACCGCGCTCAGGTCAGGCAAAATAGACGTGGGAGCGTTCGGCACCACGGCCCCGCTAATCCATATCTCGCAGGGGGCGGATTTGCGCATAATCGGGGGGATCATGGGCGAAGACGCCTCCATTATAACCAGGCCGGAGCTTGCTCCGACCATTAAGTCGGTTGCCGATCTGAAAGGGAAGAAAGTGGCGACGATCCGCCTGGCCACCGGAGATGCGGTGCTGCGGGGCGCCCTGGAAGACGCGGGGGTAAGCTGGAAAAAGGACTTGGAGGTATTTGAGCTCAAAAGCCCGCCAGCCGTCATCGAAGCGGTGAGATCCGGCGAGGTCGATGCGGGGGTCGTATGGGGTCCCCATGATCTTACCGCCGAAAAGAACGGTTTGACTGTCGTTATTCGCAGCCGTTCCCTTAGTCCGGGCCACCCATGCTGCCGTATAACGCTCGCCAACGATACTTTGCAAAAGAATACCGATCTCTGGACCAGGTTCCTTCGGGCAATCCTCAAGGCCCAAAGATTCGCAAATGACCACCACGATGAAACGGTCGATATAATCCTCAAATACGTAAAGCTCGATGATGCCATCATCCGGAAAGCTTACTACGCAGGCTATCTGGATCAGAGTTCCGATCCCAACAAGACCGGGGTGAAAAACTTCTGGCGCACCATGCAGGCAAGTGCATTCGTGTCATCCCAGGCCGATATCTCCTCTTTCGTTGAAACATCTCTATACAAGAGCGCCCTGGACGGCCTTGCCGACGAAAACCCGAAAGACTCATTCTGGACCGATCTCCAGAAGGTCTATTCGGAAAGGAACCTGTGATGGTCGGCGAAAACCTGCCGGGTGCTTCACAATCGCCGTGCGGGCTCGTTTTGGACCGGATCTCGTTTGGGTATAACGGAGTAACGGTACTCGAAGACATCTGCCTGAACATCGGCGAAGGGGAGTTCCTGAACCTGCTGGGGCCGAGCGGTTCCGGAAAATCGACCATGCTGCGGCTGATTGCGGGGATCGAGACACCTTCGAGAGGCCGGATAATCTGCCGGGGGGAAGCCGTAACGGGTCCTGGAATCGAGCGCGGCATGGTCTTTCAGGACTATTCCCTGTTTCCGTGGATGAACCTCACTGAAAATATCACGCTTGCGATCTCCAAGCTTATCCCCACGGCTTCGAAGCGCGAAAAGCGCGCCCTGGCAGGCGAATATCTGGCAATGGTGGGCCTGGCGGGCCTTGGCCGCAAGTATCCGTTCGAACTCTCCGGAGGAATGCAGCAAAGGGTCGCCATCGCCAGGGCGCTTGCTCTGGGGTCCCGGTTTCTTTTTATGGACGAGCCCTTTGGAGCGCTGGATCCTATAAACCGGGCCAGGCTCCAAGACCTGTTGATCGAAATCTGGAGTGATTCGAAGCCGGCCAAAACGGTTGTTTTCGTTACTCACGACATGGACGAGGCGCTCTACCTTGGGGACCGCGTCGTAGTCCTCGGGTCGATGCCTGGCCGTATCATAGGAGAGCTGGACGTTGATTTTCCGCGGCCCCGTTCCCGGCAGGCATATTTGACGGCACCGGAGTTCCAACTGCTCAGAGCACGGGTCCTTGATCTTCTCAGGCATTATGCAATCGAACGACTCCATGCCGACGATACCGTCAGGAGCCTCAGCGAGGGTATTTAAATGGGGGAACAGATAATGCCGGCCGAAAGAAGCCCGGCGCCGTATCGTTGGACTCTGGCGGGATTTCGCGACCGCTCCCGTTTGGCGGCCCGCAGGTTTCCAAACATCTTTCAAGGAAAAGAGGGCTTGTTTTTTGCCATAGGGCTGGTGCTGCTCTGGGAGGCGATCGCCCGGTTTTCGACGGGACAGCACCGTTTTCTTTTCCCCTCTCCGGCGTTAACCGCCAAAGCTCTATGGGCTTCGCTCCCGGAGTTGCTAAGAGGCACCTGGCACTCTTCTCTCATTCTCATACCGGGCTATCTTTTGGCCGTTTTTACCGGGATCTTCTGGGGGATTCTGGTCGGCACTACGGGATGGCTTCAGCGCGCGTTCAATCCTTTCGCCAAGGTTGCCGCGCCGATTCCTCCGACCATATACATACCTTATGCTATAGCCCTTCTTGCGACTTTCCGCACCGCGGCAATTTTCGTCGTCTTCATCGGGGCGTTCTGGCCGGTTTTCCTCAATACCTCATCCGGAGCGGCGGCAGTATTCGGCAGGTATCGCGACGACGCGCGCATCCTTGGTTTGTCGAGAGCGGTGTACCTTCGGCGGGTCGTATTTCCCGCTTCTCTTCCCCACAGCTTTTCGGGCATGGGCGTCGGCCTGGCGTTGTCCTTCATCCTGCTGACCGTGGCGGAGCTTTTCGGCGCAAACGCCGGGCTCGGCAGGTTTGTCCAGTACTATGCGGATTTCGCGGATTATCCGAAAATGGTTGCCGGTATCGTTTATACCGGCCTGATCACTTTTCTTTCGATGGAATTGCTGGAACGAATCAAACGGAGGGCCCTTTTCTGGGTCAGGTAACATCAAGGAGGCGAAAAATGGCGAATCTTTCTAATGCGGAGATCTTTGGGCGCTTGTCGGATGCCGTTGTCGATATGGACGAGGAGATTACGGTGAGGCTTGCCGTACAGAGCATCAAGCTCGGAATCGAGGCATACGAGACAATCGACAAAGGGCTGGTAAACGGGATGATGCGCGCGGGGGACCTTTTCGAAAAGGAAGAGTATTTCATTCCCGAACTGCTTTTGTGCTCCGATGCCATGTATGCTGGTCTTTCGGAGTTGCGGCCTTATCTCAAAAAAGAGGCCGGGGCGGTAAAATCCAGGGTGGTTATCGGCGTTATCGAAGGCGATACGCACGACATCGGAAAAAATCTCGTGAAAATCATGCTGGAGACTTCCGGGTTCGAGGTAATCGACCTCGGGCGCGATATTTCACCCCGATCTTTCACTGATGAAGCCGCCAGGGCGGGGGCGCAGATCATCGCTCTTTCCACCCTGATGACGACCACGATGGACGGAATGGCGGAGGTGATTCGAATACTGGAACATGACAAGACGCGAGACCTGCGCCGTGTCATCGTGGGAGGCAGCGCGGTTTCATCGGCATTTGCCAAAAGAATCGGGGCGGACGGCTATGCGCCGAATGCTTCGGATGCCGTACGGCTGGTGAAGGGTCTTACGGGAGGAACACCGGGATGATCGCAGATTGGATGAAACCGGCGGAGCGACTCAAAGCCTACACGGAAGGCAGGCCCATAGACCGCCTTCCGTGTGTGCCGATAGTCGGAAACACTGCGGCCAGGGTAATAGGAGTGAAAGTTTCCGAACTGAGGAACAACGGGAGGTTGCTTGCCAAGGCCCAGGTCGCCGCATATCACCGGTTCGGCTACGACGGAATCCGGATTTTTACAGACCTGTATGCTCAGGCCGAGGCAATGGGCGCCCAAGTACGCTGCCCATTAGACGAAACGGCCTACCTGGAAAGCCCGGCCATCTCAAACATAGCCCAAATCGACGCCCTCAGGCCCGTGGACCCTCTGAAGGCGGGAGTTTTGCCGGAGCACCTGGATGCGATTGCAAGGACGCTGGAAGCCGTGGGAAAAGAGGCGCCGGTTACAGGTGCTCTTACCGCTCCGTTCACTAACGCATCCTTTTTGATCGGAACCGAAAACCTTGTCAGGCTCACGCTCAAAAAGCCTCAGGCCGTGCACCGCCTCTGCGAAGTTTCCCTTGAAACAAGCCTGCGTTATGCCGAAGCCATGCTCAGGATAGGGTGCGCCCCGAGTCTTACCGATCCCATGTCTTCCTCCACCCTGATCAGCCCGAGGCAGTTCAGGGAATTCAGCCTCCCATACCTCAAGAGGCTTATCGACTCTATCCATAGTCATGGGAAACCGATAACCCTGCACATCTGCGGGAAGACGCATCCTGTCTGGGAACTTATGGCCGATACGGGCGCCGACTGTCTGTCAATCGATAACGAAGCGAGCCTCTCCGAGGCGAAGGCGAAAGTGGGAAACCGTGTGCGGCTGATGGGCAATGTGCCTCCCGCCGCCGTCATGCTTCAGGGCTCTTGCGACGAGGTGCGCAGCGCGGTGCGCGAGTGCGTGTCGCAGGCTCACAACAGTCCGCGAGGCTATATCGTAGCCTCGGGATGCAGTCTGCCGACGGAAACCCCCTTTGCCAATATAGACGCCATGATGAACGCCGTCCGCGAGATCGGCTACCCGGTCAACCTTTCAGGTCCGGTAGATGGAAATGCGCCATGAATGAGCTTATTCCCAGGGATCGCCTCCTGCGTGTATTGAGAAAAGAGGCCGTGGACAGGCCGCCGGTAATCTGCATCGGCGGAATGATGAATGCGGCGGTTGTCGACATAATGAAAGAGACCGGGCAAACCCTTCCGGAAGCTCATTTCGATGCATTACGAATGGCTCTACTGGCTTTGGCTGTGCACAGATCGACCGGATTTGAAAACATCGGCATACCTTTTTGTATGACTGTAGAGGCGGAAGCTCTCGGAAGCCGAATCGATCCGGGAAATTTCGCCTGTGAACCCAAAATTGCCTCAGAAGCGTTTGCCTCGGTCTCAGAGGTGGAATTTCGGGATATCGATTCCATGCTCGACAACTCCAGGACCAAAGTTGTGGCGGGAGCGGCGCGGGCGCTTTCAGCGGAATATCCTCATCTGCCGATTGTCGCCGCCGTTACCGGCCCGATCAGCACCGCCGCGTCCGTGGTCGATCCGATGACATTTCTAAAAGAACTTCGCAAGAAGGGGCGCGAATCCCACCGCCTGCTCGAGTATATCACCGGCTTTCTGAAAGCATACTGCGAGAAACTGGCCGCAAGCGGAGCAACAGTGATCGGAATCGGCGACCCGACGGCAACCGGAGAAATCCTTGGTCCGCGAATTTTCGAGGAATTCGCGCTTCCGTACATAAACGATCTGACCGATCATATTCAGCGGCTGGGAACACCCGTAATCGTTCATATCTGTGGCAAAATAAACAAGGTGCGCCACCTCATGGCCCGTTTGCGCGCGAGCGCGTTGAGCACCGACGCGATGGTCAACCTCCGGGCTCTCAAAGAAGAATATCCGCACCTCACCACCATGGGAAACGTGAGCACTTACGTCCTCGAGTCCGGTCCCGCTGAAAAAATAGAGCGCCTCGCGGAAAGGCTGCTCCGGGACGGCATCGACATCGTGGCGCCGGCATGCGGCTTGAGCACTTCGACCCCGATTGAAAATATCCTGGCGCTGACCAATACGGTAAGAAAAGGACAGGCATGCTGACAGTGCGATTTCCTTTGCAGGGACTGTCGGCGCTTGTCGCTGAAGGGACAGCCCTGATTGATGCCGCCCGCGCCGCCGGAATCCAGGTCGAGTCGCCCTGCGGCGGCGCCGGCCAGTGTGGCAAATGCAAGATGAAGGTGGGTGTAGAGCACCTTGACAACCTCTTTGTAACCGCCGACGGTCCGTTGTCCGAAGACGAGCGGAGGGAGGGGGTCGTGCTCGCCTGCCATGCTTTCGTCAAAGGGGACCTGGAAGCGGAATTCACGGGCGAAGGGCCTGCCTCCACCAATATTCTGAGTTCGGGCAAACAGGCCGATACGATTCTCGACTCTCCCATCTGCAAGATATTCCTGGAGGACGAAAATATCACTCAGGTTCGCTTCGATGGTCTGCCCAGAGTCGAAGAACCGGGGGATAGCACAGGCCGGTGCTATGGGGCCGCGATCGATATCGGGACCACCACCCTGGTTGCCGCTCTGATCGATCTCAATACGGGAAAGGAACTCGGAGCGGCCTCATCGCTCAATCCACAGGTCGTGTTCGGACATGATGTCCTTTCCAGGATCAGGTGCGCAGGCGATCCCGAAGGTCTTATGAAGCTCCATGACGCCATCGTCCGGGAACTCGAAAGAATGCTCTTCATGCTGGCCCGGCGCGGGAGAATAGAAACTGCCCATATTTACGAACTGGTGCTGAGCGGCAATACCTGTATGCTGCATTTGGCCGTGGGGGTGAATCCCCGCTCGCTCGGGAAATATCCCTACACCCCGGCGCTAAAGGGAGGGGAGTGCATCCCGGCGCGTGATGTTGGATTCAATTTGCCGGGCGCCGCCCGGGTCTATTTCCCTCCGATCATCTCCGGCTTCGTCGGGGCCGATATTACGGCCGGAATCATTGCCACCGGCCTCCACCGCGAGCCTGGCGTCGTCCTCTTCATAGACATAGGCACCAACGGAGAGATGGTCCTGTCGATAAATGGCCGGCTGGCAGCCACTTCAACTGCCGCAGGGCCAGCTTTCGAAGGAATGAACATCGCCTGCGGCATGAGGGCCGCTGATGGGGCGGTGGAAAAATTCAGCATCGGCGATGACGGACGCCTCTCGGTCGGCACCATCGGCGAGGCGAAACCGGCCGGAATCTGCGGGAGCGGATTGGTCGATATTGTGGGCGAACTTGTATCACATGGCGTTCTGGACAGAAATGGGCGCTTTTCGAAAAACGGGCGCATCCCGGACTCCCTCCGGGAGCGGATGAGCCTCGAGAATGGGAAGTCGATTTTCCGTATCTCGGATGAAGTTTACCTGACGCAGCAGGACATTCGGCAGGTGCAGCTTGCAAAAAGGGCGTTGCGCTCGGGGATCGATATACTCCTTGCCGGAAACGGCCTCAAATATTCGGACGTGGACAAAGTCCTTATCGCAGGCGCTTTCGGGTTCCATTTAAGAACGAAAAATCTCGTCCGTATTGGAATCCTGCCCGGTGAACTGGAAGCAAAGATCGATCTCGTGGGCAATACTTCGAAAACGGGGGCGCGCGCACTTCTTCTGGATCAGTCCCTGCGGCGGGACGCGCTCCGAATAGTCGAGCGGGTAAATGTGATCGAACTGGCTAATGAGCCGGGGTTTGAACGAACATTCATCGGTAACCTCGCTTTTTGAAAGGATCTGCAAAATGTCGAAGAATACCAGTGGCGGTTTGACCTGCGTGGACTGCTCTGTTCTTAACTGCTACAGGCGGAGTTCTCAATTTCCAGGCTTTTGCCTGACCGAGACGACAGATGCATCGCTCATCGAGTCATGCACTGAGATTTATCGGGGCGACAACATCGATGCCCGTATGGCGCGCAGCGCCGCCGAGGTGGAGGGGACCTATTACGGCAAGCTGACCCGCGTTGAGGAAATCATAGCCTTTGCGCGCCGCATCGGGGCCGCAAAGATCGGCGTGGCAACATGCATAGGACTGATGGAAGAATCCAAGGTTTTTGTAAAAGTACTCAGGGCAAACGATCTGGAAGCATATACGGTGATCTGTAAAGTGGGTTCGGTGGACAAAACCGAAATTGGCATTCGCGAGGAGCTGAAAGTGCAGAAAGGCTCGTACGAGGCCATTTGTAATCCGATACTCCAGGCGAAGCTCCTTAATCGCCAAAAAACAGACCTGAACGTAGTGGTGGGTCTGTGCGTCGGTCATGATTCGCTTTTCATACGCCATTCAAAGGCGCCTGTAACAACGCTGATCACAAAAGATCGTGTGCTCGGCCACAACCCGGCCGCCGCCCTGTATACCACGGGTTTCTATTATAAAAAGCTCCTAGAGAAAGGAAGAAATCTGTAAACGGCCCCTGAAGATACATCGGCGATGCTGGCTTCATTTTGAATTGTCTTCGTACCCCTTCGAAAAACCCAAAAACGCGAGGAAATGACCTGCCCCGGCATCGANNGACCATGCCCGGCTTGCCCGCGCAGAAACACTCGATCGCAGGCGCCAAGCTTGGAGGCATTTTAAAAAAACCGTGTATAATAGTGTGGCCATAGGACTTGAACAGTTCGGTCCGCAAAAACGGGCGAATAGGGGATACTTCGTTGTCTTTTGGGAGATTGACCTCATGAAGATTGAGACGATTTTGGCCCATGCCGGACTATGTACCGATCAAATAACGGGGGCGATCAGCACTCCGATTTACCAGACGGCCACCTTCCGGCACCCTGCTGTGGGCGTATCCACCGGCTATGATTACTCCAGGACGATCAACCCGACTCGCCAGGCTCTGGGAAAGGCAATGGCGGAATTGGAAAAAGGGGACCGGGGGTTTGCCTTTGCATCCGGCATGGCGGCGATTACAGCGGTGTTGATGTTATTCTCATCCGGAGACCATCTGATCGTTTCAGACGACTTGTATGGCGGCACCTATCGTATTTTCGAGAAAAACTTCAAACAGCTCGGACTCACAGTCACCTATTCCGATACTTCGAATGCGGAGCTTGTTAAAAGGGCTATAATTCCGGGAAAGACCAAGGCGCACTTCATTGAAACTCCATCCAACCCTTTGATGAAAATCACCGATCTGGCTGCCATAATGGCATTGGCGGACTCAGAGCGGCTGTTGGCCATAGTGGACAATACCTTCATGACGCCTTACCTTCAGCGGCCGTTGGAGTTCGGGGTCGACATCGTAGTGCACAGCGGCACCAAGTACCTGGGGGGACATAACGACGTGCTCGCCGGCACCGTGGTCACCCGCTCCCCGGAACTGAGCGATAAGATCGGGTTCATACAGAATTCGACCGGGGGCATATTAGGTCCGCAGGATAGCTGGCTGGTGCTGCGCGGATTAAAAACTCTTGCGCTGAGGATAGAGAAGCAGCAGGAAAACGCTCAAAAAATCGCCGAATGGCTGACCAAAAACAGCAAAGTCAAAGAAGTTCATTATCCCGGACTTCCCGCACATCGCGGCCATCGCGTCCATGAAAAGCAAAGCGCAGGTTTTGGAGCAATGCTCTCGTTCAGGGTTCCGGATTCCGGATGGGCTGAGAGAATTATTAACCGGAGCAAGCTGATCATATTTGCTGAAAGTCTGGGCGGGGTCGAAACTTTGATTACCTATCCGGTCAGGCAAACCCACGGTGATATTCCTGTGGAAATCAGGGAAAAAATCGGGGTCACCGATGACCTGTTGCGGCTTTCGGTGGGAATTGAACATGTAGACGATTTGATTGAGGATCTAGAGCAGGCAATGGCGACATAGGAGTTTGGACCATGAAGTACGGGACCCGTATACTGCACAACGAAAATGAACTTGACCCTTATACCGGAGCTTTGAGTATCCCTATTTACCAGGCATCGACCTACCACCAACACGATGTCGACCATCCCGGCAAGTATGAATACTCGCGTTCCGGTAATCCTACCAGGGAAGCCCTGGAAAAAACATTGGCGGCATTGGAAAACGGCACGCACGCTTACGCCTTCTCCTCGGGAATGGCGGCCACTTCTTCGAGCCTGGCGATTTTGGAGCAGGGAGACCATGTGGTGGCTACGGCAGATATCTACGGTGGGTCCTATCGGATTTTGACCCGTTTTTTCAGTAAGTTCGGAATAACGACAACATTCGTTGATATGACCAGGCTGGAAAACATCGAGGCAGCCATCAGGCCCAATAGCCGTTTGTTATTCCTGGAAAGCCCCTCCAACCCATTGCTCAAAATCACCGACATCAAAGAAGCAACCGGGATAGCCAGGAAACATGGGCTGATAACCATGATCGATAATACTTTCATGTCCCCCTATTTTCAGAGGCCGCTCGACCTCGGGGTGGATATCGTAATCCATAGCGCCACCAAATTTCTCGGCGGCCACAGTGACGTGATCGGAGGGGCGGTAATTACCAAATCCGACAGCTTGGCGTCTCGAATATATTTTGTCCAAAACGGTTTCGGGGCGATTTTGGGGCCGCAGGACTGTTGGTTGTTGTTGAGAGGCATTAAAACCCTGAAAGCGCGGATGGAGCTGCAGCAGCAGTCTGCGACGGAAATCGCCCAATGGTTGAAGAAACAATCCTGGGTAAGCGATGTGTATTATCCCGGCTTGTCCGATCATCCAGGGCACGAAATCATCAAGTCGCAGGCTACCGGTTTTGGAGCGGTGCTCTCCTTTAAGACTCTTACAGTCGAACGGGCGAGGCAGATCATGAAAGAAGTGAAGGTCTGGTCCGTAGCGGTAAGTTTGGGTGGGGTGGAATCGATTCTCTCTTATCCGGTAAAGATGTCTCATGCTGCAATCCCGCCTTTGGATCGGGAAAGGCTGGGGATCACAGATAATCTGATTCGGCTCTCGGTTGGGTTGGAAGATGCAAGTGACTTAATCGAGGACCTGGGTCCAAACCACTGAGACTAACTTGGTGTAATTCCCTCCCGCCCCTGTCGTCTTTCAGACCGGCAACGGACGGAGGCAGTCCTTTCAGCGATCGTCACGCCTGTTTGCAATCGGCTTGTCCCATCACTATAGTGACAGGAGCAGCATTGCTCCCCATTAGAAAATACTTGACAGCCTCAATTTCCTGATGTTAAATGTTCTCTAAGTTGATTGAAATAGTTGACATTGGGCGATTTCCGCCGGGATTTCATTGTGCAACTGAGTAAACCCTGTAACATGTATACAAAAAAGGAGAATCGACATGGGAAAGGTATTTGAGGATAACAGCCTGAGTATCGGTAACTCGCCACTGGTCCGCATCAATCGAATCACGGCAGGGTTGCCGGGGACCGTGCTGGCAAAGATTGAAGGGCGCAACCCCTCCTATTCGGTGAAGTGCCGGATCGGGGCGTCCATGATCTGGGCTGCCGAGGCGCAGGGAAAGCTGAAACTAGGCCAAAAGGATGTAACTGTGATCGAGCCGACCAGCGGCAATACGGGAATCGCCCTGGCGTTTGTCTGCGCAGCCAGGCAATATCCACTGATTCTAACCATGCCTGAAACGATGTCCCTTGAACGCCGGCGTATGCTAAAAGCATATGGGGCGGAATTGATTTTGACCGAAGGCGCAAAGGGCATGCCCGGCGCCATAGCCAAAGCAGAAGAGATAGTGGCGGGCGACCCTCAAAAATATTATATACCTCAGCAATTCAAAAATCCGGCCAATCCGGAGATACATTTCAAGACCACCGGCCCCGAGATTTGGGACGATACCGACGGCGGCATCGATATCCTGGTCTCGGGGATAGGAACGGGCGGCACCATTACCGGTGTAAACCAGTTTATCAAGGGCACAAAAGGGAAAGCCATCTGGTCGGTTGCGGTTGAGCCGATTCACTCACCGGTGCTGACCGCTATCCGCAATGGCGAAACGCCCAAACCCGGGCCGCACAAAATCCAGGGCATTGGAGCCGGATTCAAACCCGACGTTTTGGACCTGAACTTAGTGGACGAGATAGCCACGGTATCAAACGATGAGTCCGTGGAAATGGCGAGGCGTCTGCACAAGGAAGAGGGAATCACGTGCGGGATTTCGAGCGGCGCAGCTATGGCGGCTGCCGTTCGGCTTGCATCTCGACCGGAAAATATACACAAAACAGTTGTCGTTATCCTGCCCGATGCGGGTGAGCGCTATCTATCAAGCGTTTTGTTCGATGGCATTAATGCCTGAGTCGCGCCAATGGAAGCCAGACGTTTCCGCAGGAGACCTTTCATCCGAAGCGGTTTCTGACTTTTTTCCGGCGCCGCAGGGCATCCCTGTATAATGGAGACGGGGTTTGCGGACACCGCTTGCCCCGTTTCCATTTCACCCGGTCTAAAGCGAACTCAACCCAACCTGTCGCACACCGATGATGCCTCAACCCTCGCAGCGCCCGTCCATCCGGGTGCTCATTTTTTTCCCACTGCAAAATCCATAAATTTCTTGACAGCCCTTCGAGAGAAGAGTATGCAGATCATTATGTTCATTAAATCAATCGATATGATGGACTATTTGGGAAGCCGGACGGACTCGGCCTAAATGAGTTGGTTGAACTTGCGCATATCCGCTGGGTTATCGAGCGCTTCTATCAGGACGCCGGAAGGAAGTGGCGAAAGCGCCAGAAAGGTCCCAAGGAGGGCGAAAACGAACGGGGAGTTTCTGAAAGTTTCGGGCAGATCGATCCGACTGAGAGAAATCTTTTTTGCGACAAACTCGAACAAGAGGGAATGAGCATGGCGACACAGAAAAAGGGTATCAGCGAAGATTGGTTGTCTGTGTGGATTGGCCTGGTCATCTTTGTTCTGAGCCTCGGGGTGTTTGTCGGATGGGACATCTTGGGCTGGAGCGTCACCACGGGAATCTGGACCAGCCTCGGAAAGGCGCTGGGTCCTGTGTCCGCGGCATATAAAGAATGGCTTACCGGGCTGGGCGCGCTAATCCTCACTTACATCTTTCTCACCATCATTATGACTGTCGGCGCCATAGCGCTTAGAGCAGACATCAAAAACTTCATCATCGGTTTTACCGTCGTTTTCTGGATCAGCTACATATGTTGGATTATCGGAAGCTGGGCGAATATAGCCGTAACCACCCCGCCCGACTTACAGAAGTTTGGCGTCAACTGGTCTCTTAGGCTTACTCCGGAGGCAGGCTTCATCGTTGCCCTTGTCGTCGGCCTGATATTGGGCAACTTCTTCCCGTCATTTGCATCGGCGATCAAGGAGGCCGTCCGTCCCGAGCTGTACATTAAGACCGCTATCGTGATTCTCGGAGGTTTCCTCGGCGTCACCGCCGCCGAGAAGCTCGGACTCGCCTCAGCGGTAATGTTCCGCGGCCTCTGCGCTATCATAGAGGCGTACCTCATTTACTGGGCGCTCGTCTATTTCATCGCCCGGAAATACTTCAA
>PLSV01000199.1:0-597 GCA_003165235.1 Syntrophobacteraceae bacterium
CACGTGTAGATGGCTTTGCCATGCGACTTATCTTCGTGCTTCGCGGTGGCGGGCGTTGACAGGAACTTCTGCCGACAATGGTCGCTGCAAAAGTAGAAGGTCTGTCCGTCACGCTCGGCACGTAGCTCTGACGCTTCGTTTACCGTCATGCCGCAAATGGGATCGATGGCCATATTGTTTCCTTTTGGGTTGTTCAGCGGTGTCACAACTCAAATCCAGGCAGCCGCGCGCGATGATGACAAGGAAGGTAAACATTGAGGCCTTCAAAAACCGTATCAATCAGCCTGATACCGCCTCCTTCATGATTTTAACAATCGTGTCCTCCACTTCCCGCGCCACCCCTTCAAGTTGCGGCGCGTTGAACATCGCCAGAAGAGTGGTTGGCTTCAAAGTGGCCAGAATTGTCTTGCCGCCCTCCTCATAAATAGTGATACGGCATGGCAGTGCGGTGGAAACGCTCATGTTTTGGTCGAGAACTTTCTTGGCCTGTTGCGGCTGACACACTTCAAAAATCAGGCATTCGCGGCCGAACTCCACTCCTTTCTTCGCCATGGTCTCTTTGAGATTGTGCACCTGCATGACGCCAAAGTGATTGGC
>PLSV01000199.1:622-3163 GCA_003165235.1 Syntrophobacteraceae bacterium
GCTTGCTAATCACGACGACCAGCAGGACCACCACCAGTACGCCGATCACCGTCCAGATCCACATTCCTCCGCCTGCCCATCCACCCATCGATCCACCCATCCATCCACCTGTCTGGTTCATCATAGAGCCCCTTCCGTTGCGCTGCGACCGGCCCACCACCGCGCAAACAAAAACGTGAGCGGAGGCAGCAGGGTCATTTGGAGTAGCGGCCACAGGCCCGCGCCAAGCATGGACACCACGGGCATGCGCTCCGAGTACGACCAGCGCCCGGCGGTCAGCGCCGCATGTTCCACCAGCGCCGCATAAGCGAGCCCCATTACAGCCGCCGTAGCGTAAATGTTCCAGCGGCCGCGCAAGCCCCATGCCAGATCGCCAGCGGCCAACGCGCCCGCCAGGTAAATGCCCAAGATGATTTCCACATCACCCACCGTCGCTCGCGTGCAAAGACCGAGAGTGCTCGTCCAAGAATGTCCCGCGATTTCGACGTAGGCGGACATCTGCGCCATTTCCCAGATTTCGTTCAAAACGAAACTCGCTAACATCGTGGTCGCAAAGAACCGCCCCAACCGCCGCCAAGGCAGGCGGGAATGTCCGCTGGGTGTGCAGTCTCCGGCGTTTCCAGCTTGTTTGGCATAGAGATTGTGCTGCGGTCTGTTGTGGCGCTCAGCAGTCATTGAAAGAAAGTCCCGCCTGGCAAAAGGTCTCAACCTTTCCAGCTACATGCCCTTTTTCGTGCCTGCTTCACCTTCCATCCCACCTTTCATATGTTCCATCATGTGTCCCTTCTTCATGTCATGCATCTTCATCATGTGCTCTTGCATCTCCTTTCTCTGGGAGACCATTTCCTTTATGACGGCTGCCATGGCTTCCACTTTTTGATCACCCTTTGCTGAATCCATGGCGGCTACTTTTGCGTCAAGCCGGGCATCCATTTCCTTCATCCTTGACATCATTTCGTCGTGTTCTTTCATTTGGCAGCCTGGCATCGAATGTTCAGGAGCGCTCTCAACCTTCGTCCCCCCTTGAGCGGCAGAGGCCGGAGTTTTGTTCTGTTCCTGCTGGGCAAACAAACCGCACGGCACGATCAGAACAGCCAACATGAGTATGAACAGCATTGTTTTCATGACTATTTCCTTTCTTTGTTGGAAAGTTTTAGGAAGATTGGATGTCGATCCGAGCTTCTCCCGGATCACAATAAACTTACAGCGTTGAAAAGACAGAGCGCCTCACATGGCTGGACCGACTCTCCGTCCTCTCAATAGACCCAACTCTATCCACATTTCCCGGCGCACTGTGGGCCGGTGGGGAGTTGCAGAAATGATGATCGAGACCCTGTCGAGGAGTTCATCGGCCTCAGCCAGTATCTGTTCGATATCTTCGTATTTGAAAGTCTTTTGCATGATGTTGCTTTTCTGCCGGATTACCAGCTCTCATTTCATGAGAATATAGGGATCAGAGGCTCAACTGTCATTGGCTGCCTCTTTTCACCCACGGTTGCCTCCAAAACTTGTCGCCACCGGAGGAGGTGGCTCCCTCTCAAAAGGTCTTTGAACGATATGGCAGAGGCGATTCTTGACTTGCGTTACTTAACAAATCGGTCATGAACCCCTATCTTTGCCTGTGTACACATCGACTGGAAGGGTGACACTGTGGTCGTGATCTCCAATGTCGTATTTATGGAATAACGTGTGATCACTAACCGTCATCTCATCCCCTCAATGGCTCCAAGGTGTGGTGCAAATTCACTCCAGGAAGGCAAACCATCATGAAACGGATCGGCATTATTCTCGGCGGCGGGATTCTCCTGGTCATTGTGCTCTTCGGATGGTGGGTCTTCAGCCGCCCCGAACGCGGTACGACCGGCTCGGTCAGCACGCATTTTCGCTTGCTCGGGCCCAACGACAAGATCGTGATTGACGGCTTCGACGATCCCAAAGTCCAGGGCGTCGCCTGTCACATCTCCCGTGCGCAAACGGGAGGGATGAAGGGCGAATTGGGCGTGGCGGAGGACACGAGTGATGCCAGCATCGCCTGTCGTCAGGTCGGCCCGATCAAGATCGTCGGCGAACTCAAGGACGGCGAGCGCGTTTTCGACGAGCGCCGCAGCCTCGTGTTCAAGAAGCTTCAGGTAGTCCGGTTCTTCGACCGCGAGCGCAATGTGTTGGTTTACGTGGCGTATAGCGATCGGGTTATCGAGGGTAGCCCGAAGAACAGCATCAGCACGGTGCCGATCATGGGGTGGCCGGCGCCATAAATTCGAAAACTTCGCGGCTTGGTCGGTGACAGGTTGTTCGGAGCGGAGGAGAACCTTCCGGCGATTCCTGGCAGGCCTCGTGGTAAACCTGGACAACGCCTGCATCGGTTCGATCAGCGAGATCTTCGATGCCGAAGCACCATACACGCCGCGTGGTTGCGTGGCGCAGGCGTGGAGTGTGGCGGAGGTGCTTCGCTGCTGGGTGAATACGGTGTGATATTGCAAAGAGGAGTCTAAATGATGGACCGATTCATTTGTATTCATGGGCATTTTTATCAACCTCCCA
>PLSV01000199.1:3210-5214 GCA_003165235.1 Syntrophobacteraceae bacterium
TGGATGCAGAAGTATGCCACCGAAGCGTACCAGGCAATTCTAGAGGCTGACCGGCGGAGCCTGGAGAAATTCTCAGGGCATGGAAATGCTTTGGCACAAGCCTACAATCACATGATCCTGCCGCTTGCCAACAGCCGCGACAAGAACACCCAGATTATCTGGGGAATAAAAGATTTTGAATATCGCTTTGGACGAAAACCCGAAGGGTTGTGGCTCCCGGAGACGGCTGTGGATCTTGAGAGCCTGGACATCATGGCACAACACGACATTGGCTTTGCCATACTTTCCCCCAGTCAGGCACGGCAGGTTCGGCCCATTAATGGTAATGAATGGCAAGACGTGAGTGGGGGCAGAATCGACCCCGGCATGGCCTATCGGGTGTCGCTGCCGTCAGGCCGTGTCATGAATCTGTTCTTTTACGACGGTCCCATTTCACAGGCTCTGGCATTTGAAGGATTGCTCGACAACGGAGAGACTTTCGCAAAAAGGCTGCTGGCAGCGTTCCCCGACGACCGTTCGGCCCCTCGCCTCGTCCACATCGCAACGGATGGCGAAAGCTATGGGCATCACCATCGCGGGGGCGACATGGCCCTCGCTCACGCGCTCGATTACATCCAATCCAACGGGCTTGCACAGTTGACGAATTATGGCCGGTACATGGACGAACACCCACCGGCGCACGAAGTGGAAATCTTTGAGAACAGCTCGTGGAGTTGCGCTCACGGCATAGAACGTTGGCGGTCGGATTGCGGATGTAACAGTGGAGGCAACCCAGGTTGGAACCAATCCTGGCGCGCCCCCCTGCGTGCGGCCCTGGACTGGCTCCGAGATGCTGTGAATCCCGCTTTTGAACAAACGGCCGGACAGTTTCTGACCGACCCCTGGGTGGCTCGAGACGACTACATCGATATCATCGTGGATCGATCACCTGACCGCATCAAAGCCTTTCTGAGCCGTCACGCGACTCGCCCACTAAACTCCGAGGAGGAGATCACGGTCCTGGAGCTCATGGAACTCCAACGCAACGCCATGCTCATGTACACAAGTTGTGGTTGGTTTTTTGACGAGCTCTCCGGGATTGAGACGGTTCAGGTAATACAATATGCTGGCAGAGTTCTTCAGTTGGCCGATCAGCTTTTTAGCGAGGCCTTCGAACCCGGCTTTCTCGAACGTCTTGAACTTGCCAGGAGCAACATACCCGACCACAGTGACGGCCGCACCATTTATGAGAAATTCGTCAGGCCTGCAATGCTCGATATGAAAGATGTGGGCGCCCACTATGCATTAAGCTCGATGTTCCAGGATATAGGTGAACGCAGCTCGATCTATGCGTATTCCGCCACCCGGGAGGACTACCGCAGCTTTCAGGTAGGAGGCACAAGGCTGGTAATCGGGCGGGCCACGGTCACCTCCGAGGTTACGCACGTATCCTCCAGCTTGTGCTTTGGCGTTCTGCATCTTGGTGATCATAGCATCGCCTGCGGTACCGGTGAATATCAGGGCGCCCAAAAATATGAAGCGCTGGCCAAAGAGATTTCAGCAGCTTTCGCCGGAGCTGACTTCCCCAAGACCATACTTCTGCTGGGTAAATACTTCGGGACGTCCACGTACTCTCTGACCTCGCTTTTTGCCGATGAGCGGCGGAAAGTGCTGAACATTATCATGGAGCCGACTCTGAGAGAGGCTGAAGCTGCATATAGCTCGATTTATAAGCACCATGCTCCCCTGATTCGCTTTCTGACCGGGTCCGGCACGCCACGGCCCAAAGTCCTGTCGGTCGCCGCGGACTTGCGCTTGAATGCCAAGCTTCGCGGGGTGCTTCAAGGGGAGGGGCTTGACCCCGAAGTCGTAAGACCGCTTCTGGAAGAAGCTCGTCTGGCCGGCGCGACTCTGGATGCGACTGCCCTGGGCTTGTTATTGGCAGCCAACATTGAGGATCTGGCCGAACAACTTCTCGAACAACCTGACGACCTTTCCCGCCTGGAGAGGTTGAATAAGGCTGCA
>PLSV01000047.1 GCA_003165235.1 Syntrophobacteraceae bacterium
GGGCTTCTATGCTGGAGTGGACGAGGGCAGCTTCGGGCCGGAGCAGGTGGGTCGGGCGACCACCGACGCCGTAGTGATTTCATCGATCGCCGTGCTTATCAGTGATTATGTAATTACCTCAATCATGCTGTGATAAACGGGGAAAAAGGAAATTTGAAAATGGGACCGGAACGAAAACGGTTGGAGTTCGGCGTTGGTCTTTTTCTCATAATCGGTGTGTTCTGTATGGGGTACCTTTCCTTTAGTCTGGGCAACTTCAACATCGGCAAAAACCGCTATGAGGTGATCGCCGATTTTCCCACGGTCTCCGGATGGAAAACCAAGGCTCAGATAACGATGGCAGGCGTCAGTATTGGCGAGGTCAAGAGAGTCCAACTCAAGGAGGGACGCGCCGAAGTGACCTTGAGCATAAACAAGAGCGTGAAACTCGAGGAAGACTCAATCGCCAGCATAAAAACCATGGGGATAATCGGGGATAAGTACGTCGCGATCACTCCCGGCGCCTCGGACACTTACATTCAAAACGGCGGCATTATACGGGAGACTCAGCCTCCGCTCGATATCGAAGGTCTTATCTCAAGGTTCGTCTTTGGCTCCATGGACAAAAACAAGCCCGGTGAGCAAAAGTAGTCTCCGTAGAACTATTCAGCCCGAAAGCTTGACCTCGAGGGAAACCGAATGAAAATATTCGTTACCGGCGGAACCGGCTTTGTCGGAAGATACGTGACCAGGAGACTTTCGGAGTCAGGCCATGAAGTTTTCATGCTCACCCGTTCCCAGGTGAGGGCGAAGGAATCTGTTCCATGGGCCGCCATCATAGAAGGTGATCCAAAAAAACCTGGGGAATGGCAGCAAAAGGCCGCGGAAAGCGATGCGGCCATTAATCTTGCCGGAAGCTCAATCTTTACTGTCTGGACCGATTCGGCTCGAAAGTCCATTCTCGACAGCCGGATTCTGACCACTCGTAATCTCGTCGATGCACTTATCGCTTCAGGCAAAGAAAAGATTTTGATTAACGCTTCGGCGGTCGGCTATTACGGAAGCCGCATGGACGACGAGATTTTGGACGAAGACGCTCCCCATGGCGACGAATTCATGTCTCAGATTTGTGTGCAATGGGAAGATGAGGCCAAAAAAGCGGCCCGGCCTGGGAATCGAGTCGCTCTGTGCCGGTTCGGAATAGTTCTGGGCAGGGGAGGGGGCGCTCTCGCCAAAATGCTGCCCGCCTTCCGCTTCATGCTTGGAGGCTCGATAGGCAGCGGCAGGCAGTGGATGTCATGGATTCACCAGGAAGATCTTTTTAACATTTTTTCACTTATATTGAGCGACAGGGCGATTTCGGGTCCGGTAAACTCTGTGGCCCCAAATCCTGTCAGGAATGCCGAGTTCGCCAATATCCTGGCAAGAACTCTGAGCCGGCCGGTTCTGCTTCCCGCTGCGCCCGCCTTCCTGCTGCGCACCTTGCTTGGCGAATTCGCAAACGTCGTGCTTAAGGGCCAAAGGGTTATTCCGAAAAAATTGATGGAAACCGGCTTCTCCTTCAGATTTCCCACCCTGCAGCAGGCCCTTGAAGACTTGCTCAAGTAAGCCTTTCGATAGCCGATCTCCACTTTCCTAATTCATTACTTCATTTCCAAAGCAGTTTGCACTATGCACAAATGACGCTGATTCGGTAGGAATATGCACATGGACATTAGTTTTAATCTGAAGCAGCCGTTGGAGCCATTAAACGCTTGACAATCTTCAATTCCTACTGTACGAGTCTATACTTAGGGGAGTGGCTGGTTCGGTCGGTCCTTGCGGGAAACGGCCTGGGTCGGCTCGGCAAGAGGCGGAGTTTTGCGAGGGTTGCTCGAAGTAGCGAAACTGCAAGCAATGGAAACAGCACCGCAGAAGGAAAGGAATTAGAGAGATGTCGGAAGGCCGCGTGAAATGGTTCAACGACAAAAAGGGCTATGGCTTCATTGAAACCAAGGATCAGGGAGACGTTTTCGTCCACTACAGCGCCATTGCGTCTGAAGGATTTCGCTCTTTGAGTGAGGGAGATCGCGTAAGTTTCGACGTTGAACGTGGACCAAAGGGACCGCAGGCGGTTAACGTAAAGAAACTTGTTTAACTAAATTCCTCACGCAACCCGCCCGGAAGGGTGGACAGGATCGACCCCAGCGAGCGGGCGTCGATTGAAGCAGCCAGCATGAGGGCCGGGATTTTCACCGGCTCTTTTATTTTTTGCGAGCCTCTTACAAAATCCGCTTTTCACTCCATTCGACCTACCATCAACTATGCCAATTCAATGGCGGCGGCTATATCATCCTGTTTCCCCAGTTCGAAACGGACGCATTCCCAACGCGGAGACCGGCGGAGCTTCTGAGAGCTTTCGAGCACAAGGTCGGGGTGATTGTTAGTTTCACTCAGGTGGGCAAAGATTACGCAGCGGAGCCCGTCATGATGCACGGCTTCGAGCACGCTGCAGGCTTCTTCGTTTGACAGGTGGCCGTGGGCGCTCCTTATTCGTTGCTTGAGAAACCAGGGATATGGGCCACCCAGAAGCCTGTCCACATCGTGGTTGGCCTCCAGGACCAGGCCGTGACAACCCTTCAGTCTCACTTTGACCAGGTTGGTGGCGATTCCGAGGTCCGTACATATCCCAAGGCGCAGTCCATCCTTTTCGATAATGAACCCGGCTGGTTCAACAGCGTCATGTGAGGTAGCGAACGGGTGAATTAGAAGATCGCCGATTTCAAAGGATTTTCCGGTCGCAAAGATAGTAACCGAAGCGCACTGGCCAATATTCGAGGGCAGGTTTTCCAGGGTCCCCCTTGTCATGTAGACCGGCAGGTTGAACTTTCTGCTCAATGTTCCTGCTGCGCTGACATGATCAGTGTGTTCATGGGTTATGAGCACCGCATGCAGGCTCTTTGCCTCAACGGGTGTCCTTCCGAGACGGCCCACCAGATCTTTGCAGGTGGTTCCTGCATCCACAAGAACCCGCGTCCTTGCGCTGCATACCAGGATTGCATTGCCGCGGGAGCCGCTTGCGAGCACCTGGAAAAACAGAGACATCAGGTCCTATCCTTGCCTTAGAATGTTTTCCGGCGCTTCCGATTCCATTTCTACAGGACCATAGAGCATTGCCGCCATTTTATCCGGGCTGTAAATGCCGCAGAACCACTCTTGTATATCTTCGGGGCTAACCATGTTTATTTTTTTTTCGACTTCTTCGAAAGGAATGTGGCGACCGAACAGAAACTCATTCTTGGCGAGCCTGTTCATGCGATAATCGTTGTTCTCGGCGTTAATGTACATGTTGCCCTTGATGTATTCTTTGGCGGAATTGAGTTCCGCCTCTGAAATGGGTTTTTGGGCAAGGGTGGAGAGTTGCTCGTTAATGAGCTGCAAAACTTGCTCTATGTTCTCCGGAGAAATGCCTGCGTAGATGCCGAGCATTCCGGAATCTTCATGGCTGTGACAGAAAGAATAGACGGAATAGGCCAGGCCGCGTTTTTCCCTGATTTCCTGAAAAAGACGGCTGCTCATGCTGCTTCCCAGTATCACGTTGAGCAAATGTGAGGCGAACCGTGTTTCATCAGTCTGAGAGGTCCCCCGCATGCCTATAACCAGGTGGACCTGCTCGAGGTCTTTTTTCACCACCTTGGAGAAGAAGTGATAATCCGGAGCAAGGCGCTCAGGTAGCTGGATCGAGTGGTTGAGCGTTTCCATCGATGGAGCGATCAGGTCGACAAAATTCTGATGATCGAGGTTTCCGGCCGCTGATACTAATATTCTTCCAGGGTTGAAACGATTGGTGATAAAGTCGAGCATCTCCATGCGCCCCATCTTTTCAACGGTTTCAACCGTCCCATAGATAGGCAGCCCCAGCGGGTTTTGCTTCCAGAAATCTTCCTGGAAAAGCACATGGATAAATTCATCGGGCGTGTCTTCGACCATCCGGATTTCCTGGACGATGACGCTTTGCTCCCGCTCGATCTCTGTGGGGTCAAAGACCGATTGGAGAAAAAGGTCCGAAAGAAGATCGGTCAGCAGTGAGAGATGGGCGGCAAGGACTTTGGCGTGAAAACAGACATGCTCCTTGGAGGTGAAGGCATTGGCGAAACCGCCGACGGAATCGAATTCCTTGGCGATGTCCAGAGCGCTTCGGCGCTTTGTGCCTTTAAAAAGCATATGTTCGATGAAATGAGTGATCCCCCGCTCAAGAGGATCTTCATCGCGCGAGCCGGCGTTTACCCAGATTCCGGTGGAAACCGAATGGGCGAATGGAATTTTTTCCGTTACTACTCTTATCCCATTGCGGAGAACCGTTTTCTGGTACAAATTCCCCCCTTGCGCGCAATTGCAGGTCTCAAACCGCCTCTGCTTTTGATTGTGAATGACGATTAATGGATGAGAGGAGATCCGGCCTCACCACAACAATATCCCGAAACAGCTCACGAAATCATCTTGATTCTTTCTCTTCCGGCGGCAGGGCGGCTTTTCGGCTGAGTCGAATCCTACCGTCCTGGTCAATATCAATTACTTTTACCAAAACTTCGTCGCCTTCGTTCACAACGTCGGTGACCTTGCGAACCCGCCTGTTTTCGAGCTGTGAGATATGGATGAGGCCCTCTGTATTGGGCAGTATTTCGGCAAACGCGCCGAAGTCCGTCACTCGAACTACTCTCGCCATATAGAGCTGACCGATTTCCGGCTCAGCGGTAATATTCCTGATCCTCGCGATTGCTTTGTCACATGCTTCTGCATCAGGGCTCATTACAACGACTCGACCGCTGTCGTCAATGTCGATTTTGGCGCCCGTTTCAGCGACGATGGCGCGGATCACCTTGCCTCCCGGGCCGATAACCTCTCGGATTTTATCAGGATTGATCTGAATTGTCACAACTCTTGGGGCATAAGGTGAAAGTTCAGACCTGGGCGCCACGATTGCTTCCTTCATTTTTTCAAGGATATGCAACCGCCCGGCCTTCGCCTGATCGAGAGCTTTTTTCAATATTTCCCGGTTGACTCCGGATATCTTTACGTCCATCTGGAAGGCGGTGATGCCCCTGTCGCTTCCTGTCACTTTGAAATCCATGTCCCCGAGATGGTCCTCGTCTCCCAGGATGTCCGAAAGAATTATGAACTCATCGCCTTCTTTGACCATCCCCATGGCTATGCCCGCCACTGGGTCCGTGACCGGCACGCCTGCGTCCATCAAGGCCAGAGAGGCGCCGCAGACCGTGGCCATCGAGCTCGATCCGTTTGATTCCAGGACCTCAGATACTACACGGATAGTGTAAGGAAATTCGCCGTTTTTAGGCAAAGACGGCTTTATGGCGCGCTCCGCGAGCGCTCCATGACCGATCTCCCGGCGTCCCGGGCCTCTGAGCGGCCTTACTTCACCGACCGAGAACGGCGGGAAATTGTAATGGAGCATAAAAGGCTTGAAAGTCTCGCCCGCAAGTGTTTCGATTTTCTGCTCGTCCGAAGAGGAGCCAAGAGTAACAACTGCGATCACCTGTGTTTCGCCCCGTGTAAAAAGCGCTGAGCCGTGGGTGCGCGGCAGTTTTCCCACCTCGATCGAAATGGGGCGGACCTGGTCGAATGCGCGTCCGTCGATCCTGCAACGCTGCTCGACCATCTTGGCGCGAACTACCTTTTTTTCAAGGTCGTCAAGGGCCGCCTCGATTTCTTTCTCCCTGCCTGCATAATCGGCAGCGAGTTGCTCCATGACCCGCGTTTTGAGCTCTTTTCTGCTGTCCCGCCTGGACAGCTTTTCCGCGATGCTCATTACTTCACGCATCCGAGCCAGGGCCGAATCCGAAATCCTGTCGATGAGGGCCGGGTCAGTCACCACCTCGGGGGGCGCCTGCTTTGCGCCCGCTACAAGCTTTTGCAATTCGTCCTGAGCGTTGACAACAGGCACTATGGCCTGGTGAGCGAACATGATTGCATCGGCAATGTCTTCTTCGGGCACGAATCCGGCGCCGCCTTCAACCATTACGACCGCCTCGCGGGTCGCGGCCACAATGATGTTCATATCGCTTTGAGCAAGCTGGCTGGTGGAAGGATTTATTATGAATTCGCCATTTACCCTGCCCACACGCACCGCGGCGACAGGACCGCCAAAAGGGATCGACGACACGTGCAAAGCGGCCGAGGCGCCGGTAAGGGCCACCACGTCCGGTTCATTTTCCATGTCCACGGACATGACTGTGGCGATTACCTGGGTTTCAAACGGCCATTTTTTTGGGAAAAGCGGGCGAATGGGGCGGTCGATCAAACGGGAGGTCAAAGTCTCCTTTTCACTCGGCCGACCGATTTCCCGCCGGAAAAAACCTCCCGGAATGCGACCGGCCGCATAACTCATCTCGTGGTAGTCTACTGAGAGCGGTAAAAAATCGATTCCTTCCCTCACCCGGTTCTCTTTTGTAGCGGTGACGATCACCACCGTATCGCCGTATCTCATCAGAACGGAGCCGCCGGCCTGTCTGGCCACTTCTCCAGTTTCAAAGCTCAGGGACCGTCCGCCAACCTCAACTTGTATTGTATGTTTCATCTATTTTCCTTCTCTCAAAAATATATTTGCGCCGCGATGCATTGAGAAGCGGGCGCCTGCGCTGTGGCGCCCGGAACTTACCGGCGCAATCCAAGCCGTTCGATTACGGTATTGTAGCGCTCGATGTTTTTCCGCTTCAAATAGTTAAGGAGCTGTCTACGCTGCCCGACAAGTTTCAAGAGCCCTCTGCGCGAATGGTGATCTTTTTTATGGCTTTTGAAGTGCTCGGTCAAATACGTGATTCTTTCACTGAGAAGAGCGATCTGTACCTCGGGAGATCCCGTATCGGCCGGGTGCACTCTGAAATCATCAATAACTTCCTTCTTCTTCTCTGGGGTCATTACCACGGCAATTTTCCTCCTTGATGTTAACCAGGATAGTCTTTATGCGGATATCGCTCACCCGCACCGTTTTCCAGACCGGACCTCAAAAGATGGTAAGTCTATATCAGGTCCCGTATTGCAGTTGCAGCGTTATAAGAGTCAGCCATCCGACCCTTCCTATTTTCCAATCTTGGCGCGCAGAGTCTCCATTTCACCATCGCCTTTATGGAATTGGCTGACATCAGTTTCCAAATTTGCCGATCCGGGCACAACTTCAAAACGGAAATACGCGCAGGCGACGCGATCCGCTCGGCGCGGAATTGGGCCACCACAAAGCAGCCAGTTGGTTTGCGCCCGTCACGATTCGTACAGCGTCAGAATAGGCGCAAAAGCACTCTTTTTGTTCTTCTTCCCATTCCGGATCGAGTTGTCCGTTTCTCAACCGGCCCAGAAACTTTCCATTTCCCATCAAAGCCGTTGGCAGATGGGAAAGAGCTTCATTGAGACCGATAATCCCCGCCGCCGCAGATACAGAGGAAGTCTCTCCATCCATTCTGATCGCGCGATCAAGGGTAAACGGCCCGACGCTCGTGCGTCTAAGGGCCGACAGGTGCGCTCCGCTTCCCAATTTTTGTCCTATATCCGAGGCAAGTTGCCTGATGTATGTGCCCTTCGAGCAACAGACCTCGATCACCGCCTCGGGCCACTGGAAAGATTGCAGCACAATCGAGTGGATGTATATCGTGCGCTCGGGCCGCTCCACTTCGATCCCCTTGCGGCTGAGTTCATAGAGCCGATGTCCATCGACTCTTACGGCCGAAAACCTGGGAACTGTTTGTACGCAGGCGCCTGAAAAAGTTTGGAGAACCTCGATCAAATCTTTTTCGGAAAAGGTGAGGGCGCTTTGCCTGATCACCTTTCCGGTCCTGTCCAGGGTATCCGTTTCAATCCCAAAACGCAGAGTCGATTTGTAAACCTTGTTCAGCCTGGTGATCTGGTCGGCCGCTCGGGTCGCCTCGTTGAGACACAGTACGAGCACGCCTGTCGCAAAAGGGTCGAGGGTCCCCGTATGGCCGATCTTGCGGGGTGCGAGCAGCTTCTTTACCTTGGCGGCCGCCCTGGCTGAGGTTAATCCCTCGGGCTTGTCCAAAATGAGTACGCCGCCCGTGTGCTCCACTCCAACCGTATCCTGGTCCAAAACCAATGCTTCCTATTGAAGGGTGATTCCCATTTTCCAAACTCAGTTTATGTACCTTACCACCTCGCCGATAAACATAGACCTGACCAAATGCAGGCTTCCGGGGATCCTGCACGCAGCCGCCGCCCTGTGTCCGCCGCCTCCATGCCGCTGCGCCAGTTTGGCTACATTGATGTCTCCCTTGGACCGCATGCTGATGTGAACCAATCCGTTATTGATTTCCCGGAACAGGATTGCAATATCGACCGATTTCACTGAGCGCAGGTGATTTATGAACCCTTCGCTATCCATGTAGGAAGATGCGGAGTCTGAAAACATGGAGCGGTTCAGCTCAGCGGTCACTATCCTCGAGCCGGCATGAAACTCCACGGTCCCCAGCACCTGCGCAAGCAACCTCAGCTTCTCGGGGGTGGCTGAATCATAGACGTGGGTAGCTATATGGGCGGGATCGGCGCCCATTCCCACCAGAACTGAAACTATCTCTAACACGCGCCTGTTCGTATTCGAAAACCTGAATGAACCCGTGTCGGTTAGAATCCCCGTATAGAGAACCGATGACAAGGCCGCGTCAGGCGCTAGCGACAGACTCATGCAAAGATCATATAACATCTCGCAGGTGCTGCTCGCTGAAGTCTCCACCCAGTCAATGTCTCCGAACGGCTTGCTGGGGACATGATGATCAATATTGATGACGAAAGGCGCCACCCTGCTGATGAACTCCGAAAGCTCCTTGCCCACTCTTTCGAAATCACCGCAGTCAACAAGAATCGCCACCTCATATTCGGCCGATTCAAGTGGTTTGTTGTGGATTGTCCGTGCTTGGGGCAGAAACTCAAATTCCGGAGGAAACCGGTCCTGGGCATATATATCGACTTTCTTTCCGAGGCGTTCAAGAATGAGCTTCATTCCCAGAACGGCTCCGATTGCATCTCCGTCGGGATTAACGTGGGTGGCGACCATAAATCGTTCGTTTTTTCGAATGGCCGAAATCAGTTCCCTAATTTTACAGGCCTTTTGCTCACTCATCCTTGTGCAGCTCTTTCAGCAGTCTTTCTATCTTGTCGCCGTATTCGAAAGAAGTATCGTACTCGAACTCAAGCTGGGGAATATATCTAAGGCTCAACCTCCGACCAAGTTCAAAGCGGATAAAACCCTTTGCTTTCTCCAGCCCCGATCCTGCGTTCCTTTTCGCATCCTCGTCCGTGCTCCCTCCCATAATGCAAAAGAAAACCCTCGCATGCCTGAGATCGCCCGAAACCTCAACCCCGCTTATGGTTATATTGACTGTGCGAGGGTCTTTCAGGCGCCGGAAAACAAGTTCTGCGATTTCCTGCTGAAGAAGGTCAGCCACTCTATCGGAACGTTTATATTCCATAATCCTTCAACTTGCTTTTGTCCCGCGTCCGGCACTCAACTTAAATTGTTATCAACTCTATTTCGCGGCTGACCAGTTCGGCCAGGCTTAGCGACTCCATGAAATCGATTATCCGGTCCAGAAGCGAATTCAACACGCGCCCATCGTTGCCGATTACGGCGATGCCGATGGAGGCCTTCTGGTGAACATCCTGGTCGGCAACTTCGGCAACCGTAACGTTGAAACGGCTGCGGCTTTTTTCCACCAAGCTTTTCACTATCTTCCGCTTATCTTTGAGAGAGCGGATTTCATAAAGTCTGAAGCTCACAAGAGCCACACCCACGGTCATGATCGCCTCACGAACCAGCCCTGCGCTCCGGCTCGGGTTCAAAGACCTGTTTTATTTCCTGAATCTCATAGGCCTCAAGGATATCTCTTTCCTTGACATCGTTGAAGTTCTCGATCCCTATACCGCATTCGAATCCGGCCTTGACTTCCTTGACGTCATCCTTGAACCGTCTGAGGGAACCGATCTTTCCGTCATAGACGATGACGTTGTCGCGAAGAACTCTTGCCCTGGCGTTTCTTTCCACACGGCCGTCGAGCACGGAACAGCCTGCAATCATCCCCAATTTTGGAACATGAAAAGTTTGCCTCACTTCCGCCCTGCCAATCACGTTCTCTTTGTAGATTGGCTTGAGCATGCCGACTATGGCGCTCCTGATGTCATCGAGAAGCTGATAAATGACATCATAGTAACGAATGTCCACCGTTTCCTGCTCGGCCAGTTCCTGGACCTTCGTATCCGAGCGCACATTGAAGCCGATCACGATAGCATTGGAGGCCGAAGCGAGCATAACGTCGGTTTCGGTTACCGCGCCGGTGCCGCTGTGAATGATGTTCACCTTGACCTCGGAAGTCGAAAGCTTAACCAGCGAATCGACGATCGCCTCCAGAGAACCATGCACGTCGGTTTTGACTATAAGTTTAAGTTCCTTGACCTCGCCTTCCTGAATCTGATTGAACAGGTTCTCCAGAGTAATCTTGCTCGATCGGGAAAGCTCCCTTTCCCTGAGCTTGAGAAGCCTGTGCTCGGCCACGGCCCTGGCCTGCTTTTCATCGGCCAGGACAATAAAATCGTCACCCGCGTTTGGCACCCCGGAAAAACCGACAACTTCAACCGGAATGGAAGGCTGGGCCGCATCTATTTTCTGCCCGCGTCCATCGAACATATTGCGGACCCGTCCGGAATAAATTCCGCAGACGTAAATGTCACCGGCCCTGAGGGTCCCTTCCTGAACCAGGACTGTGGCAACCGGCCCCCGGCCCTTGTCCAGCTTGGCCTCAATGACTCTGCCCCGGGCCATCTTTTTCGGGTTGGCCTTGAGTTCAAGCAGCTCGGCCTGAAGCAGCACCATCTCGAGCAGGTCCTCGATTCCGATCCGCTTTTTGGCCGATATTTCAACCATCGTGGTGTTTCCACCCCATCCTTCTGGAACCAGTCCCTGCTCGGAGAGTTCACGCTTGACTCTTTCGACGTTGGCGTTGGACTTGTCGATTTTGTTTATGGCCACAATAATCGGCACCTCGGCGGCTTTGGCGTGATTTATGGCTTCGATCGTCTGCTGCATAACGCCGTCATCGGCCGCCACCACCAGGATGACTGTATCAGTGACCTTGGCGCCCCTTGCGCGCATCGATGTAAAAGCCTCATGGCCCGGAGTATCCAGAAATACGATATCACCCTTATCCAGCCTTACGTGGTAAGCCCCTATGTGCTGGGTAATGCCTCCAGCCTCCCCTTCGATCACTTTGGTGTCTCTAATTGCATCGAGCAGTGATGTCTTGCCGTGGTCGACATGCCCCATGACAGTGACGACCGGGGGCCGCGCGACCAGTTCTTCAGCCAGGTCCTCTTTCATATGGAGAACGTCATCTTCCTCAAAAGCCGTCTTTTCGATTTCATATTCGAAGTCGGAGGCCACCAGGGCCGCCGTATCGAAGTCGAGAGCTTGGTTTATGTTGGCCTGAAGCCCCAGGAGCAGCAATTTCTTGATAACCTCGCTGGCTTTCATGCCCATCTGCTTGGCAAGACTTGCCACCGTAATGGCCTCATCTATTTTTATTCGCTTCTTGCCGACCTTCTGGATAACAGGCTCGGGTTTAGGCGCCTCTTTGAATACCCGCCCGCCCGCTCTGGCCCGGCCCCGGCCGTCGTGAGCGGCAAGCTCTTTTTTCGTATAGAGGTCTTCTTTCTGGAAGACTTCCTTGCGGCGGCCCGTTTTGGCCTTTTCCACCTCTTCGGGTTTGCGGCGCTTCTGCTCTCTTAGAGCGGGATCGATTATTTCGGTCCCTCTGGCCATAAAGCGAGCGGCCAGTTCGCTGAGGTCCGGCTCCTCTTCGGCTTCCTCGGCCATGATTTCGGGAAGCTTAATGATCCTTGCAGGTTCCTCTTTTCTGGCTTTTTTGCGTCGTCTTTTCTTGCCTCTTTTTCTCCCCCTGTCGTCTTCTTCCTCATCTTCGGCAATCTCAACGGCCTTTGGCAGGCCGACCGCTTTGGGCGTCAGACCCTTTTGCTCTAGGGCAACGGGCTGAATCGGGGGCGGGACGACAGGTCTAACCACAGGTTGAGCCGGCTCAGCCACTGCGGCGCGCTCCACCTCTTCTGCTGGTGTGGGCGCAGGGGCTTTGGGTTCCTCCCTTAGAGGCGCAGGCTTGATTATCCTTGCGGCTTCGCGTTTCCGTTCGGGGTGCGGAACCGGTTTTACCTTCTCCGGGACTGTTTGGGGCTCCGGTGGAGCAGTCTCTCGCAGATCCATTTCGGCGGGGGCTTCCGAAGGCTGGGCGGGAAAACCGGGCGGGGTCTCAACCGGGACCTCGATCGGCGGTTGTTCGAGGGCTTCAGCTACAGTTTGAGCGGGCGCCTCTTCAGCGGCCAACGCCTGGGGTGCTTCAGGCTCCGGCTGCAGATCGATTCTTTTGCGCCTTCGAATTACTTCCCGTCCGATGCGCTTCTCTTCCACCTTTTCGGCTACGGGTCTCACTTCAGAGAATTGCTGCCTTATCTTGAGCACGGCGCTGTCGGTCAGCGTGCTCATGTGATTTTTGACCTGAAAGCCCAGTTTTTCGATCCGGTCAATCAGGTCTTTGTTTTCCATGTTCAACTCTTTTGCGAGTTCATGCACCCTAAGTTTCGTCATGAAACCTTCCCCCTTGGAGACACTTTCTTCAGTATTCATTTCACCTTCCAGACGATATAGATCGGTCATGGATTTAGATTTATTTCTTTGATGTCAATATCCTGCGCCACACAGAGTTGTTTGACCCCGTTGCGGAACGCCCGCTGGATTCGCCTGTTGAGGCGCAAATCGGGCAGGCACTCCCGGCAGGCATATCCACCCCGTCCTTCCATCGTTGCCTTGGCGTCAATCAAAACGAGCCCACTCTCCGGGTCCAGGAACAAGCGCACCAGTTCCCCTTTTGGCTTCTTGCGCATGCACGCAAGGCAGGTGCGCACAGGTATGTGGCCGCTCTTTGACAGTCTGGTTTATCCTTCCTGAATCTGGTCGGGATTGGGCTCCAACTCCTGCTGAGTTTCGTCCTGTCCTTCCGGACCCCCTATGGCTGCCTG
>PLSV01000277.1 GCA_003165235.1 Syntrophobacteraceae bacterium
GCTCCGTGGAAATCCAGGCTAGCGCTGCCAGGAGGGCTTTATGTCTGAAATCACCAAACTGATCCACAAGTATCTGCGACATGACAAGCAGTTCCCTCACGTCTGGTGTCCGGGCTGCGGCAACGGAATCGTTTTGGGGTCGCTGGTAAGAGCCATCGATAGAACCCGCTACAGCAAGGATGAGATCGTCCTTGTCTCGGGCATAGGGTGTTCCGGCCGCCTGCCCGTCTACGTGGACTTCAACACGGTCCACACTACCCATGGGCGGGCCCTTACATTCGCCACCGGCATCAAGCTTGCGAATCCCAAGCTGCAGGTAATCGTGATAATGGGGGATGGGGACGCCACGGCCATCGGAGGCAACCACTTCATCCATGCGGCGCGAAGGAACCTGGACCTCACCGCCATCATCATCAACAACAGCATTTATGGCATGACCGGCGGCCAGTATTCACCCACGACACCCTACGGCGCTCTGGCCACGACGGCGCCCTACGGAAACATCGAGCATGCCTTCTCTATTGCGGAACTGGCTGTGACTGCGGGCGCCAGCATGGTCTCAAGGGGAACGACATACCATGCGAGCCTTCTTGATGACCTCATCGAGACGGCCATAGGGAAGCAGGGGTTTTCTGTCGTAGAGGTCATCAGCCATTGCCAGACTCAGTATGGCAGGCGCAATAACATGGGTGGGGCCGTGGAGATGCTCCGGTGGCAGAAAGAGAATTCAGTTCGTATCCGGCAGAGCTCCGAAAAGACGCCGGAGGAGTTGGACGGAAAGATCAGTATAGGAGTTCTCGTAAATCGTGAGTTGCCCGTATACACGCAACTATATGGTCAAATCCGGGAAAAAGCCAGAGCAAAACTGACCGCAGGCGAACGATAACCGGCGCGCCAGCGGCCGAGAAGGCCCATTGGGGCTTCTGTTCAAGTGGAAGCCATCTTACGGGCAGGGTGGAACACCCCCAATCATTTTCACTGTAGAGGACTAAGAGTTATGTCGGAGCGGTTTGAGATTCGTCTGAGTGGTTCAGGGGGCCAGGGATTGATCGTAGCTGGCATTATTTTGGCGGAAGCCGCCGGGATCTATGACGGAAAATTCGTATGTCAGACTCAGAGCTACGGACCGGAAGCACGTGGAGGAGCAAGTAAGGCTGAAGTGGTGATTTGTGATGAGGAGATAGACTATCCCAAGGCGATCAAACCGGACATTCTACTCGCTATGAATCAAAAATCCTGCGACGCATACTCTCTCGACCTCAAAGCGGGCGGGACTCTCATTGTCGATCCCACCTTCGTCAAGCAGCTTCCCACTACGAGGACAATTGGGATACCTTTTACCGAAATCGCCCGGAACAAAGTGGGGAAGGAGATGGTCGCCAATATCGTGGCCATCGGGGCTCTGTGTGCGCTTACCGGCGCTGTCTCTCTGGGCAGCCTGGAGGCAGCGGTGATGAAGCGCGTGCCTCAGGGGACTGAAGAGTTGAATAAGAAGGCGCTCGAAGCCGGGATCGAAGCCGCGAGGAGTTATCTTCAGGCTAAGGCGGCAATGGAGCAGGAGGAAGGCGCAATGACCTTCATCCTCCAGGACAATGAAACCATGGAGGAGTGAGCGGCCGGATCAATCAGGCGATGCAGAATTCTTTAGCTTGACAAGGATGGATTGCTTGTATATATCGATAGACAAGTGGATATCTAGCTAAGTAGATTTGTCGGGCAGAAGCGCAGCCCGGGAAGCGAGGATAGCATCCACTCTTAGAATTGAAGCCCTTTCCTGCTATACGCGGAAGCAGCAAATAACATCCTGGAATGGAGCTGAGTTATCATGGCCTATCCAATGGAAATGGTGGAATCAATCAGAAGGGTTGAAGCCACCCGAAACACACGGGTTGGAATAAACTTTCCCCGCCTGACTCCGGATGAGAAGAACGCATTGCTTGAAACATACCATCCGGACTTCCGGTTGTCCAAGAAGAGGGAAATCCGGATTGGAGCAAACCGGGGGGATCTGGCGCCTGAAGAGCTGGTTCACCTCCTGGAATCTCCCAGCAGGCTCGATTTCGACCGGGTGGATATCAAAAGAGCGGACTTTCAAACCGATGTCCTTGTTATCGGCAGCGGAGGGGCTGGGGTAACTGCCGCCCTCACAGCAAAAGAACATGGCGCCGAAGTGCTGCTCGCCACCAAGCTTAGGCTTGGGGATTCCAACACGATCATGGCTGAGGGGGGAATTGGCGCCGCGACGCTGCCTGAGGACTCCCCCAGCATCCATTACATTGACACCATGACCGGAGGCAGATTCAAGAACATTCCCGAACTCGTCGAAGCCCTGGTCTGCGATGCTCCCTTCATTGTCGACTGGCTTACGAATCTGGGCGTCAACTTCGACCGGAGGCCTGACGGGAACTATTTCACCCATATGCCTGCCGGACACTCCAGAAGACGATCTCATTCCATAAAGGACCTGACCGGCCTCGAGATCATGCGCGTCCTCTGCGACGAAGTGCGAAACCAACAGATCCAGGTTCTCGAGTTCTGTCCTGCTGTCGAGCTTTTACTGGATGACCGAGGCCAGTGCGCCGGCGCAGTCTTGTACAACTTTGACACCGAGCAGTACATAGTGGTTCAGGCCAAAAGAACGCTTATCGCCACAGGGGGTATAGGCCGCCTGCACATCCAGGGTTTTCCGACCTCCAATCATTACGGCGCCACCGCCGACGGGCTTGTGATGGCCTACCGGGCAGGGGCGCAGTTCATCTACATAGGCTTCATTCAGTATCACCCGACCGGAGTCGCATGGCCTGAGCAAATGCTGGGATTGCTGATTTCCGAAGCCTTGAGGGCTCAAGGGGCCCAGGTCGTGAACGTCGACGGGAACCTGTTCGTGGAGAGACTCGAAACTCGAGACGCACTTTCTTCAGCTATTATCCGCGAATGCGGGGAGAGGGAGAAAGGGGTGCTCACCCCGACGGCCATGATGGGAGTGTGGCTGGACACGCCAATGATTGATATTTTATGTGGAGAAGGCACGTTCCTTCAAAGGTTTGCAGGCATCCAAAGCCGATTTGAAAAATACGGAATCGATCCCACCAAAGAGCCTATCCTGGTCTATCCCACTCAGCATTATCAGAATGGGGGTGTTCGAATCAACGCCCACGGAGAGACGAACATCCCGAATCTCTATATGGCGGGTGAAGTGGCCGGAGGCGTTCACGGACACAATCGGCTGGGATCCAATTCACTGGTGGACATCTTCGTCTTCGGGCGCAGAGCTGGGATAAGCATGGTGGAAAAGCTCGGAGAAGTCCAATTGGGCGCCCCCACGCTGGAACATGTCAAGGACCACGAGCGTCTTTTGAAAGAGGCGGGCATCACCACAGGGAGCGTCTCCCCCATGCTGCTTCCCGACTACCGTTTTGAAAAAGCCCTGAGCACTGTTGACCATGCTCGGAGCAGCTAACGAGGATCAACCATGCTGAACGACGTCATTACCATGATCCCGGTTTACATCATGGGACACAAATATGATGTCCCATTGGGACTGACCATCCTCAAGGCCATGGAATTCGCAGGCTACAGACTCAAGCGAGGTTGCGGATGTAGAGGCGGCGTATGCGGGGCCTGCGTCACCATCTATCGCAGGAAGGGAGACTACAAACTCAAAACAGGGCTTGCCTGTCAGACTCAGGTGGAACCTGAGATGTACCTGACGCAATTGCCGTATGTACCCGCCAATAGAGCCCTCTTTAGCATAAAGAGCGTTTCGGCGAGAGATTCCGATGTGACTGTGCTCTATCCCGAAATCATGCGCTGCCTGCAATGCGGCACGTGCTCAAAGGCATGCCCGATGGGGCTCGAGGTCATGGACTATGTGGCGGCGGTTATGCGCGGAGACCTGGAGTTGGCTGTCGAACTTTCCATGGAGTGTCTGATGTGCGGGATGTGTGCAGCCAGATGTCCTGCCGAGTTGAGTCCTTTCAATATCGCCATGCTGGTGCGGCGCATCTATGGAAGATACGTTTTGCCCCGGTCCCCTGCCCTGGCGAACCGATTGAACGAAATCAGCGAGGGCAAGTTCCGAGAGGAGCTGGAGAAGTTGAAGCGGACGGACCAGACAACCCTATCGCAGATGTTCCAGGATCTTCAAGCGGAGAAGGGCGCATCTGTCTAAGCGGAGGCAATATGCTGATACGGCTGAAAACCCCTCTAACGGACGCTGACGTAGATCGGATGAGAGTTGGCGATCAGATTGAGCTGGAGGGGATTATCTATTGCGGACGGGACGCGGTTCTTCCCAAGCTTGTGTCGCTCATAGAGACAAACGATCTTGCAAGCGTCGGGGTGGAGCTGAAAGGAGCGGTCATTTTCCATACGGCCTTCAGCCCCGCCGGGATCGGACCCACCACGAGCAACAAAGTGGAGATAGAGGGGAGCATGCCGAAACTGTCACAAGCGGGGGTTAGGCTTCATATCGGTAAAGGCGCCATCAGTAGTCGGGCTGTAGAGGAACTCAAACTGCATCATTCTGTGTTCGCTATCACGCCCCCGGTAACGGCCCTTTTCTCGGACAAAATCGTCTCCCACCGGATTGCAGCCTTCCCTAATGAGGGCATGGAAGCTCTCTATGAGGTGAAGGTGAGGAGTTTTCCGGCCATTGTAGCCGTAGCCCATGGGGAAAGTATTTTGGGATGATCATCTTCCAGACGTCATCAGGCTGGAGGGACCACGGGAGTTGAATGATGTTTGATCAAGAGAAAATCGAATCTTCGGTCAGCGCCTGTCTCATAAAGGCAGGCACCTCATTTCGCGCAGACCAGATGGAGGCATACCGTAAAGCCATTTCCCTGGAAAAAAATGAGAACGCGCGATGGGTGCTCGAACAAATCCTCGAGAATGCAAAAATTGCCGAAGTTAACATATCACCACTATGCGACGACACCGGTATTCCCCATGTTTTTATCGAAGTAGGCGAAGAGGCGGCGCTGCCCGGCGGATGGATCGGGGCAGTCAAACGCGGGATCGCCCGGGGTCTGAGACTTATGCCGGGCAGACCGATGGCGATAAAAGGCGATGATATAGAGAGGGTCGAACAGTCCCTGGGTCCGTATGATGATCCTGCGGAGCTGCTTCCCGCCCCTTTGCTTATCAAGGAAGTCCCCGGAAAGAGTCTCAAACTCACCGTCCTGATGCTCGGAGGAGGGCCTGAAATAAGGGCTAAGACACTTCGCGTTTTCCACAAGCGAAGCATAGATGTCGTTCTCGGGGAGGCTGCGGCATGGATGGCCTCGGAGGTGAAAAGCCTTGGGTGTACTCCCTGCGTTGCGGCCATAGGCATAGGGAGAACGCACATGGAAGCATCCGCAATGATGCTGGAGGCCATGAAGGAAGGTGACCTCAGCGTTCAGAGCCCCCTGGAAGACAAGGTGACAGAGATCCTCAATGCGACCGGAGTGGGCCCTCTTGGCCTGGGCGGCGCAAGGACGGCTCTTGGGACTTTTCTGAAAGTAGGCCCGCTGCGGGCAAGCGGAGTCCGGATTGTCAGCGCCAGGCCGTGTTGCTGCTTTGAACCACGCAGGGCCACAGTGACCATCGAAAATTAGTTGAGTCAGCCTGAACAGGCGGGTGAGCGAAAGCTTATAGAAACTGGGAAGATGAGGAAGGAATCCAAATGGCCAAACTGTTTGAATACCAGGGAAAAGAATTACTGAGAAGAGGAGGCGTTGCGACGCCCAAGGGCCGGAGGGCCGCCTCTAAGGATGAGGTTGCCAAGATTGCTGGTGAACTGGGGGGACCGGTTGTCATAAAGGCGCAGACATGGACAACCGGCAGAGCCGAGTCCGGAGGAGTGCACTTCGCGGACAGTCCGGAGGAAGCGGCTGAAGCAGCGGAAAAAATCTTTGGCAAAAATATAAAGGGGTTCAGCGTCCAGGAGGTCCTGGTCGAGGAAAAGCTTGATATATCTAAGGAATTTTATGCCGGCGTGATCATCGATGACGCCGCTCAGCGCCCCACACTCATTTTCAGTTCCAGGGGCGGCACCGGCATCGAAGAGATAGCCCAGCGCTTTCCGGATTCCGTGGTGAAGTATCCCATCGATATTTCCACCGGCATAAAGAGCTATCATGCGCTGGATATCCTGAGAAAGCTCGATATCCGGGGAGAACTGCAAAAGAAGCTCTCCTCCTTCCTTGTAGCTTTCTACGGGACCTGCAGGGGCACCGAAGCGAGATCTGCGGAAATCAACCCGCTTGTCATTACAAAACAAGGACAAATTGTCGCCGCCGACTGCCACATGGTTATCGACGACTACGCGGTTTTCCGGCATCCGGAACTTGGAATTGAAATTGCGCGCGAATTCGACAGACCTGCCACCGCCATGGAGAGAGTCGCCTATGAGGTGGAGGCCAAAGATCATCGCGGAACGTTTTATTTCTTCCAAATGCAGCATCAACTTCAGCCGGCGGAGGGGTACGTCGGTTTCCACGGCGCCGGAGGCGGCGGCTCCATGATGTCCATGGACGCCATAACCAACAAAGGATTCAAGATCGCCAATTTCTGCGATACCAGCGGGAACCCCTCTGCTTCCAAAGTTTATCGAGCCGCCAGAATCATACTCTCTCAAAAGAACATAACCGCTTACTTCGCCTCAGGTTCGGGAGTGGCGAGCCAGGAGCAGTTCCATTCAGCAAGAGGACTGGTCAAAGCATTCCGGGAGATGCGCCTCAGCGTGCCCGCCGTGATTCGTCTCGGGGGCAACTGTGAGCAGCTTGCCATGGATATCCTTCACACGTACACGAAAGATTTGCCGGGCAAGGTCGAAGCATACGGCCGGGACACAAGCGCCGTCTTCTGCGCCGAGCGTTTGAGACAATTGGTGGACTCGTGGGATTATCAACGGCCGGAGGATCACCCGATAACGCACCGCAGCATGCCTCCCGGTGATTCTTATGAGTTTGCCACTATCACAGGGAAAGTCCGTATCGATCACGCCAGATGCGCTGATTGCGCGGGAAAACCGTGTGTGGAGGCGTGCACTCCCAAGGTACTGAAAATCGAAGAGGGAAGGCCGGTGTTGGCGATATCTCTTTTGGACGCGTCAAAGGGAAAGTGTACAGAATGCCTTGCCTGTGAATTGGCCTGCGAGTTTCACGGGAACAGCGCCCTATACATCGACCTTCCAATTCATGGCTTGGATGAAGCTATAAAGAGCGGGGAGTGAGTGATGTCCATTCTGATAGATGAGAAGATGAGCGTGTTGATTCAGGGGATCACCGGCAGAGAAGGCTCGGTGCGTGCAGAACTCATGAAGGATTATGGCACCAGGGTCGTGGCGGGTGTTGCGCCCGGCAAGAAGGGACAGGCCGTCCACGGCATTCCGGTCTACGATACGGTCAATGAAGCGATTGAGTGTGAGGGTCCAATTGATGTGAGCGTCATCTTCATTCCCGCCGTGCTGGTCAGGGATGCAGCCATGGAGGCTCTCGACGCGGGCGTCGGGACCCTGGTTCTAGTCCCGGACAGGGTCCCCGTGTATGACGTCCTGGAGATTGTCGAAAAAGCAAAACGAAAGGGAGCTAAATTCGTTGGGCCCAATACTCTGGGGGTAATAAGTCCCGGCAAGGCTGTGCTGGGGATGATCGGCGGCAGGGCCCAGACAGCGAGGGAATGGTTCAAACCAGGGCCGGTCGGGGTGAGTTCGAGGAGCGGCGGGATGACTTCCGCTATCTCGTACTACCTGAGCCGGAGTGGAATCGGCCTGAGCACCATAGTTCATGTCGGTGGGGATTCCGTTGTCGGAACGCCTCATCCCGACGCAATGCGCATGTTCGAGAAAGACGAGCAGACCAAAGCTGTGGTAATGTTCGGAGAGATTGGCGGCTCTCAGGAAGAGAGGGTGGCGGACCTTATCGAACGCGGTGAATTCACCAAACCGCTCATCGCTTACATTGGGGGCGCCAAAGCCAAGTCAGGGACCCGGTTTTCTCATGCGGGCGCGATCATCGAAGGAGGACACGGGACCCACGAAGGCAAGGTCAAAAGGTTGCGTGAGGTTGGCGTCCGCGTCGTCGATGATTTCGACAGCATTCCTGAGGTCGCCAAAGAAATTTTAAACAAGATCGGATAAGGTTGCGAGAATGAGAGACGAGATTTGGAATACATCGATTACGAAGGTAGAGCCCAATAAGCTTACTCTGAGGGGCTACAGGATTGATGAGTTAATGGGGAATATCACTTTCGCCCAGGCGGTTTTTCTTACGATCAAAGGGGAACTCCCCGATGAGCGCCTGGCCAAGATGCTGGACACCATGCTGGTCTCCTCGATTGACCATGGCGTGACGGCCCCATCCTGCATCACTGCGAGAACCATTGCATCCACCGGATCGCCGCTCAACGCAGCGCTTGCAGGCGGCATACTCGCCATATCCAAGCATCATGGAGGCGCTATCGAAGACGCCATGAGGCTGTTCCTTGGAGCGATCGCTCGAAAAAGAGAAGCCGGGCTGACGGAGCGCGAACTGGCTGAGATAATCATACAGGAAAGCAAGGCGGCAAAGAAGAGGCTGCCGGGTTTTGGACATCGTATCCATACGAGCGATCCGAGAACATTGCGGCTCTTCCAGATCGCGTCGGACCTGGGGATTGCGGGCGAATACGTGGCTATGGCCAATGCCCTGGCGGATGAAATTGAGAACAGCAGCGGCAAGAGGCTGCCCATCAATGTGGATGGGGCGATAGCGGCTCTTCTTTGCGAGATGGACTTTCCCCCGGAGCTTGCCAATGCATTTTTCATCCTGGCGAGGGTCCCGGGGCTGGTGTCCCACATCCATGAAGAAAAGACCAGAATGAGGCCCATGAGGAACATAGACATAAAGAAGCACATATATGACGGACCGGAAGAGAGGAAGGCGCCGGCCGTGTTGGTTAGGTGACCTGCAGGGCGGAAGGCGGAGCGACGGCTTGCGCATGCAAGGCGATGTTTAAGCAATATTCCAGACGATGAATCAGTCCCCCTTGCAGTTCGGATGGGACATCAGCCCGAGAGAGGATCCCTGATCGTGATCTCGATATCTGAAACGAACTTTGATCCTTCATTTGCCGCAAAACTGAGAAAGATCAGCGGCATCAACATTTTCAAATGCATTCAGTGCGGGACCTGCTCCGCCGTCTGCCCAATGGGCGCACATATGGATATCACTGCGCGAAAGTTCATCCATATGTGCCGGCTGCGTCTGCGGCAACAGGTTGTTCTCAGCAATGCTCCATGGATTTGCGCCGCCTGCTCCGAGTGCCTGGTCCGATGTCCAAATGGGGTGGATATTCCAAAGGTGATGGAAGCCGTTCGTCTGCTCACCCAGCGCAAGAATATCAACTATGTCGAGCCGTCGCAGATGCCTTCGGAAACGTTGGCCGAGCTTCCCACGATAGCTCTTATTGCGTGCTTCAGAAAGCACACTGCTTGAGATCGAGCACCTTGGTCCGATCTGAAATCGGACTCAAGGATTCTGAAAGGCGCCTGTTTATGAAGGTTTCTTATTTCCCGGGCTGTACGGTCAAGACGACGGCCCGAAGCATGGGTGAGGCCGCAGAGGCGTCTCTTTTGGCCCTGGGCGTAGAACTCATTGAACCGAAGCGCTGGACCTGCTGCGGAGTGCTTCATTCCTTGGCCGACGATGACGCCATGCGCCTTCTTGGCCCTGTCCGAAACCTTATTCGCATAAAGAAGGGCGGCGACCGCAAAGTTGTCACCGTTTGCGCTATGTGCTACAACTCGCTTGCCCGTGCAAACCTTTTGATGAAGAAAGACAGCGAAAAGAAGAGCATAATCAACGGCTATTTCGAAGATGACGACGACTACAACGGCGAGGTGGACGTCCTCCATCTTCTAACGTTTCTCCGTGACGAGATTGGCTGGGATGCGATACGACAGCGGGTCAATTCTCCTCTTGGCGGCTTGCTGCTGGCGCCCTATTATGGCTGCACCTTATTGCGCCCGACGGAGCTCGCCATCGAGGCGCCGGCACGTCCGAAGATTCTCGGGGATTTGTTGAAATCCCTTGGGGCGAGTGTAGTGGATTTCCCTGCATCCAGCCAGTGCTGTTCCTCCTACCAATCGGTGAGTCATCCGGAAATAGCGGCGCAAGTCGCCGCCGAAATTACAGGTTCCGCCAGGAAATCCGGCGCTGCGGCTATAGTCACCTGCTGCCCGCTTTGCGACTACAATCTGGGGAAAGAACAGTTCAACTTGACAACACAGGGCAGCGACGATATCAGCATACCGACCTTTTACTTTACCGAACTGATGGCTGTCGCCTTTGGATTGGACCTCGGCCGCGCCTTATCCCGAGGGCAGGAAGAGCTGCTGCTGACCGCAAAGGGGATGTCATCCCTGCCGGGAGTCAGAGGAGAAGCAGAATTTCCCGAGCCGTCTCACTGACGAAGAAAAAGCGCCGCTCCTTAGGCATGGGCGCCCTTTGAATGCATCTCGGGCCGAACCCGGCGCCGGATTATCCCTGATCAGGACCGGAAGAGCCAAAGATTATCACGGAAAGGAGGTCCGAGAGAAGACGCCAGGAGCATCGGAACCAAGGCTATCGGAAGTTGTCTTTTAATAGAACACTTTAAGCTCAGAGGTCCTTAACCATGAATCCGGATTGACCACAGTTTTCAAGAGAAGGAGCGGGCAAATGCAACAGAAGGGCATAACTCGACGGTACATGTGGGTAGTCTTTGCACTTACGACTCTGGGATGGATGTTCGATGGACTGGACCAGATGATCTTCGCAATGGTTTCACCATGGATCATGGCTGACTGGCACCTCAGCACAGTCCAACTGGGATTGATCGGGAGCATTTTTCTTATCGGCAATGCTTCGGGCAGTGTCATCGGCGCCATCTTAGCCGACATTTTCGGCCGAAAACCCATTTTGTGGATTACCGCTCTGATTTACTCGGCATTTACCGGACTTTCGGGTCTTGCCACGGGACTATACTCTCTTGCGGGTTTCCGGGCGCTTACAGGTTTGGGCACAGGGGGGCAATGGCCCGTCGGGATTTCAATGTTCTCTGAGTGCGTCGCCGCTGAAAAGAGGGGAAGGCTCATTGGCATCATGAACAGCGGTTATCCTCTCGGATTTTTCCTCTCCATAGGCGTCACGGCGACAATCGGCCTCTACTTTCGCAGTTCTCTCGGCGACTGGGCCTGGAGACTGTGCTTCTTTGTAGGAGCCGTTCCCGGCATTATTACAATGGTTTTTATGATAAAGTATCTCAGGGAATCAGACGTATGGCTGAGGGACCGAGACGCAAAAAGAGCAAAAAAAGAGAAGAAATCCTCCATTGCCTATTTCGAACTTTTCAAACCAAAACTGATCAAGAATACTATTACAGCTCTCGTGCTTCAGCTAGCGGCCCTGATGAGCTACTGGGGGATCGCCATGTGGGCCCCCACTTTTCTGGCGACTCAAAGAGGACTGACAATAGCCAAGATGACGGGTTTCATGGCGCTTTGGGTGTTCGGCGCCTGGGTGGGCCAGATCTGCGGAGGATTTTTATCAGACAAATTTGGAAGAAAGCCCGTATTATCCTTCTACCTCCTCGGGATTGCGTTCTCCAGCATTGCTTACGCCTACGTAACCTCTCCAGTGATGCTCTTCCTGGTGAACCCCATGACAGGTTTTTTCGTCATGGGCATTTTTGGCCCCGCCATGGGCTATACGTCGGAACTCTTTCCAACTTCCGTAAGAGCTTCAGGAGTTGGTTTCGCAGTGGGATTCGGGAAGTCGGGGGCAATCATTGCGCCCTCCCTGGTTGGGGTGATCGCCGCTCATTTCAGTATAGGCGCCGGGTTCTATGTCTTCAGCGCGGTTGGGGTCATTTCCTTTATCCTGGTGTTAATTCTCGGACCTGAAACGAGGGGACTCGAGTTTGAGGAAGACATTGAGGTTAAAACTACAGAGGGTCTCGCCATCGCTGATTGACACGTGAACTGAATCTCCTTCGGCATCCGGCGCGAATTGGCTAATTCCGTCCAAAAGGGCGTCATAGCAGATGAGCGCCTCTTTCGATGACTTGTCAAAACCATGTGACCGGAATCGGGTTATTTTGCAGGAAGTATGATTTGGACATCCGGGGCTGGAGGTTATTCAACAAGGAGGAGAATCCCGCCTCCTGTGAGTTCAGCTTGCCCTCATCCCGGTGATTCAAAGGGTTGCCGCCCTTGCTGATTCGGGATGTCATCCAGGTTCATTCCGGCCCGTCATCAACCCGCTCGCTTCTGAGGATGGTGTGGGAATGGACCTGGATCTAACCCTCCAGACAAGCGCAGCCCGGAGTCCCGGCCATACCGGCATGAGAGAAAGGGCCTCCTCTTTCCTCTTATTCCCATCAATCGAGAAACTTGAATATTGACCCTCGTATGACTCATAAAAGACTATATTGAACTGCTCACCGAATTTACGTGTAACTTGCCCGATACATGGAAACAGGGTAAGGTATCCTCCGGCCGCTGAGTCACAATTTTGCGGAACATGCCCGGAAAAATCTGTCCGGACATTGCCCGGCCTACCAACGATTTGTGCATACAACCGATTGCGGATTAGGCCCTATTAGAATGGCGGGGCCGCAGGAGGTCGCAAATGAGAGTCTTTCAAGTCGAAGATGCATGGTCGATGAACAACCTGCGCATAGGCGCACGGCCCGATCCAAAACCCGGAACGGGCCAGGTGCGGATCAGGATGAAAGCATCCGCCCTGAATTACCGGGATATTCTCGTGCCTATCCGCGGCTACGGGTCGAGAATGAAACATTTGCCGCTGATAATGCTCGGCGACGGCCTCGGTGTGGTTGACTCATCAGGAGAGAGCGTAACGCGCCTAAAGCCGGGAGACAGGGTATGCCCTCTTTTCTTTCAGAGTTGGGTGAGCGGAGCGCCGAATCAGCAGAGACTTTCACTGAGTCTGGGTTGCGATCTCGATGGCACGATGGCCGAGTTCATGGTGCTTCCCGAGGCAGGCGTTGCGCTTGCCCCCGCGCATCTCGACGACATTGAAGCGGCTTCGCTTCCAGCGGCCGCAGTGACCGCCTGGCGGGCGCTGGTTACGGAAGGCCGATCCAAGCCGGGGGACAAGGTATTGGTCCAGGGCACAGGTGGTGTTTCGCTCTTCGCGCTCCAGTTCGCAAAGATGCTGGGCGCAACTGTGATCATCATCTCGTCGAGCGATGAGAAGCTGGCTCGGGCGCGGGAGATGGGCGCCGACGAAACGATCAACTATAATGCCGTCCCGGAATGGGGCAAACGCGCACGTGAAATCGCGGGTGGAGAAGGTGTCGACCACGTGGTTGAAGTGGGCGGCCAGGGCACTATGGCGCAATCGCTTCGCGCGGTTCGGCCGGGGGGGACGATAAGCGTGATAGGAGTGCTTTCGGGCGCAACTTTGAACGTGCCGCTGGGACAAATCGTGACCCGGCACGTCAGGCTGCAGGGAATCACTGTAGGCAGCGGCGATGATTTTGCCCAAATGGCCGAGGCGATCGCCCGGCACAAGGTTCACCCGGCGATCAGCCGAGTGTTTGCTTTCGAGGAATTGCACCCTGCCCTCGACTTTTTGGCGAGCGGCAAACATTTTGGCAAAATCTGCATCAAGCACTGATGCGGGCACCGGGGCGGAAGAGATCAATGCGCCTGCGAACGGTGTAAAATGAAGAAGGATTTGTCCCCGATTTTGAATGATATCACACCCTTGCTCATTCAAACTATCCTGAATGAGTACCAGTTATCCTGGAGGGGCGTCCACGGCGTCACCCATTGGGCGCGTGTGCTCGAGAACGGTTTGCGGCTGGCTGCACGCACCGGCGCCAGAACTCTAGTGGTGGCGCTCTTCGCCGTTTTTCACGATTCGCGGCGCACCAATGAAAGCCACGACCCCGGTCACGGCCGGCGTGGAGCAGAGTTTGGCAAGATATTGAACGGCAAAACATTCCATCTCTCTGACGATGATTTCACCCTGTTCGAAACCGCCTGCGCTTATCACACGGACAGCCTGACCACCGGCGATGTCACCGTTCAAACCTGTTGGGATTCCGACCGGCTCGATTTAGGGCGTGTCGGCATCATACCGCACCCCAGGCTCCTTTGCACTACTGCGGCCAAACAACCGGAGTTTCTGAGTTGGGCCTATGAACGCAGCCGCCTTCAATATGAGCCCGGAATATGCACATACTGGGCGTCACAGCATAATACTGAGTGACAATTCAGGGCGCCGGGGATTATTCGATTTGGCCATCTGCTTGCAGCAGCAGTGAGGGTTTCATCAATCGGAGCTAAAATACGTGGTCGAGCTTTCTTATGAAGCTGAAAGATAGAGCGAGAATCGCTCCGCCACTCTGCTGTCATACAGAAAGCCAGTCAGTTCTTTTACGAGCAGAGCCTCTGGCAAAGCATCAGCAAAAAAATTGAGAGGCAATAGGAGACGCAGGTCGCTGAGGTGAGCGGCAACCCAATGTTGAAATCCGTTCCAGTCTACCGGTAAAGACAAACTCCTAAAATCGATCCAGTGCGAGCAGGTGATCCCGATCTCATCCGAACTGATATACAGATCATCAACTGACCCAAGATCATGTTCCACGGTTAGGCAGAGGATCGTGTTTCCCACCGAGCCCAAAAAGGTTCGATAACGGTAGGACCCATTTTCTCGAAGCAATTCTATTCCACTGGCGAGGGTTACCGCCTGTTTGCTTTTTCGCCTTTCCTCGTTGAGAAGCTTGCTGGTGCGTGCAAATAGCCCCTGATCCGGCACTTCATCCAAACCTTCGGTCAAACTCAGCGCAGACCTGATTGATTGAGCCACCTCGAAGGAGACTTGGAAACCGGCGCCAAGCCACAGAAGATCCTTTGCAGCCGGTTCCGCTGTCGGCTCGGACGTTACCCGCCTTCGTTCTCCGGAATCAATGATCTGCATAATGCGAACGCTCTTTCCCGCAAGATTGACGCAGTCGCCTCGTTGCAGTTGGCGAACGATTGATCGTGGAAGATCGGCAACGGCTTCATCCGATACTTCAAAAACATATGACTCTTCAGTTTCCGGAAAATTGCTCCAAATCCTGCGTTCTAAAAGAAATTTCCGATAGCGCCATCCTCCATGAAACAATTCGCTCCCCTGAAGAGGTGGACCGGTTCTTTTTGAAAAAGAGGATTGTCTTGAAATTACTGCATCTCGCCGCAACCATCCCTGTTTTTCCATTGACGGCAGGATCAGGTCCAAATCCTCCGCGCACTTTGGAAAGAGGTTCCGCAGGGCGCGAGGAGAGATTTTTTTCTTCTCGTAGAGACATGACAGGATTTGTTGCACCAGCACGCTCGGGAAAGCGTTCAGCAGCGGCTTTTCGACGATCCCTCGCCGAGCAAGTTGCAACTGTCCCAGAAACCGGAGAAGCTGCTCGCCCGCCCTCTCCCCTTGGCAAATTCCCCAGAAATGGGTGCTGCTTTGACGACGATTGGAGCGCCCGATGCGCTGCAGGAAAGCCGCCACCGAATCGGGAGGCTCGAAGAGTATAGCGCCGTCCACATCCCCGATGTCGATGCCAAGCTCCAGTGTGCTGGTGGCAATACACAATGATAGATTGCGCCCACGGAAACGATCCTCAACTCCCCGGCGTTCTCTGGGTTTGAGGTTGGAATAGTGAAGTTCTGTAACTCCTCCAAATGGCCTCTGTCGGCTGGCAAGAGCGAATAGCCGGTCACATCGCCCTCTGCTGTTGGCAAACATCAGGATTTTTTGGTACCCCCAAACATTATGAAGATCACCCAGAAGGTCGAGTATGTCCTCTTCACTCTTCATGTGGACCAAATGGGGGACGATTTCGCGTTGGACTGAGCTTATGAGGCGAACCGCGCCGAGTCCGAAGCCGAAAAACTCGATCACGGCATCGACGTCGGCAATGGTTGCGGAAAGGGCAATCTTTTGCACCCGGCCGCCGGTCCTGCGTTCCAGGCGCTGCAAAAGATACTGTAACTGTTTACCCCGGTATTGGCATAGGAATGGATGGACTTCATCGATTATCACCACTCGAACACGGCGCACAAAGCGCTGTAACTCGGGATTGGAACTCCCGACAAGCACATCCAGGGATTCCGGGGTAGTCAGTATCAGGTTGGGCCGGGCGCCCCCCCGTTTGAGGTCGCCTGTGCGTATACCGATTTGAAGCCCCAGGCGCTGAACCAATATTGGTGCAAGACGTCTTTCAAGATCGACAGCCAATGCTCGTGTGGGCGCTATATAAAGAACGGCTTCCACACCGTCCGACCGTATTACCCGCTCGATGCAAGGGGCAAGGACCGCTTCGGTCTTCCCCGAACCGGTAGCCGCCTGCAAAACGAGGTTGCAACCCGCAAGGATAGGCGCAATAGCCTGTTTTTGAAGTGGATGGAGGTGTTCAAACCCTCCCAAAAAGGCGCGGTAGGCATTGGGAAGCAGCAAAAGCGGGGAAGCCGGTTCGTCCTGTGGGAGGGGGAGGTCTGTCATCTTATTTTTGCAGGGACAAGTTTAACGAATAATACGCCGGCCTGTGAATAGGCCATTTACTTTGAGTCCTTGATAAAGGAGATCAACGGGCGCAGCGCCGCCAAAAACTCTTGGAGCTGTCCTAATTGGAATCGTGCATACTCACGCTCAAACGAAATGAACACGATGTAATCTCCCTCTTGTCGGTCCTCGAAAAGCTAATCGTAGAGCCGCCCCCATTTGGTGTCGAGCAAACCGGACTTTATGAAATGGCGGTGGAAGGCGGCACGCACTCCCGAGTGCTTTTTGAACGACTGATGACGCTCGAATAATGCTGCGCATGTTCCATAGAACGCAGCATAGTAGAGGCGATTCATAGCGAAGGAGTAATCGCCTGCTTCAAATTAACGCAGCGCCGAGGCCAAGCTCTCCAAAGCTTTTGACCACCAGTATTCAACTACATCCTTGCATTGCTCCCTTGTGATCATACCGGGATACCATCTCGGAGGATCTCATCATGCAGAGGCAAGACTGAAAGGACACCCGTTTCCCATAATTTTAAATCAACGACCAGTGTACTAAATTTAGTATCATGACGTAAATTAACGTCAAAAACCACGTTGGTAATCTCATGGCGCTCAAAGCGTGTAAGTGGTTGAGATGTCACGATCAACAAGTCCAGGTCCGATTCCTCATCAGCCTGACCGCGCGTAGCGGAACCATAGAGCACGAAAGCTCTGATGTCGAAATTCTCAAGCAGTATACGCTTGATTTCTCTTAGTGCTTCAAATTGCTCAGGGGTCAGCGGGACACCTTTAACTGGATTCAATTCTTCATCGATGTCGGGAAGTTTTTGACCGTTCCGACTTTCACCAGCAATGTAGTGTGCGTTCTCTACTAACCGCATCAGGTCGTCAACGCTCATACCATCACCTAGCGAAGGAAGCTTGATTTGCAAATTCTTTCCATCGCCTTCGTCATGCAGATCCATCAGATCTCCAATGTTCTCCTCAGTCACAGTAACTTGAGGATCTCCGGATTCTACAATCCTTTGCAAAACAGCGTATAATCCTGCACTGGCGTCACTCCTGCTCTGCAGAATCGTTTTGGAGGCTTGAGAATCGCCAGATCCGGTCATAAGATCTTACTCCTCACTTTAACTGTGTCATAACATTCAGCACCTGCTCTTGGTGCGCCAGGTCCAGGCAGTCCACCAGGGCTTTCAACTTGAGACGGGTATCCTGGGTCCGCGCCTTCTCCAGCCGATTCTCCATCTCTTGAACAACTCCGGCTTCCGGGGGATGCCATCCGTACGCCTGGGCATGCAGGCGGAGGAGTCTTCCGGACAGTTCCTGCCATTCCTTCCGAGAAAGGTCGTGCAGTTGGTAGATGTTCAGATTTTCCCAGTCCCGAGCGTAGTTTCTCTCGAAAAGGGGAATCTCAACCCCCCGGCGAACCAGGACCCGATCGTAATCCTCTTCGCGCACCCGCTGAAAGAAATCATCAGTGAAGGCAAAAATAGGGTAAAGGAAACTCGGATCGGACATCCCGGGCGCAAACAACAGGCGGTGCAGGAGCATGTAACTCTTGCTGCGGGCAGAAACATTGGCTTGAGCGATGGACTCTCCTTCATCGAACAGTACTACCCAACCGCGATATCCCATTGCCCGGAACAGCCGCGACAGAGCGCCGAGCATAACGAGGAAAGGCTCGGGGCCCCGGCAGCCCAAGCGCTCATCCTGGTAGAAAGAAACTTCGCGATACTTGAAAACGTATCTCAACTGATGAACTGGCACCGCTTCACCTTCCAGGGCGCGGGCGAGAAGCGCGGGAAATTCCCTCGGCCGGAACGCAGCATGCTTTTTCAACCGTTTCTCAGTGCCGGAAAGAGCGAGGTTTGCGTGGGCCATGGCCGCCAGGACTGCTTTAAACAGGTGAGGCGTCTCGCTCGGAACAATATCGAGAATACCTCCTCCGTGATGGTTCCTCTCCTTCACCTGCCGCCGAGCCCATTTTTTCCATAGAACCGGGAACGACTCATCCGAATCGGGCATCCTTAAGTGGTGCAGCAGTTTCCGATAAACTGCCCTGAAATTATGAAACGGACCTTCACGGGGGTCCAGATTGATCCGGCTGGCCGCAAATCCCTCCCTAAGGGCCAAGCCCTCAATATAAACCAGACTATGCGTCTTTCCCTGTCCGTATGACCCAGCAACGCAAAGATGGGGACGTTCGCCCGCATCCAATTGTCCAAAGCCACGTTCGATTTCCGTTCTCAACCGTTCTTCATGGGCGGTCAGCAACCGAACGCCAATCGGGTCGAAGAGCCCCTCGCGGAGCCGTTCCACTGCGCGACGGACATTGAAACCGTCTTCTCTTTCAAGCATCTGCCGGAAGGAGGGCCCCTCCGCTCTCAAGGTCCTGGATTGAAGCGGCATTTCCATCAAGAATCCCACTTCGGCTGAAGTTGTTCCATCTTCTCCTGCTCCACCTCCCGCCTACTGGAAAGAACCTGTTCAGTCAAATCGAAATCCTCTCCGGGGGGTGTCCCCTGCTCCGCCATATCCAAGATACGGATGATCTGTTTGATAAAAAGACGCACTTCGCTGAGCAATCCCATGCGCTTTTGATTTACGCAGACTTGCTCGATGAGTTCTTCTCCGACGAGGTCCTTTGCCTCCCAGCGGTAGGAGATTTCATGGATGCGCCGCAGAGCAAGCCCCAATTGGATGAGCTCAGTTGTCTCCAGTGGCGCCCGGTGCAGGTCAATGAGGACATTGCGATAATTGAGTTTCTGCCTCTCTCCGATGGAGCGAACTCGACTCCAGAGCGCGTCGTAAGATTTGAATCCTTTCTCTGATGAAATCACATCCGGGATGATGGAAAAGAAAATGTGAAGAAACCGGGCTTGCTCGGTGTTGTCTATCAAAAGCCTTACATTCTCGTAAGCGGCATTACGAACTGAACTCGATTGAGCAACCACTGTTTCGAGTTCGTCCATGAGAAGGATGAGTCCCTTACAACCCAGATGCCTCAGAAAGGCCAGAAGGGAACCAAGAAACCGTTTGTTGTTGACCTTGTTGAGGACCTCGAAGACTTGGAACGGTTTTAATTCTTTCTTGCCAATCTTTCCTCCCTCAAACCACTGACAGAGGACTTCATGGCTGTGGTCGCGCCCCTCACGCGTTTCCCTTTCCTGGAGAGGCATGAATCGGTTGTACAGCAGACCCGTCAAGGCATTGGCGAAATTGGCGTCCATACCTGGAAGGGCGCTCAGTTCCACGCGCAGGGCCGTCAGCTTTTTTTCAATGTCCTCAGCGGAATCCAGTTCCGCAGCCCAACTCTCAGACCAGCCGCTCACAACACCGCGGATTCCGGCCTGTTCCACTTTCATGTTCCCGTTCCCGGCAAAGTCCGGCGGCAATTGGAGCTGCCTCACAACTTCCTGGTAGACCACTTCGAATTTTTGCATGGGAACTTCACGTGTCAGGACCACAAAGGAAACCGCAAATCCCTTCTGTAAAGCGAGGTGGTGGATGACTGACATGAAATGGGTCTTACCGTCTCCATAGTCCCCATTGACGAATCGGACTTTGGCGCCGCCCTCCGCGATGTAATGGTCGAGATCGTCCTCGATAAACCGCAGCCAGTTTTCGCGGCCCACCGTGAAGAAAGGCACATAATCGATGGGGACAGTTCCCTTGCGGAGATTTTCTATGATTGCCCTCGCCTGAAAGGGCTTCAACTGATCGATCTTTTCTTCCGGCATCATGGCTCGACTTTCTGAAAAGCAATTCCAGTGATCTGGCGCTTCTCGCCATCGCTGTCAATGAGCCAGAGGGAATTATTCCGGCCCGGTCTCAGTTGCAAAGAATACCCTTCTGACGTTCCTCCGGTGCCTGCCTGGAAATAACGCCAGATATCCACCGCAAACTGATCTGCGCTGTAGCCCCGGAATTTTCCCTTGGCCATGTCCTGGAAAAACGCCTTGCTCTGTAAAGACATCACGTATTCGGCATAGAAGCCTTGTATCGGAATGGAGCGGCCTGGCGGAAAACCCTCTCCATCGAGAATTTTCCTATAGGTCTGATGGAGAGTGTCGATAAAAGATTGCGGATCGAAGGGACGATCATAAAGTTCCCGTTTCTCCCGCAGAAGAGCTGAAACAATTCGCCTGGGGTCGATGGATTTCAGCACCTTCTTGTTGATCGTCGTGGTCCGTTTGCCGAAATCCACCGAACCCTCAATACCCACCAAGGACCTCAAGCGAGGAAAATCTACCCCCAGGGGCAGACCAACTTCTTGAGCGCGCGCCACGAGATCTTCGATAAATCTGATGCGATATCGCTCGACCTTATCGTCTGAATACGTCCTTAACCGGTCAAAGAATTCTTTGCAGCCCTCTAGGCCACTCTCATTTTCGACGGTCTCCGCCATTTTGGTCTTGAGGAGTTCGTCCAGTTGAATGAAATTGTCCTGGCCGGCGCTTCGGATACATGTATTCACAAAATCAGCCATCCTTTGGCGCTGATCCAATTGTCTTTGGTAGGGTTTGAGTATTTCCGACAAACTCTCCTGTATCTCCTGCAGAAATGTTTCGCTATTTTCCATCCTGTCTCCGGACGCAATCATAGTGTTTTTGAAATTTTCAAGAGAAGCAATTCTGGATCATCAAACGAGATAAACACTCGCTGATACTAAATGTTTTTCTCGATAGGGTCAATGTTAAGTTGCTGTCGGGAAAAGTGGCGGCATCCAGAGACGAACTTGATGCTGCAATCTGGGAGTAAGAGGCAAGCGTGAGGAATTCCATAAACCGGGCACGATCGTCGCCTCTATACCGAAAGATCTAATGCAATCAACGTAACCGCCGAGGAGGTCCTTCGGAGCGGAGTGAAGTCAACCAGCCGTTGATTATCAAGGAATTTTGAAGATGGAAGATGAGGCGGGAACACCAAAAAGCATGTAGACTTCAGATGTTGAACCGAACACCACATTGGAAAAGGCTCGAGCAGAGAGCAAACGTACCAAATCTTCGGCGCCCTTCCAGTGCTTCCTTGAGGGGCTGACATCCAAAACATCTAGTGATTTCAGTAGTTTTGCCGAAGGCCGGACTCGAACCGGCACGGGTCTCCCCACCACCCCCTCAAGATGGCGTGTCTACCAAGTTCCACCACTTCGGCAGTATCGGCTATTATAGAGAGGCAGAACGGCTTTGGCAACCTACTTGTTGAGGCACCCGGATTTTTAGCTGTGCAAACTTAGTGGCGCGAGGCCAGGCAGTGCGGCGCCGGGACCGGCGAAATAGTTTCTCCCCATCCATCAGGTTTTTTGAACGAATATCGGCCCTATCCTGCGGGCCCGCTTATGTTTAGTTGCTATTATGCTGCTTTGGCCCTATATTCTGTTGATACAATATATGAGAGGGAAAAGATAGAGAGCCGGATGTCGAATTTCGATTACTACGAAACTCTGAGCGTCTCAACGGACGCCTCGGCTGAAGAGATCAAGAAGGCATACCGCAAACTCGCCCTGGAGACTCACCCGGACAGAAATCCCGGTGATACGGGGGCCGAGGAGCGCTTCAAGAAAATCAATGAAGCATACGGTGTGCTTTCCGATCCGGACAAGCGGGTTCAGTATGACCAGTACCGCCGCGTTGGATATCAGCCCGGAGGCGCCCGGAGAAGCGGGTTCGGTTATTCGCAGGAGGAGATATTCAGAGACTTTTTCAAAAGTGAGCATGCTCAGGACATCTTTCAGGAAATGGAAAAAGAGTTTGCGCGCATGGGGATAAGGTTCGACCCCTTGTTTATCAATAATCTTTTTTTCGGCGGAAGAAACATTTTCTTTCAGGGTTTTGTTTTAGGTCAGGGGAAGGTTCGGGTGGTCCGCTACGGCAGACCGTCCGTACGGCCTCAGCCTACGGCCCGCCCGGAGGCCTGGCCCGCAGCGGAGGCGTCAAAACCCGGCAAGTTGCTTCTGTCGGGATTTTCTTTGCTTGAAAGAGCAGGCAAGAAGGCTGGAGAATACCTCCTGAAGAAAGTTTTCGGCGTCCAGCCGGAACACCGGCAGGCAGAAAGGCTGACCGGGAAAGCCTTTGAGCTTGACCTGACATATAATCTTTCGATTACAAAAGGACAGGCGCAGTTTGGCGATATCGTACAAATCAACCTGCCCCATTATCGAAACGGGAAATTGATTTCGGTGCGAATTCCTCGCGGGGCAAAAACGGGGACCCGGCTACGGTTAAAAGACATGGGGAACCTTCTTCCCGGCAATAGCACACACAGAGGCGACGTGTACATCGTTTTGCTGGTCACCTGATTTGGAGTCTGAATTCCAAGATCCCGGTTCGGATTTTTAAAATGTTTTTGAGGAATAAATTTTCGAGGTTGGAGAATGAGAACTTTACGAGTCAAAGGAATGTCGTGCCAGCATTGCGTGAAAACAGTAAAGAAGGCCCTGGAGGAAATTGACGGAATCACTAACGTCGCCGTGGACCTTGAAAGTGGGGAAGCTACTTTCGAGGAGACCCGTCCCGTGGACAACGAACTTGTGAGGGACAAGATCAGGAAAGCCGGTTACGAGCTTGGCTAAGCAGACTGTCCATGTTGAAGGGATGAGTTGTGCGGCGTGCGTGAGGCGAGTTGAAGAGGGGTTAAAATCCCTCCGGGGGGTTGCGAAGGCTTCCGTCAATTTCGCAACATCGAAGGCAATGGTCGAATATGACCCGGCGGTGTTGGACGAGGGATCAATCCAAAGCAAGATAGAACAACTGGGCTACGGCGCGCAACTGGAGGCGCGCCTGGAAAAAGGCGCCAGGAAGACTGCGGTTCTCGTGGGAGGCATGACCTGCGCGGCATGCGTCCGGCGAGTGGAGAACGCCCTTCAGTCAGTCCCCGGTGTTGAAAATGCGACGGTAAATCTTGCCTCATCCAGGGCTACTATAGTCTACTCCCCCCGGCTTGAGGACTGGACGGCTATAAGGGGAACAATCGAGCAGGCCGGATACGAGTATCTCGGCGTCTATCAGGAGGAGGCCGGCGACCCGGCTGAGGCAGCGCGGCTTAGAGAAATTGCCGAGCTGAGACGCAAAGTGGCGGCCGGCGCAGTGCTTAGCGTCCTGATAATGGCCGGAACGATGCAGCATTCTTTTCCGATCCTGCACGCCGTTTCCCGCCAGGTAATGCTCTATATTCTTCTGGTTCTAACTGCGCCGGCCGTTTTCTGGGTAGGGGACCGTTTTGTTAAAGGGGCTCTCAACGCCACCATCCACAAAACGGCGGACATGAACACCCTGGTGGCCGTAGGCTCTCTTTCCTCGTTCATCTATTCAGCCCTCGCGACCATTTTCCCACATTTCTTTTCTGTTTCCGGCCACGAGCCGCCCGTATATTTTGATGGAGCGGCCATGATCGTAACGCTTGTCCTGCTGGGCAGGCTCCTTGAACTCAAGGCCAGGGGCAGGACTTCCGAAGCGATAAAAAAGCTGATGAAGCTCACGCCGAAAACGGCGCGCGTAATCCGGGAAGGCGTGGAGATGGACGTCCCCGTCGAGGAAGCGCTTGGCGGCGATCTTATTGTGGTTCGGCCCGGGGACCGAATACCGACTGACGGAACAGTGGTGTCCGGAGAGTCTTCGGTAAATGAATCCATGCTCACCGGCGAGAGTATGCCGGTTTCCAAGAAGCCGGCCCACGATGTGTTTGCCGGGACCATCAACCAGAGCGGGAGTTTCATTTTCAAAGCCACCAGGGTCGGGGCTGAAACGGCCCTTGCCCAGATAATCCGCCTCGTCGAGGAGGCTCAGGGGTCCAAAGCCCCCATACAGCGTTTCGCCGACAAAGTAGCTTCCATTTTTGTCCCGGCGGTTATCGCGATCGCTGCAGTTACTTTCATCATCTGGTATTTCGCCGTGCCGGGGCACATCCTTAGCCGCGCCATTCTGAATTTCGTGTCGGTGCTGATAATCTCATGCCCGTGCGCAATGGGGCTGGCCACGCCCACTGCCGTGATGGTCGGCACGGGCCTTGGGGCGGAAAACGGAATTCTCATAAAAGGCGGCGAAGCCCTTGAGCGCGCACACCACCTTGACACGATCGTATTTGATAAAACCGGCACCATAACCAGTGGAGAACCTCAAGTAACCGATATCGTGCCGGCGCCGGAGTTTTCGGAGACCGATCTTCTGAGCATGGCCGCTTCCGTCGAGAGATTATCCGAACATCCCCTGGCAAAGGCGATAGTGAAGCACAGCGCGAAAACCGGCCGGGAGACCGGCACAAGCGCCGCCCTCGACTTCGAATCCGTCTCAGGATCAGGCTCACGCGCCAGGGTGGGCGAGAGCAATATCATTATCGGCAGCCGCACATTTATTGAGTCCCAGGGGATAGACACCCAAATGCTGGACCAAAGCGCCGCAATACTTGAGAAATCCGGGAAAACATGTGTATTTGCGGCAAAAGATGGAAAGTCTGCCGGAATCATCGCGCTCGCAGATACGATCAGGCCTTCGGCCTCGGAGGCCGTATCCATGCTCAAGAAAATGGGCCTCGAGGTCGTGATGTTAACCGGCGACAGGCGGCAGACGGCGGAGGCAATCGCCCGCCAGGCCGGAATTGAGCGGGTCCTCGCCGAGGTCCAGCCGGGGGACAAGGCCGGCGAAATTCGACGGCTCCAGTCGGAAGGAAGGGCCGCGGCCATGGTGGGAGACGGCATAAATGATGCTCCCGCCCTTGCGGCGGCAGACGTTGGAATAGCAATCGGGGCCGGCGCCGACATTGCAATCGAGGCAAGCGACATCACTCTCATCCGGGACGATCTCCGGCTGGTTGCTTCCGCTATAGAGCTTTCTTCGCTAACCATGCGGATCATCAAACAGAACCTCTTCTGGGCATTCTTCTACAATTCGGCCGGCATCCCGATCGCAGCCGGGGCTCTCTATCCCTTTTTCGGCATTCTGCTCAATCCGATGTTCGCTGCCGCTGCAATGGCCATGAGCTCCGTTTCGGTGGTGTCGAACGCTCTGCGTCTGAGACGCATCTGGAGGAAGCGCTTCGGTTCACCGCAGAGGCCGCCCACAAGTGGCTAGACTACGGTTAGTTCAGGCGACTTTCATGGTTTCGGGCAGCCCAACGGGACATGAGGAACTGCGGTGAACGCTCGCCTAAAAATAAGTAATTGCATTCAAATCCCCGCAAGATGAGTTCGCCTCCGATTGCATTCTTTCAAATGACCCTTTATATTATGCCCCTGCTTGTTTGGCTAATGACACTGACCACATTTACAAGGAGGAGAAATGGATCGATACGTATGTACCGTCTGCGGTTACGTTTATGATCCGGCTGTCGGCGATCCGGACAATGGCGCCGCTGCGGGAACCAAATTCAATGACCTGCCCGATGATTGGGTTTGCCCGGTTTGCGGGGCGCCCAAGGAAGATTTCGAGAAAGAGAAATAATCGGGAACTTTTGTCAAACCGGGCCGAGAAAGGGGATTCCCAGATGGGTTATGGCTTCAATGCGGGAGAAGTTTTCAAGGTCGCTATCCAGATCGAGGAAAATGGCAGGAAGTTCTATGAAGAAAGCCAGAAAAACATAGAAAGCGCTGAAGTCAGGTCGCTATTTGCCGAACTTGCGCGGCAGGAGATTGGGCATAAGAAGAAGTTCGAAACCCTCATGGCGCAGCTTCCTCCTGAATCGACCGCCTCCACGGTGTGGGACCCGCAAGACGAAATTGATCAGTATGTCAAGATGATGGCCGACGGCCATATTTTCGTATCGAGCGCCGGTGTCCAAGAACAGCTCGCCCGAATCAGAGACGCAGCGGACGCACTCAAGCTGGCCATGGAATTTGAAAAGGACTCGGTGCTTTTCTTTCTTGGCGTCGAGGAAGCCATGGGCGCCAAAAAAGACCAGGAACTCATAAGAAGTCTCGTAAAGGAGGAGTACGAACACCTGAGACGGCTCACATTAGAATTGAGGAAATTATCCAAAAAATAATTTGTGTTCTTGCCACCAGGAGCACGAAGGGGTCCCTGTCCCATAGGCGCTTCGACCTTCGGTTGAAGCCGTATAAAGTAGTCCCGCCTTTAGCAGGATGATGGCGCTCAGATTTTTCATTTACCGAAGCAAGGCTCGGCAGCGCTATCCGTTCCACAGCCCCAATGCCGGGGCAAATAGCTTATTTATCTAAAACAATCAGAAGACCTTAATGGTGGGCCTATAACGCGGTCCCACTTCATAACGCCGAAGACAGGGCCAAAGTTCTGCACTTTATCTTTTGCCTCCCTGCCGTTCGGCCGGTGAGCAATAAAACGCCGGATGGCGGGCGCAACCGCCTTACACTGCTGCTTCACACCTATGGCAAAACGCGATTGGAGTGATCATCTTTATTAGAACGCATGTAATTGAAGCGGAAGGAGAGAAAATGAAGCACTTAAGCATAACGGCGTTTGCTATATTGATTGCTATTACCTTTATCGCTCAACCGGTTGCGGTCAGTGTGGCCCAATATGGGGGTGGCGGAATAGTGGCGGCTATGAATGGAAACCGTTTGTACAATCTCATGGGAGAAGATCTTGGCAGGATTGATTGCGTAACATTCGATGATGAAGGGCAGCCGGCTTTCATTATCCTTTCCGTCATGGACAGCAAGCTTGTCCCCATCCCGTTTTCAGCACTGCTTCCAAGCAGCGGCAGGGATCGTTTCGTTGTCAATATCACCAAAAACCAACTGCGGAGAGCGCCAGGTTATTCAATAAACTCAAGAAACTTTTGTTGAATTACTACGCCGCGAATTGCCTATCACCGAACACATTTCCGCCTCCATATACTTGCGAACTGAGAGTAAGTTTGCCATAATCGGGCTTTGCCGACAAAGCGTGATTACCGCCCAGGCAGTTTTTGCCTGCAAAACGCTCGGTTGAAACGGCCAGTTCGCCTCACAATCCCGGCTTGTGCAGGGATTACGGCTGAGGCTTCCCCAGCCTCGATCCGGGGACGCAGAGAAAACCAAAAATTCCACAAGATCAGCAGGGGGCTAGAGCTTATGTCGCCAAGAAGTCAAAGAAACGGCCGCCCGGCCGGAGCCGTAGCGATTTGCTTCCTTTGTCTGCTCATCGGGTTCTGTCTGGCGCTGTGCGGTTGCCAACCATCGAAGCCCGAGGCCGTCAAGACCGTAAGCATTCCCGACGGTGAGATCGACCCCGAAGTCTGGGGCAAGGCCTACCCTGACGAATATAACCTGTGGAAGAAGACCGAGGAACCCGAACCGCCCGGCAAAAGCAAGTACAAGAGAGGATTCGACGCTGACAGACCCACCTACGACAAGTTGTCGGAATATCCGTATATGGCCCTTCTGTTCAGCGGTTGGGGCTTCGGTGTGGAATACAACGAACCCCGGGGACACGCCAACATGATTCGCGACCAGCTCGAGGTCGATGCCGCGCGCCTCAAAGCAGGCGGAGTCTGCCTGTCATGCAAGACTCCCTATGCGCCGCAACTTCAAAAGGAGTTGGGGGCCGATTACTACAAGCTGCCCTATAAGGAAGTGCTCCTGAAGATCCCCGAGAAGAACAGGTCGTTGGGCGTGGCCTGTATAGATTGTCACGACAATCGGGACATGTCCCTGAGGCTTTCCAGGGGTTTTACGCTTGTGGAGGCCCTCAAGGCGATCGGGGCCGATCCGGACAAGCTGCCGCGCCAGGAAATGCGCACCTATGTTTGCGCCCAATGCCATGTCACCTACAACATTCCCAAAGACAAGGAGATGAACTCCGTGGGTCTTTTCTTTCCCTGGCAGAAAAGCAAGTTGGGCAACATCACCATTGAAGACATCATCAAGGTAATTCGCAGCGACGATTCCAATAAAGAGTGGAAACAGACGGTAACCGGTTTCAAGCTGGCTTTCATCCGGCATCCGGAATTCGAGCTTTTCTCAAACCACAGCGTGCATTGGAAAGCGGGGGCTGCGTGCGCCGACTGTCATATGCCTTACACCAGGGTTGGAGTGCACAAAGTCTCCGATCACCGCGTCATGAGCCCTCTCAAAAACGATTTGCGCGCATGCGGGCAGTGTCATCCCGAAGGTCCTGACTGGCTCAAAGAACGAGTGATCGAGATTCAGGACCGCACCGTTTCGCTCATGCTCAGGGCCGGCTACGCCACGGCGACCACGGCCAAGCTTTTCGAGGCTGTCCACAGGGTAAGGGAAGAAGGCAAACCTATCGACGAAGAGATCTATAACAAAGCTAAGGATTTCTACGAAGAAGCCTTCTATCGCTGCGTGTTCATAGGCGCGGAGAATTCGGTCGGATTCCACAACCCCCCCGAGGCCATGCGCGTGCTTGGCGACTCCATCGCTTTTGCGGTCAAATCCGAGGCTTTTCTAAGACAGATACTGGCCATGGCGGGCGTTGAGGCGCCAATGAAAGTGGAACTGGAGATGGCCAAATATTTGGACGATCGGGGCGGTAAGAAGCTCAAAGGCGAGCCTGCCATAGAAATCAAAGACCCCATGAACCTGCAGGATATGTTCTAGTGTTTTCCATTATGGAAGTATTGCCGTGGGTTAGCGTATTTGCAGTTAGAGTATTTGCGATTGACCCCGTTTCAGTTGTGTGCTAGATTCGCTTCGGTCAGAGGAATCCATTGCCCCATTGGAACATTCGAGCTGCGGAGGCGAGTCAATGTCAGGAGCAGGCGAGTTTTTATGCGAAGGGCTTAAACGTAGTTTGAGCAGCATGCTGCCATGGGATATACCTTGGTACGATCCGAGTCACACTGTATTTTTTGCCGCCCTGTATGGCGCTCTGTCCGTAATCGGGATTGGGGTGATTGCGGCTCTTATTCTGACCGTAAAGCGTCTCAAATCAGTTGAAGGCGGCTCGCATCATTGAAGTGGCGCGGGTGAATCTCATCTTGATTTCTTCAAGCGAGGGTCTTTTCGGATGAGTTATCCGGACCTTCGTTTTTTGTTTTCTCTCTCCCGAATCCGCAGCGGCTTTTCACTAAAATTCTTTCATCGAGCAAGAAGTCATGCTTCAAAAGATTTTTAGAGAATACGACATACGTGGAATTGCCGGGTCCGAAATTACGGACGCTGATGTATCGACGCTCGGCAGGGCGTTCGGAACATACATGGCCCAGCAGGGCAAAAGGCGGATTGTGGTGGGCAGAGACTGCCGTCTGACTTCAGACCGGTATCGCGACCTGCTCGTGGGAGGGCTGATCGAGTCCGGGATGGACGTAGTCGACATCGGGGTCTGCCCTACGCCGCTCTTATACTTCGCTATAAGGCGCCTGGACCGTGAAGGCGGAATGATGATCACCGCCAGTCATAATCCTCCCGAGTATAACGGTTTCAAAGTATGCAACGGATTCGACACCATCGCCGGCGCCGAGATTCAGAAGCTCGGCCGCCTCGCCCAGTCAGGGGAGTTTATCTCAGCGGAAGGAAGGCTCGATCACTTCGACATAATCTCCCCATACGTTGATTTCGTTACTGGAAATATCCGGCTCGAAGGCAGGCTGAGAGTCGGAGTCGACGGCGGCAATGCAACGGGCGGCCCGGTCGCCACGGCCATTTTAGAGCGGCTGGGCTGCGAAATCCACCCGATCTACTGCGACATGGACGGCACTTTTCCGAATCATGAGCCGGACCCTACGGTCATGGAAAACCTGGTGGACCTGCGCAACATGGTCCTCCGGGAAAGGCTCGACGTCGGTATCGCATTCGACGGTGACGGCGACAGGCTGGGAGTGATCGATCACCTGGGCGAGGTCGTCTTCGGCGACAAGCTCATGATCATTTTCGCCAGGGAGATTTTATCCAGGCGGCCCGGGTCGGTTTTCATCTCCGAGGTCAAGTGCTCGAAGACACTCTATGACGACATCGAGCGGCATGGGGGCCTCGCCATCATGTGGAAAACCGGCCATTCACTCATAAAGGCAAAAATGAAAGAAGTGGACGCACAACTCGCCGGCGAGATGAGCGGCCATATTTTCTTCAAGGACCGGTATTTCGGATTTGATGATGGGATATACGCGTCGTGCAGACTGCTCGAAATACTTTCCAGGAGTGGGCAAAGGATACCCGAACTTCTCGACGGGGTCCCCGCCATGCATGCGACACCCGAGATACGGGTCGAATGTCCGGACGAGATTAAGTTCGAAGTCGTCGACAGGGCGAAGCGGGAGTTCAAAGAGAAAAACCTGAAGGTAATCGATATTGACGGCGTCCGTATCACTTTCCCTGACGGCTGGGGCCTCGTGCGAGCATCTAATACGCAGCCCGTTCTGGTGTTGCGCTTTGAAGCCCAAACCCTGGACCGGCTGGGTGAGATCCGCGAGCTGATCGAATCAACGATCGAACGGATAAAAGCAGATACTTAACGCCAAACCGCTTGTGGTTGACGTTTGGGGTCTTTTCAACCCGATTGAAAACCATGCCGAGAGAGGTGCAGGCGTTAATGACCGACGCTCGTTTGAAGGGGGGCGGCAAAATGGTGCTGGATATCCACTCCGGACGAAACGAAATGACGGACGAGGATCGAAAGAAGTTTGAGGAAGAACTGCTCAACGCCAAGAAGCTCGAGGCGATAGGAGTTCTGGCGGGCGGGATTGCTCATGATTTCAATAACATGCTATTTGTCATAATGGGCAATATCAACATGGCGCAACTCAAGATCGAGGAAGGCCACCCGGCGCAGAGGCATCTTATCGAAGCCGAAAAGGCCTGCCTGCGCGCCAAAGACCTCACCCAGAAGTTCATAACATTTTCTTCGGGCGGCAGCCCGGTCAAACGCCACGTCTCAATGCGGGACCTGGTGTCCAGTGTCGCCAGCCTGGTGCTGAGCGGTTCGATCACAAGCAGCGAGATCAAGGCCCCCACGGACCTTTGGGACGTGGAAGTAGATGAGAACCAGATGCGCCAGGTTTTCACCAGCCTGCTGGAAAACGCTGGGGAAGCCATGTCCAGGGGTGGCATAATCTCGATCAGCGCCGAAAATGTCGAGATCAGCGAAACCGGCGCCGAAGGGATCGATCCGAATGAGGGGCGTTACGTGAAGGTGGTCATCTCGGACGAAGGGATGGGGATTCCGGAAGAAAACATGCCGAACATATTCGATCCATATTTTTCCACCAAATATCGCGGCAGCCGGAAAGGAATGGGGTTCGGACTGACCATCGCCCATTCCGTCATAAAGAAGCACAACGGCCACATCATGGTAGAGTCGATTCCCGGTAATGGGACCACCGTTTCCGTACTCATTCCCGCATCGGCGCAAGATGGCAGGGCCCTTGCGGCAGGCCGACCCAATGTCCCTGCGCCCAGGAAACGGATACTGGTGATGGAGGACGAAGAGATGCAGCGCGACCTGATTCAAACGATGCTCGAGCACCTGGGCTATGAGGTGAATACCGCCCTGGATGGTGAACGCGCAGTCGAACTTTACTCAAAGGCGATCGAAGCAGGCCGCGATTATGATGCGGTCATTCTAGACCTGACGGTAAAGGTGGGAATGGACGGAAGAGAAGCCGTCCGAAAGCTCCTTTACCTCAATTCGGAAGTCAGGGCGATCGCATCGAGCGGGCACTCCATCGATCCGATAATGCACGATTACGCCAGTTACGGCTTTTGCGACGTTTTGAAAAAGCCTTACGATCTTGAAGATCTCCGGGAGGCGATGGGCCGGGTTTTAGGTCGATAATGGGCTAACACAGGCTGTTTTTGCAAAAGCCGGCCAGTCTTTCCGTCAGCCTCTTTTGGACGTTATCCGGGACAAGGCCCGATACGTCTCCGCCGGACCGCACCACTTCCTTGATCATCCTGGAGCTAATGTAGATCCAGCGCATTCCCGTCATTATGAAGGCGGTTTCGATATCTGCGTTTAGTTTGCGGTTCATAAGCGCCATCTGGAATTCGTATTCGAAGTCGCTGATCGCCCGAAGGCCTCTTACTATGGCCCTGGTCGGAATCGATTGCACGTAGTCCACGAGCAGTCCCTGGAAAAGGTCCACCTTAACCCTGTCTTTCAAGGGATGTTGGGCCAAGGAATCCTTTAGCATCTCGAGGCGCTCCTCGGTAGAGAACAGGGGCTGCTTCCCTGGGTTTGCGGCAACAGCGATGATGATATTGTCAAAGAGTTTGAGGGCGCGCTCCAGCAGGTCGATGTGTCCGTTGGTGATAGGGTCAAAGGAGCCTGGATATACCGCAATACTGTGCATTGTTCCTCCTGTCGGGGTAGTTGCTGATTGACTAAGACCTCGAGTAGATCGAGATCAAAGCATCACCGTATCTTCGCTCCCGGTCTTTTCGCCATATGGCCGGAACCAGAGGCGGTTTATCTTTTATGTGGCGTTCGGCAATGACCAGGGCATCATTGCAGGCAACTTCGCCAACAATTTCGAGTGTTTTATCGATGTATCCTTTCGCGTATGGAGGGTCCATGAAGATAAGGTCGAACAACTCGTTTTCCGACCCCAGACGCCGGATTGCCGAGGCGGCCGGCGCTTGAATTATGCGCGACCTGTCCTGGGAGGCGCACATTTGGACATTTTCACGTATGATCCTCACGGCTTCGGATCCGTTGTCCACAAAGAAACAAAAATGCGCCCCACGGCTCAATGCTTCCAGGCCCATTGCCCCGGTTCCGGCAAACAGGTCGAGCACTTTCGCCCCCTGAACTTCCCCGGCAATCATGTTAAAGACCGCTTCGCGAACCTTGTCGGCGGTCGGGCGAATCATGTCGCCCTTTGGGGCATGCAGCCGCCTTCCCCGAAAAGCGCCCGCAATGATTCGCATATTCAGCTACAGCCGGCCGCGGCTAAGCAGTAATTCCGCAATTTGAACGGCGTTGGTAGCAGCTCCTTTGCGGATATTGTCCGCAACCACCCACATGGCCAGGCCGTTTTCAACCGAAGGGTCTATGCGAATTCTGCCAACAAGGGTATCGTCCGTGCCCGCAGCGCTCAAGGGGACGGGATAGCCTGCGTTGGAAAGATCGTCTATCACTCTGACTCCCGGGGCGGCATCGAGCAGCCGGCGCACTTCCTCGGGAGAAACAGGTTTTTCCGTTTCTATGTTTATCGACTCGGAATGGCCATAGATGACCGGAATACGAACGGTGGTCGCACAAATCCTGATTTTGGCGTCCTCGAACACTTTCCTGGTCTCGTTCACCATCTTCATCTCTTCTTCGCTGAAGCCGTTTTCCAGAAAAGGGCCGATATGCGGAAAGCAGTTGAAGGCGATCTGATGAGGATATATCTGTCGAACCGCCTCACGCCCCTGCATGACATCCAAAACCTGAGCGCGCAGTTCCTCAATGGCCCTTTTCCCAGTGCCGGAAACCGCCTGAAAAGTGGTGACCACGATTCGCCTGATTCCTACCGCATCGTATATGGGCTTTAGCGCTACAACCATCTGAATCGTGGAACAGTTCGGGTTGGCAATTATGCCGGAATGCGACAACGCGGCATCCGGGTTCACTTCGGGCACCACCAGAGGGACCTTCGGGTCCATGCGCCAGGCGTTCGAGTTGTCGATGACCACTGCGCCGGCCCGGGCCGCAATCGGCGCAAATTTCTTGCTGATGCCGCCTCCCGCGGAAAAGAGGGCCAACTGAATGCCCTCAAATGAATCTTCCACAAGCTCTTCAACCGCTATTTCACTGCCATGGAAGCCGAGCGTTTTTCCGATGGAACGCGCCGACGCCAGAAGTGTGAGCCTGCTTACAGGAAAAGCCCTTTCCTCAAGGACTTTGACCATCAAATTGCCAACTGCTCCGGTCGCCCCAACGACCGCCACTTTTAATCCATTCAGTTCCATTACGCCTAGGACCTCGCTTATATGGAGTATCTATATAGAGCACAAATGCTCAAGTTTATTTATATCACACGATGCCTTGTCTTATCTAATTATATACTTGACCGCCAGGTCGCCCACTTCTGTTGTCGAATAACCCATCCTGCCCGCTGAAAGGCTCTTGAGGTCCCTAGACACCACCCTTTTTATGGCGTCTTCGATAAGACCTGCGGCGCCTGTCTCGCCCAGGTGTTCCAGCATCATCTGAGCCGCCGCGATCGCTGCAACAGGATTGATGATGTTGAGGCCGGCATATTTTGGGGCAGATCCACCTATCGGCTCGAACATGGAAACCCCGTTCGGGTTTATGTTGCCTCCTGCGGCGATTCCCAGTCCGCCCTGAATCATCGCGCCGAGGTCGGTTATGATATCTCCGAACATATTGTCTGTTACGATTACGTCGAACCATTCGGGGTTCTTGATCATCCACATGCAGATGGCGTCAACATGGGCGTAGTCGGTCTGCACGTCCGGGTATTCTTTGGCCACATCATTGAACGCGCGCTGCCAGAGATCGAATGCGTAGGTGAGCACGTTGGTCTTACCGCACAGGGTAAGTTTTTTACGGTAATTGCGCTTGCGGCAAAAATCGAAGGCGAACCGGATACAACGCTCTGCGCCAAACCGGGTGTTGATCGATTCCTGAACGGCAACCTCGTGGGGGGTGTCCTTGCGCAGGAATCCGCCCGCTCCCGTGTAAAGGCCCTCGGTATTTTCCCGGACGACTGTGAAATTTATGTCATCGGGCCCCTTGTCCTTGAGGGGGGTTTCCACTCCCGGGTAGAGTATAACGGGCCTGAGATTAATGTACTGGTCAAGTTTGAAGCGCAGTTGGAGCAAAAGACCCTTTTCCAGAATCCCCGGCTTTACATCCGGATGCCCTATGGCGCCGAGAAGGATGGCGTCAAACTTGCCCAGATCATCAATCGCCCCTTCGGGCAAGATCTCCCCGGTCCGCAGGTATCGTTCGCCACCAAGATCGAAGTGGACCTTCTCGGTGGAAAATCCAGCTTTTTGCGATGCGGCGTCCAACGCCTTAAGGGCCTCGCGTATCACCTCCGGCCCCGTGCCATCACCTGGAATAACCGCTATGCGGTAACTTTTCGCCATTTGGCGCCTGCTCCCGTTTCAGTCTTTGGAGTTAGCAAAGAATTCGATGTCAATCGTGTATTATTCGGACCCCGACATCTGCTCCTGCACGTATTCGATAAGACCCCCGGCCTTGATAAGCTTTTGCATGAAAGGCGGGATGGCCTGCGCCCGGTATGTTTCCTTCCTGGTATGATTTTCGATAATGCCGGAATCGAGGTCGATTTCCAGTTCGTCCCCCGCCCGGATACGTTCGACGCCATCGGGGCATTCAAGGATCGGCAGACCCATATTGAAGGCGTTGCGATAGAAGATCCGGGCAAAGCTCCGGGCGACGACGCAACTGACGCCGGCGGCTTTTATGGCTATCGGGGCGTGTTCCCTAGAGGAGCCGCACCCGAAGTTTTTTCCTGCCGCGATAATATCTCCCGGCTTGACCCTTGAGGCGAACCCCGGGTCTGCGTCTTCCATGCAATGGGCGGCCAGCTCTATTGGGGAGGACGTATTCAGGTAGCGCGCCGGTATAATGGCGTCGGTATCCACGTCATCTCCGAACTTCCATGTTTTTCCCTTAATTTTCATCAGCTCAACACCTCTTCAGGATGCGCGATACGCCCGAGAATGGCGGAAGCGGCGGCGACTGCAGGATTGGCGAGATAGACCTTGCTTTCCACATGCCCCATTCGGCCGACGAAGTTGCGGTTCGTGGTCGCCACAGCCGATTCGCCCGGCGCGAGAATTCCCATGTGCCCGCCAAGGCAGGGACCGCAGGTCGGGGTGCTTACGGCGGCTTCGGCCTCTATAAAGATTGCGAGCAGCCCCTCCTCCATTGCTTCCATGTATACCCGCTGGGTTGCAGGGATCACAATGCAGCGGACCCCCCGTGCAACCTTTCTGCCCTTCATTACCCGCGCGGCCAGCCTCAAATCCTCCAGGCGGCCATTCGTACACGAGCCTATCACTACCTGATCGATGGGGGTTCGCGGTATTTCGGTCACCTGCTTGACGTTCTGGGGCGAATGAGGCAGGGCCACGACCGGCTCGAGGTTCGAGATGTCCCATTCGTATACGGCCTCGTAAGCCGCCCCTGGGTCACTTCGGTAGAATTTGTAAGGCCTTTTTGCACGGGCGCTTACATAGTTTTCGGTGATTGAGTCGGGCGTTATGATTCCGACCTTGGCCCCCGCTTCGACAGCCATATTGCACATCGAAAAGCGATCCGCCATGGGAAGAGAATCGATCACCTCGCCCGCGAACTCCATTGCCCGGTACCTGGCGCCGTCTACGCCGATCCGCCCTATGGCATAGAGAATCAGGTCTTTTCCCCCAACCCACGGCCGGAGTTTTCCACTGAAGATAAACTTCATGGAATGGGGCGTCTTGAACCAGATACGGCCCGTTATCATTGCCGCCGCCAGATCGGTGCTTCCCACCCCGGTTGCGAAGGCGCCAAGCGCGCCGTAAGTGCAGGTGTGGCTGTCGGCCCCAATTACGACATCTCCGGGCAGAACAAGTCCCTGCTCGGGCAGAAGCGCGTGTTCGACCCCCATGCGACCCACTTCGAAATAGTAGGGGAGGTCAAACTCTTTTGCGAAATCGCTCATCATCCGAGCCTGGATGGCCGAAGCGATATCCTTGTTGGGGACGAAATGGTCGGGCACCAGACTGATGCGCTCGCGGTCGAACACCTTTTTGGCCCCAGCGCGCNNCCGGGAAAACCTCAGGCTTTCCGGCGTGATCGGCCAAAATTTTTTCACTGATAGTCTTGGGCATTGAATTCGACCTTCAAATCTCAATGTTCTCGCCCGGCTTGCCGGGTTGCGTCAAAGGTTGTTGTTCCTCGAAGACAGTCTCCGGTGCGGGCGCTGCTGATTGCCGGGTCGCCGGGTCTTCCTGAAGCATTTTTTTCCCCTGGATCTTCCAGGCGGCCCATCTTACGGGACCCGAAACAGTGTAGAGCGTCAGGAGGCAAAAGAGCATAAACGCGGGAGTCACCGCAACTATGCTAACCAGAAGTATTACGCCAAACACGACGAAGGAGGGCCTCGCCTTTATGAATTCGACCTGCTTGAAACTATTAAAAGGCATCGTGCTGACCATAAAAAACCCCAGGGCGAAGGTCATCGCGAGCAGGACAGGTCCTATGAGCGAACCGTGGACAGCAACATTCCAATGGCTCATGAAAAGCACCGTTGTGGCTATCATGCTCGCTCCGCCCGGAATCGGCAGGCCCACGAAATATTTCTTGCTGGCTGTTTCGACCTGTACGTTGAAGCGTGCGAGCCGCAGGGCGCCGCACGCCATGAATATGAAGGCGGCCAGCCAGCCGAGGCGCCCGTAAGGTTTGAGGGCCATCAGGTACATCAATAACCCCGGCCCCACCCCGAACGCCACCAGGTCGGCCAGCGAATCGTATTCCACCCCGAAACGGCTCGTCCCTCCGGTCAGCCTGGCAATCTTGCCGTCCAGGATGTCGAAAACGCAGGAAGCGAGGACGGCCAAAGCCGCCAGCTCAAAATTGCCGTTGATGGAATTGACGATCCCGAAAAACCCGCTGAAAAGATTTGCCGTGGTAAACAGATTGGGCCATACATATGTCCCGCGGCGCACCTCGCCTTCCCTGCGCGACTTTTTTCGGCGCGAACGCCGCTTCTTCATGGGTTCAATCTGCATAAAACGGTTTCTCCCGCATAGACATGATTGCCTTGGAACACCAGGATTTCGCTGTTTTCCGGCACATAAACGTCGACTCGGGAACCGAACCGGATCATTCCGAACCGCTCCGCCTGAACCACCCGGTCGCCGATTTCGGGCCAGCAAACAATCCGGCGGGCGATCAGGCCGGCCACCTGGGTAATGACGATGTCCGCGCCGGAATCTGACTTTATCCAGAGCCAGTTCTGCTCGTTTTCCCTGCTCGCCTGAACAAGGTTTGCAGCCATGAACCGGCCTTTCCTGTAGTGAATGCCCTTGATCGTGCCCTGGATAGGTATACGGTTGACGTGAACGTCCAGAACCGACATGAAGATACTGATCTTCACGGCCGGTTTGTCTGTGAACCGCACCGACCGGACACTCTTCACAGCGAGCACACGACCGTCCGCCGGAGATACGATATCACTTTCGGCCGCAGCCGAAACCCGTTCCGGGTCCCGGAAAAAGTGACCGATCAGCAGGGTGACGGCCAGCAGCAGGAGAGCGACAATCGCCCAGCCAAGCACCGCAGTGATCAATGTGACGAACATTGCGGCAAGGATGTAGGGAATTCCCTCCATGGCGAAGGGGACGTGCGCCTGTTTTTTCCTGAAATCCCTGGCCGACAACAGGTGCTCCTTAATCCCGGAAGCTGGAAGCGTGAAGCGTGAAAAAAACCGTTTGCCCGCTTCCTGCTCCTTGCTCCCTGCTCCGGCTAGTTTCAAACCATCTTTACAGCATCGAGAAAAGGCATCATAGCGCGCAGCTTTGCGCCGATCTGTTCGACGAGCAGAGTCTTTTCCCGGTTTCTGACGGCCTGGAACATAGGCCGCCCGGCCTGATTCTCCAGAATCCACTCGCGTGCAAACTCCCCGGACTGGACCTCTTCGAGCATTTTTTTCATCTCGGCTCTAGTCTGCGCATTAACGATCCGTTTTCCTCTCGACAGATCGCCATATTCCGCCGTATCACTTACAGAGTACCTCATATAGGCAAGTCCGCCCCTGTAAATGAGATCTACGATCAGCTTGAGTTCGTGCATGCACTCAAAAAAAGCGATTTCAGGCTGATAGCCTGCCTCGACAAGCGTATCGAACCCGGCCTTTATCAGTTCTGACACCCCGCCGCAAAGCACGGCCTGCTCGCCGAAAAGGTCAGTTTCGGTTTCTTCCTTAAAGGTGGTTTCAATAACGCCTGCCCGTGTTGCGCCTATCCCCGAGGCATACGCCAGAGCCACCTGAAGAGCCTGACCCGATGCGTCCTGATGAATGGCGACAAGAGCAGGCACGCCCGCTCCGCGCACGTATTCGCTCCTGACCAGGTGTCCGGGGCCTTTAGGGGCGATCATCACCACATCCACCTCTTTTGGGGGTAGAATCTGGCCGTAGTGAATATTGAAACCGTGTGAGAAAAGAAGCGTCCTGCCGGTTTTCATCGCAGGGGCAATGTCCCTTCGATAAAGTGTTGCCTGAGCGTGATCTTCGGTAAGAATTTGGATGATATCGGATTTCTCGGCGGCCTCGCGAGCCAAAACCGGAGTGAATCCGTCTTCGATCGCCTTTTCGTAATTGGGCGAGCCCGGCAGGTCAGCCACTGTCACCTGAAGACCTGAATCGCGCAGGTTTTGAGCCTGTGCATGCCCCTGGCTCCCATAGCCGATGATACCAATTTTCTTGCCGCGCAAGAAATCCAGACTGGCGTCCGTGTCATAAAAAATTCGCATCAATTATCTCCTCGTTTGGATCGGTTTCAGTATTTCTTGCTGCGTGCCAGAGCAGCTTTGCCGGTACGTGCAATTTCCTCTATTCCGATCTGGTCTAAAAGTTCCACTATGGCCGTAATCTTTCCCTCGTTTCCGGTAACCTCAAGCGTGTAAAAATGAGGGCTTACGTCCACCACCTTAGCACGGAAGATGTCGACGATCCGGAGCACCTCGGCCCGTGTCTGCTGCTCGGCCCGGACCTTGATAAGGGCCATTTCCCGGTCCACGAACTCAGTCTCCGAGAAATCGTACACCTTTATTATGTTAATGAGCTTGTTCAACTGTTTGACTATCTGGGAGAGCACCCGTTCGTCGCCAGTCGTAACAAGCGTAATCCGCGTGAATCCTTTCTCGTTGGTTTCGGCCGCAGTAACCGTTTCAATGTTGTACCCTCTGCCGCTGAAAAGTCCTACAATTCTTGCCAGGACACCCGGAACATTCTGGACCAGAATGCCTATCGTATACCGTCTATCGCTGGTGACTATCATCCGGAAAATCTCCTCTCCAAGTCTCCGGCCCAAGGGAAATTTAGAGCTACGCAAGAAGCATTTCGGTAATGCACTTTCCGGGTGGGACAATCGGATAGACGTTTTCTTCCGGAACCACCTGGAAATCCATAAAAACAGGGCTTTTTATCGAAAAGGCTTTCCTGAGGACCGGTTCGACCTCCTCGGGCCGCACAGCCCTCAGTCCGACAGCCCCATAGGCTTCCGCCAGCTTGACAAAATCGGGAGACCCTTCCAGGCAGGACCCCGTGTAGTCTTTCTCATAAAAAAGCTCCTGCCACTGGCGCGGCAAACCGAGATATGTATTGTTGATGATGGCCACTTTCACCGGGATATTGTTACAGACCGCCGTGCACAGTTCCTGGATGTTCATCTGGATGCTTCCATCACCGGCGATATCTATGACCAGCCTGTCCGGAAAGGCCACCTGGGCGCCAATGGCCGCTGGGAAACCGTAGCCCATTGTGCCGAGGCCGCCCGAGGTCAACAGCGTGCGCGGGCGGTCGAACTTGAAGAACTGTGCGGTCCACATCTGGTGCTGGCCCACCTCGGTAGTGATTATGGCGTCGCCGCCCGAGATCTCATAAATTTTTTCGATAACGTACTGCGGCTTTATCACATCTTTTTCATCACAGTAAGAAAGCGGGTGCTCTTTCTCCCACTGAGCTATCAGGTCTAACCAGGGAGCACGGGCATCGGCAAGACCCTGGATCGGCTCTTTTTCGGCAAGTTGTATCATCTGCTGGAGCGCATTTTTGCAGTCGCCAACGATAGGAACATCGACCTCCACGTTTTTGCTGATACTGGTCGGGTCAATGTCGACGTGAACGATCTTGGCTTTCGGGGCAAATGTGCTGATCTTTCCGGTTACCCGATCGTCAAAACGCACGCCGACCGCAAAGATAACGTCCGCATGAGATATAGCCATGTTGGCCTGATAGGAGCCGTGCATCCCGAGCATTCCCAGCCAGAGCGGATTAGGCCGCCTGAGGCCCTTGCTGTCAACCATGGTTGCCGGAAAGCAGCCGAGTCCCATCAACGAGCAGGTCACCGGCGCATGGATGAGCCTGGCCAACCTTGCGAGATCATCGGATGACTCCGAGATAATGATGCCTCCACCTGCGAAAATTACCGGCGTGCTGGCCTTGCTGATAAGCTGGTAAGCCTTCCTGATCTGTCCGGCATGCGCCTCCACTGTTGGCCGGTAACCCGGCAGGTCCACTTTTTTGGGATATTTGAAATCGGCAAACGCCTGAACTACGTCTTTGGGCAGATCCACAACCACAGGTCCGGGACGCCCAGTACGCGCCAGGTAAAAAGCTTCCTTTATTACCCTGGCCATATCGTTGACGTCCCGCACCAGGTAACTGTGCTTGGTGCAGGGCCGAGTGATGCCGATAATATCGACCTCCTGAAAAGCGTCATCCCCGATTAGCGGGGTCGGCACCTGGCCCGTGAACACGACGATCGGGACAGAATCCATATTAGCGGTGGCTATACCCGTCACGGTGTTTGTCGCACCCGGACCCGAGGTCACAAGACAGACCCCCACCCGGCCGGACGCCCTTGCGTATCCGTCGGCCATGTGTGTGGCGCCCTGCTCGTGGCGAACCAGAATATGCCTTATGTTGTGTCTGGCCATCTCGTGGTAGATGTCCAGAACTGCGCCGCCCGGAAACCCGAATATGACCTCTACTCCCTCTTTTTTCAAAGATTCGAAAAATATCTGCGCACCTGTCAGTTTCATAAAAAAGCCTTTATTCGCCTGCTTTGACGTTGAAGCGGATATCATAGCTACGGGCAGGCCAAAATTAGGACCAAATTCAGCCGATTTTTCATGTCTGCCCGTACAGTGAATTTGAAATTTTAACAGCAAGCAAACAAAAGTGTCAATCGGATTACTGAACTGGTCAAGCTATATGGCGAGAGCAGTGAGCAAAAAGCATAGAAGCATTATAGTCCGGCAAAGTATGTGAGTGAGGATATTGCGGGGTTGGCTGATTAGGAGATACCGGCAAATTGGTTTGCAAGGGATTGTTCGATTTCTCGTTGTATTAATTCAACTATTGCGATTGGGTCACGCGCGTTTCTAATCGGACGCCCAACAACCACGTAATCGGCTCCATTGGCTATTGCCCGCCCTGCCGTAACTATCCGCTTCTGGTCATCTTCTTCTATTGTTACATTGGCTCCCGGGCGGATTCCAGGGGTTACAATCAAGAGCTTGTCGCCCAGGTCGTCGCGTAACCGCTTAGCCTCCAATCCGGATGAAATTACACCGTCACAGCCCACTTCCAGGGCCCTTTTGGCTCGAAAAAACACGTATTCTTCAATATCTATGGACTTGCCGAAAAATTCCTTCATGTCCTCCTCTCCGAAACTGGTAAGCAGTGTCACCGCCAGGATTTTCAATCTGTCTTTCCCCTCAGCTTTCTCTCTGGTTTCGTCAACTGCCGCTTTCAGGATCGGATCGTTGCCATGCACGGTAGCAAAAGCGACACCTCTATCCTTAAGTTGCCTCACAGCCAGCTTTACCGTCTCCGGGACATCAAAAAACTTTAAATCGGCCATCACCTTAAGGCCACGCCCCGTTATCCAATCAACAATGTGGAACCAATCGGCAAGGAAGAGCTGGAGGCCGACCTTATAAAATTTGATGTGGCTCTCTAATTTTGTTACTAATTCCTGAGCTTCCCCGGAAGAACCCACATCAAGGGCAAAAATAATCCGCTCATTCAACGGAATGTCTTTCCGTTGCATCTTTATCCTCCAACGTGGTTTCTCTCTATTACAGCAAGAAATGAAAAACCGGCGCAACGCAGGGCCATGCCCCGATGGGCTCCAATATTTAACACAAAATTCCCGGCAGCAGGAAAATACTCTTGGCCTTGGGCAAAAATTAATCGTGAGGTTCAACAAGATCCACTACGAAGACCGCGAAACGCGATCACTTTTCTGCGGTAATAGAAACGGCACAGAAGCGGAAAAAAGATGCAAAAATTGAGAAGTCCGAATTGAGGGCGCCTCTTGCAGAACTCAATCAAACCGTCACCCCGGACCGGGTCCGGGGACCACATTGGGCAGGCCCTCGCGGGGTGTGGAATTCTAATCGAATGTTTCCGGGTAGATAGGAGCTAACGGGAGATATTATTTTGTTTTCGCCGATAATCGGGCTTGAAACGGGAATCCGCTTGTTTTCCCTGAAATCCCTAGGAATGCGCTCATTTTCATGTTTGACGCCGGGTCCTTTTTTTCGATATGTACGGTATCGACAGGGGCTGAAATTTCCTTCCGAAGCATTCCTAAAACACTTAGAAAAGGATAAAATTATGGAGAATCTGGAGGCTTTCCCAGTATCCTCCTACATTGATGAAAACTACTACGCGGGGTCCAAAAAATCCGCGAAGGCGGGACAGATGGCGTTAGAGCTTACGCAGAACGCGCAGATTGTGTTAAGAAAGCGCTATTTAGTCAAGGACGACGCAGGTCGACCGACCGAAACTCCGGAGGAGCTTTTCCGGAGGGTGGCCCTAGCCATAGCGCAGCCCGACGCTCTATACGAGGGACCGGATAGAGTCCAGGAAACGGCGCGCAAGTTTTTAGAGCTCATGACATCACTGGATTTCATGCCCAATTCTCCAACTTTGATGAACGCAGGCCGGCAACTGGGACAGCTCTCCGCCTGCTTTGTGCTTCCGGTCGGTGATTCCATCGACAGCATTTTCGAAGCGATAAAACATGCTGCGATGATCCATAAAAGCGGGGGCGGGACCGGGTTTTCCTTTTCAAGCATCCGCCCCGAAAACGATAAGGTCCTCTCCACGCAGGGCGTTGCAAGCGGCCCGGTTTCGTTCATGTCGGTTTTTGACGTGGCGACCGAAACCATAAAACAGGGCGGCACCCGCCGGGGCGCGAACATGGGCATTCTGCGGGTAGACCATCCTGATATCCTGAAATTCATAACCTGTAAGACCGACAACCTCCGGATGACCAATTTCAATATATCGGTTGCAGTTACCGACTATTTTATGCGCGCTGTGGAAACCGGGTCGGATTACCCACTGATAAACCCGCGCACGGGGGAGGAAGTCGAGAAGCTGTCCGCGCGTGATGTTTTCGATCAAATAGTCCAATCCGCCTGGAAAAACGGCGAACCGGGGATCATCTTCATAGACGCCATGAACAGGGACAACCCTACGCCTAAGGTTGGCCGGATCGAGAGCACCAATCCCTGCGGCGAACAGCCTCTGCTTGCGTATGAGTCCTGCAATCTCGGCTCGATAAACCTGGCCAACATGTACGCCGGCGGACATGTTGACTACGAGCGCCTCAAGAGCGTGGTGTGGGGCGTGGTCCATTTTCTGGATAACGTCATCGAGGCCAACCGGTACCCACTTGCAAAAATCGAGAACCTCACGAAGGCAAACCGCAAGATAGGGCTTGGCGTCATGGGGTTTGCCGACCTTCTTATCGCCCTGGGCATACCTTACAATTCAGAGGGGGCGGTTGCGACCGCCGAAGAGTTGATGGGATTTATCCAGGAGGAATCCAAGGCTGCATCCGCTTACCTGGGTAAGATGCGGGGCAATTTCCCCAACTACCCCGGCTCAGTTTACGACTCACCCGAGACATCTTTCATGAGGCACGCAACCACTACAACAATCGCCCCCACCGGGACCATCAGCATCATCGCAGGGTGTTCGAGCGGAATCGAACCGATTTTTGCGATCAGTTTCGTGCGCAAGGTGCTGGATGGCGAAGAGCTGGTGGAAACACATCCGCTATTCCGGAAAATCGCCCAGGAGCGCGGCTTCTATTCTGAAGAGCTTATGAAGCGGATAGCCCAAAAGGGGAGCATCAAGGACTTTGCCGAAATTCCGGAGGATGTGCGGCGTGTGTTCGTGGTGTCCCACGACGTGGAACCATCCTGGCATATCCGCATCCAGGCGGCATTCCAGAAACACACCGACAACGCTGTGAGCAAAACGGTCAACTTTCCGTTTTCCGCCTCCCCCGAAGAGGTCTACCAGGCCTATATTTCAGCATTCGAGCTGGGGTGCAAGGGACTGACCATCTACCGCGACGGCAGCCGCGAGGCGCAGGTGCTCAATATCCAGCGCAAGACTCAATACCCGCAGGTCGAACCGCGTCCGCGCCCCGATATTACCCGGGGCATTACGGAGCGCGTAAACACGGGCTGCGGGAAGCTCTACGTGACCATCAACTCGGACGAATACGGATTTTGCGAGGTTTTCGCCCAGATGGGCAAGGCGGGGGGCTGCGCCTACTCCCAGATCGAGGCGACCAGCAGGCTTATATCTCTTGCCCTGCGCTCGGGCGTCAAGGTGGAGTCGGTAATAAAGCAGCTTGTAGGTATCCGGTGTCCCTCGCCTACATGGAGAAACGGCGAGCAGGTCGTTTCCTGCTCGGACGGCATAGCCAAAGTACTCAAACAACACGCCAACGCCACCATAAGCACCGGGTTCGCCGACCAGATGGGCGCGTGCCCGGACTGCGGCGGCGCGGTGGAACACGAGGGCGGATGCATCGTCTGCCGCTCGTGCGGATTTTCGAGGTGCAATTAGGCAGCGTTGGAACCGCATAGCTGGACACTCTCTGTCAAAGAAGCCATAGCACTCCAGAAAACGCTGGCCGCGCAGGTGCGGATACGGCCTCTTCCCACCGGATTAAAAACCATCGGGGCCGCAGACATATCCTATTCCAGGCATACCAACCTACTTATTGCGGTCATTCTCTCATTGAGTTGGCCCGGCCTCGATTTGCTCGAGTCGGTCCATTATGTATGCAAGGCGGCCTTCCCTTATGTGCCGGGCCTGCTCTCATTTCGGGAAGTTCCACCCCTTCTCGAGGCATATCGGAAAATCAGGGAAAAGCCGGATGTCCTGCTATGTGACGGTCAGGGAATCGCGCATCCCCGAAAGCTGGGGTTTGCGGCGCATCTTGGACTTTGCCTGGGAATACCCACTGTCGGGTGCGCCAAGAGCAGGCTCTGCGGGGACCACGACAGCCTGACCCTGAAAAAAGGCTCAAGCAAACCGCTCCTCGTCAGCGGGGAGCAACTCGGACTCGTCTTTTGCTCCAGAGACGGCGTAAAGCCGATCTATATCTCTCCAGGCCACCTCTCGGACATTGCCTCCTCAGAGAGGCTCATCGCAGGCTGCCTTCGACGCTACCGGATACCCGAACCATTAAGGCTCGCCCACCTCGAAGCAAACAGACTGAGGGCGGAAGTCGAAAATCGGATATCTGAAGCCGGATGCCGGAAGTCCGGCAGCGGATGAGCGCGGCTGCTTCCCCGATGATGATAAGATTGCGGACTGCCGCGTCCGAAGTTTCAAGCGCATCCGCCGGGCGGTCAACAGATCAAGAAGCCGATTGTTTTCCAGCTAGATTGCTGAGATAATCATCCCTGCTGATGTCCGCATGCGAGGTTTCTTTACGGAGGGTAAAATGGCAGATTCGGCCGATAACATCCAAACTTACATGCAAATGCTGAAACTGGACAGCAGGTCCCGTGTGTTCGCGCTCCTGGCTGAAGAATTGTGCGCCACCGGCCAATGGGAGGAAGCCGCTGAAGTCTGCAAAAAAGGCCTCCTCTTTCATCCCGATCACCTGAGATCGCGGGTGCTGCTCGGATGGGCGCTTATAGAAACGGGCGACCCCAGCCAATCCCAACGGATTCTGCTCAATGTGGTCGAGGATATTCGGAAAAGCGCCATAATCTTCAAACTGCTTTCGGAGTTCGCCGCATTTTCAGGCAATACCCAGGAAGCCAGCGAATATGCAAGGATGTACGAGGTGTTCCAGACCCAGGACCCCGCCCAGGGCGAAATCGGCGCCCCCCAGGAAATCGACCAGATCGAGCCTGAGGGTCCACCAAAAAAAGAAGCCTCGGAATGGGATAATTTCAAGGCGGAGGCGATAGAAGAGCTGCATGGCGCGGAGAGCGAGGAAATCCCTGCTGAGTTCTCACCGAACATAGATCCGGGATCGAAGATCGGGTTGGAAGATATCCTTGCCCACCTGGCGCAAAGAATCGAGGGGCGTATTAACCGAAATGCGCCGCCTGCCGCTATTTTGTCCGAAGATGACAAGAATACGCTAAAGGAAAAGATAATGACCCTTCTGGGCACCTGATGCCTTGTGGGCCGGCAGCGGGTGGCCTCATTCCGAGCGCCTGACGTTTTTATCCAAAGAATCGAAACCCAAGGACGGTTTCCAGGAAGGTTTTTTCTTTCCCCCCGGCCCCATGGGCCAGAGGGAAAGACTTCGGCGGAGTTTGGCTTTTAGTGAGATCTATCCGCTCTCATGAAGACTTTACGGTTATTTTTCTCGGCTTCGAAGCTTCAGCCTTTGGCATCACCAGCTTAAGCACGCCATCTTTCATCGATGCCTGAATCTTCTCACGGTCGATGTCGCTGGAGAGCGTAAACTGTCTGTAGTAATCCCCGAACGTATACTCCTTGAAGATCACCTTGCCCTTATCTTCCTGCTGCGGCACCGTTCCCCGGATTGTGAGCTGGTCGGAATCCAGGTCTATGTCGATGTTCTCGAGCGGGACGCCCGGCATGTCGGCAACCAGTGTCAGGGCATTTTCCGATTCATATATGTCTACGGCCGGGATAAAAACCGGGACGTTGCGCGTGCTTTCTCCGGCTGCCTGCGCCTCTTTTTTTTCCTCAATCTGCAAATCCGTGTCAGCCATAATAAGCCTCCTCTTCCAACGGTTCCCTATTCGCCTTTGATGGTGATCTTGCGGGGTTTCGCATGCTCGGACTTGGGCAGAACGAGCTTCAGCATGCCATTCTTGCATTCGGCATGGATAGCTTCCTGATTCACGTCATCGGGCAGGGTGAGCGCCTTCCGGAAACTCCCCCACTTGCGTTCCCTGCGGTGGTAATTGACGTTCTGCGTCTCTTCGGGCCTGCGCTCGCCACTCAGGGTAAGGGTCCTGCCAACGACCGAGATATCCAGATCTTCAGCTTTGATTCCCGGGATTTCAGCTTCAACGTAAATTGTGTCCGGGTCCTCGGTTACGATAAGCGGCGGAAAAACGCCCGAAGATACTGGACTGGAAGCCCCTCCGGTAAAAACGGAGAGAAGCCGGTCCATGTGTCTGCGAGCTCTCTCAACGTCCTCCATAGCGCTGGAAACATCCGGCCAGCGCCAGTTTGGGTACCTGAAAACGGCCATGGTCCACCTCCTTTTTATTATTGAGCGATATAATTTAGCAGCACTAAGGTAAGACTGCTAATTATTCGTGTCAACCCTCCTAAAAAACTCGCTCGCATGATTCTTGCCCGGTGGTGGACTGATACGACATTGCGTTCAAGTAGGGCGCTCCGGGATCGCATAAAGCCCTTCCCTACGAATAAGCCGTGCGAGCATGTTGCAGGGTGCCGGAATGACGGTTTGTGCGTCGGCGCCCTTTACAACTTAGTTGACAATGAATGGGCGGCGCATAAGCAAAATAGAGTAATTTTCGTATAAGTACCCTATATTAACCTCGAAGGGCGACGATTCTGCGGATTTTTCCCCGCTTGTTGGGAATTGATCCCTTTTTCATCAGCGTGCTTAACATAAGTCTATGCAAGGAATAGTATGAGGCTTGAGCAACCGCGCAAGGCTTTGCGAATCGCTCTGATATTTCCGCCTGCCATGCCGCCGACAAGCCCGCCTCTGGGGATTGCAGTCCTCAAAGCCTATCTGGAAACATCAGCAACTGTTGAGGTGCGCAATTTCGACCTGAATCTCGCCTATTTCGAGCAGGCGTTCCACTGGCTCGGAGATGGACGGCTACGAATGCGCATGCAGAAAATGGACTTCGAAACGACTGCCCAAAAGGCGGCGGCGGCAAGAAATTTTTTTTGCGGCAAGGAAGGCGTTCACAGGTTTTTCGATCCAGCCTTATACAACGAACAGGCAAGGGTCTATGCCGGTTTTAGTTCGGTTCTCAACGGGCTTTTCGATAATTTTGCAAGGAAGATTCTTCTCGGGCTGCCGAGGCCACCGCTGGCAAACAGGTTTTTCGAGGAACTGATCGAGCCGATAAGAGCTTTCAGACCTGACCTGATAGGGTTTTCAATCCTTTTCAGCCAGCAGCTTTTTTTCGCGCTGACGCTCGCAAAGCTGTGCGGCAGGGCGACAGGGCTGCCGGCCAAGATTGCCAAGCCTGAAGCGCCGCCGCCCTTCGGGGCCGGAGGGCTCCGAGGCGACGGTCAGCCGCAGCCTGCCTGGCCCGCCCGCCCGGCCGACCCATCTGAATCCCTGCGCTCCAGGGGAGCAAAGATAGTTTTCGGCGGGGCGACCTTTTCCGTGATGCCCGATCCGGGGCGGCTGCTCTCAGGCCCTCTTGCCGTCTATTCGGGTGGTGAGCCAAGGCAAGTGGATACGGGCCGGCTTATCGACTACCTCATTGTGGGGGAGGGGGAGAGGGGGCTGGAATCACTGGCGAAATCTTTGGCCGCAGGCAACGGGAGGCGAGGCGCCTCAGCCAGTTTGCCCGCTTGCAAGATCGCCGCGGGCGAAGAACAGCGAGGCGCTGTGGTCGGCTTGCCCGAGGTCCTGTGCCGAGTACCCGGCCTTGTTCATGTGAAAGACGGGAAAGCGGCGAGAAATCCTGCGGAGGCCGCGTCCGACCTGAATGCCCTGCCTTTCCCGGACTTTTCCGATTTTCCTTTGGTCCAATACCACTCGCCGGTTCCTGTCCTCCCATATCTGGCCTCACGCGGCTGTCCCTGGAGGCGTTGCGCGTTCTGCACTCATCAAAAGACCTATCTCGACTACCGTGAGGAAGATGCGGGAAACACCGCGAACAGGCTTTCCGCGCTCCAGGAAAAGTATGGAGTCAGGCATTTCTGCCTGGTTGACGAGATGATCCACCCGCGCCGCATGGAGCGGATTGCTGCGGACCTTATCCGAAGAGGATCTCAAGTCTATTTTTCAGCATACGCCAGGCCGTCAGGCTTTTCGGCCATGGCGCTCGAAAAAGCGCAGCGGGCCGGCCTTCGCCTGCTGATGTGGGGCCTTGAGTCGGCAAGCCAGCGCCTGCTGGACCTCATGCGCAAGGGGACAATCGCCCAAAAGATTCCACCAATTCTCAACTCCGCCAGGGAAGCCGGCATATGGAACCTGCTGTTCGTAATATTCGGTTTTCCGACCGAAACCAAGGCTGAATGGCAGAGCACTCTCGACTTTATCGAATCATGCCGAGAGTCGATTCATGCCCTTTCGCGTTCCCGGTTCATTTTGCTCGAAGGCTCGGACGCCTTCGTCAACCCTAAACGCTATGGGATAAAGCGCGTAATTGACCGGCCTCAAAGAGATCCGGTTTCCATAGCCTACGATTACGAAGTGACGGAAGGCCTCACCCAGGAAGAGACCGCAGTGATGTTCCAGGAGAGTTTGGCCCGGCTGTCGGACATAGGGCGCTCGCCCTGGTTTGGACAGTTCAGGGATCACATGCTTCTGTTTGCTTCAAGGCAGAAAGAAGCACCATTACAGCCAGGCGGCGCACTGCTCAACGCAACTCCTCCGGATTCGGCGTAAAGGAAGCCAGGTCTCCGATGCCAAGAATATTTTCATAATCTGTGAGCTTGCGGATCGTTTCGTCAAAGCCGTTTTGGCCCAGAAATTCCGCCTCGGCTCTCAGGATCCCGGAGCTTAGCTCGGCATAGGCTTTCGGGGTCATCATCGGGCGCAGCAGGGTGAAAAGCGCCGTGTCTTCCCTGGCGGCGTGGGCCCGGTACATGCGGCAGAACATATGGATGGCGCTTGCCATCGCACGGCGCTTCTCCAGGTCCTTTACCGAGAATCCGCGGCAAAGTCCCCTCAATATCTCGATCAACTGAGACGCCGCCGTGTGCTGCTCACGGAGCACTCCGACCAGGCCGCTCACTTTTTTGTCAACGTCAAAGACAGGATAAACGTGTTTTTCTTCCAGTTGCTGGTGATGAGCAATCACGAACAGGTGAACCATTTCGACAGTCCCGCCTATTACTTCGGGAGGAAGGTCCATCCACGCATCCATCCCGCCCTTGATTTCCTCCAGTATGGCGACTGCCCGGCAGATCACGCCGTGCTGGCGGGCCAGAATCTCTATTGCGGTTGTGGGGTCTTCCGGGGGTTTGTCGGGTTTGGAGCATCCCGCCAATACTCCGGCGCCTGTTGCTCCGGCCAGAGCGATAAAGCTTCGGCGGGAAAGCTGGTTTTTGTAAAACATCGGCTCTCCTGGGAAAAAATGAGGGGGTAAAATTAAAGTGGATTAGACCCGCTCTGTCAATATGGTTGATTTAAACCGGCGCCGGGCCGATAATGCACCTTCCGGCGGCCGGCGCGCAGACCATTGTGTCAAGATATTCAATTCCTTTGGCTGAATGGCCTCCGGAATGCAAGCCTTTTTTGGCGGTGAAAATGGATGCCCAAAAAATTTCCAGCCTCAAAATTGCCGACTCCGAGCAATTCTCGGCTACCCGCCGGAGACATGGGACCTTGTGGATCATCATCATTGCGGTGGCCGCAGCAGGCATTGCGCTGTATCTGTTTCAATCGGGCCTTCTAACTTCGGGGACCAATGTCCGAACGGCCGGCGCTGACTGGGTTTATCCCTCGCAGGTAATAACCGAATTCAATGCGAGCGGCTATGTCGTCGCCCAGCGGAAAGCCTCGGTCGCATCCAAGGGCACTGGCCGAATCGTATATCTGGGCGTCCAGGAGGGAAGCCGCCTAAAGGAAGGGGACGTGATCGCAAGGTTGGACAGCGACGATCTTAAGGCGGAGAAAGCGCAACTCGAGGCGCAACTCGTAGTGGCGAGGTTCGATCTGACGCGCGCCGAGACGGAACTTGCGACCGCTGAGGCCAATTTCAGGCGGCTCAAAGAACTATGGGGGAAAAAGGCTGCTTCACAGGTCGATCTGGAAAACGCGCAGGATAGATTCTTGAAAGCAAAAGTGGCGATAGATTCCGCCAAGGCTAGCATCAAGGCCGTACAAGCTTCAATCCAGCGGGAAAGCGTCCTGATAGAATATACGATTATTCGTGCTCCTTTCGATGGCGTTGTCCTGACGAAAGATGCCGACGTAGGGGAAGTCGTAGCCCCTTTTGGTTCAGCTACAAACGCCAAGGCAGCTGTAGTTTCGATGGCTGACCTTTCCTCTCTCATGGTGCAGGCTGACGTTAGCGAATCATTTTTGAGCAAGGTCCAAATCGACCAACCCTGCGAAATTCAATTGGACGCTATTCCACAGGCCCGTTTTGCCGGCCGGGTGCATATGATCGTCCCGACAGCCGATCGAATGCGTGGAACCGTTATGGTCAAGGTGCGTTTTGAAGAGCTTGACCCGCGCATACTTCCGGAAATGAGCGCCAAGGCCGCCTTTCTCTCCCGAACTCTCGGCCCGGAGGAGAACAAGCCCGTGCTGGGCGTGCACCGCGACGCTCTAGTGCCGAAAGAAGGCGGACAGGGACTTTTCCGGGTTGAAAAAGGGCAGGCCCAATGGGTCCCCATAAAGGACCCAAAATTTCTTGGCGACTATCTTATGCTCGCGCCGCCCATAGAACAAGGCGATAGAATAGTCATCAAGCCGCCCACCCACCTCAAGTCCGGCGACAGGGTGGAGATTTCAGAATAGACTTTGCAGGCGCTTTCGAACGTGGAGAATGGCTCAGATAAGCACACAGTTATCGCGGAACAGATTTACAAAAGCTACTCACGAGGAGCTCGGAAGGTGCCGGTCCTCTACGGGATCGACCTGAAGATTCTCGAGGGGGAGTTCATCGCTCTCATGGGACCGTCCGGTTCGGGGAAGACGACTCTTCTTAACCTCATTGCCGGTCTGGACCGTGCTGATTCGGGCAAACTGACCGTAGCAGGCGTTCAGATTTCCAAACTCTCAGAAACCGACCTCGCGCGGTGGAGGGCCTTTCACGTAGGGTTTATATTCCAGTTCTATAATCTTCTTCCCGTGCTGAGCGCACTGGAAAACGTCGAACTGCCGCTCCAACTCCGTCCCATTTCCAGAAGAGAGCGCAGGGAACACGCAGTGACAGCCCTTGAGCTTGTCGGCCTCGCCGACCGGCTTCGCCATCACCCCGGAGAACTATCCGGAGGCGAGCAGCAGCGGGTTGCAATAGCCCGCGCCATAGTTACCGATCCTTCACTCATCGTTGCCGACGAACCGACGGGCGACCTGGACAAGAACTCCGCCAGGGAAGTTCTCGCTATGCTCGGACAGCTAAATGCAGAGTTCGGAAAAACCATCATCATGGTAACCCATGACCCCAAGGCGGCCGAGACCGCCGGGCGAATGTGCCACCTGGAAAAGGGCGTGCTGAATACGTGTGCGTAGTGATAAAACAAATTGAGGAATTGAGGAATTGTGAACCACGGATGAACAAAGATAGACACAGATTGATACCAGGTCGCGTTCAAATCAGGCGATTTGGGAGGGCATGAAGCCCTCCCCTACGGCTTACCTCGGGGTAGGTCGGCATGGGCGGAGTGAGTCCCCGCCCGATCTTGAACGCAACTTGGCATGAGGGATTGAGGAGACTTTAATCGTTTCAATCTTCAGGTCCCTCAATTCCTAAGTTTGTTTTAAAGGCTGCCCTCCAGTATCTCCAGGCTCTACCGGAGAGAGAGTGAAAAAGAAGGTCGATCCTGAAGCCGTGTCCTTTCGGGGGCTTTCAACCCAGATCGCGCCTCCATGACTTCTTATAATATGCCGGCAAATCGCCAGCCCCAGCCCAGTGCTCCCAGTCTCTTTACCCCGGTACCTTTCAACGCGGAAGAATCGTTCGAATATCCTCTGCTGGTCCTTCCTGGGGATTCCCGGCCCACTATCGCTCACCCCTATGGTTACTTTACCTTTTTGCGCCAGTGAGAAAACCTCCACCTTTCTTCCGGACGGACTGTACCTCACGGCATTTTCCAGCAGATTGCGAAAGACCTGGACCAGTTGATCGAAATCGGCCTGCACCATCGGTCCATCCGGTGGCAGATCGTTCTGAAGAGATACGCTTCGTTGTTCCGCAGCGGGCGCACAGGCTTTCCATGCTTCGATGAGCACGTCATCGGCCTTAACAGGCGCGATGTCGATAATGGTGTTATAGTCTTCCACTTTTGCAAGCTGGAGAAGGTCATTTACTATTTTGATCATATGATTGGCATTTTTGAAAATAACATCGAGGCATGGACTGCGCACCTCCGGATCGTCCTCCGACATGAGGACTTCCGTATAACCTTTGATGGAAGTCAGCGGCGTGCGCAGTTCATGGGAGGCATTGGCGACAAAATCGCGGCGCACCGTTTCGAGCCTTTTCAACTCCGAGATATCGTGGAGGGCTATGATCGCCCCGAATTCGCCCTTTGACTGCTCTATCCGGACTATGTGAACATGGTAGAACCGATCTGAGCCAAAAGTAACCTCGCTGTGAAAAGAATGGATTTCGTTTTCCAGGACCCGGTTACAGGCAGCCTGGAGTTCAGGGCTTCGGATCACCTCGAGGGGCCTGCGCCCTTTGAGTTCAGGGATTGAGGAGAACATGGTCCTGGCTGCCCGGTTCGATGAATCGATCCTGCCTGCGGAATTGAGCAGCAGGATACCTTCCTCGATACCGTCCAAAATGCTCTCTAATTGAAATTTTTGTTCTGTGATCGTTTGAATGTAGGACTCAACGCGCTGGGCGTTTTCTCTGATCGATTTTGCGAGAGGATAAAAATAATGGCCGTGGTGAAACTGCGGCAGGACCTTCACGTCCCCTTGCCCAATTGAATCGGCTGCGCTCGAAAGGAGGCTGACCGAACGGCTTGCGCTCACCATGAGGCCAAGGCTTATTAACGCAAAGGCTATGAAGCCGGTGAGTATTATCAGGCGTTGGACGATAGCAACGTTGCCCAGGGAATAAAATATGCCGGATAGAGGAATGGCCACTCGCAGAACGCCGCCGGGAATTGTTCCGTGGCCCTCGATTCTTTGCGCAACGTAGAGCAGGTCGGTGTTGAGTTCACCGCTGCGCCTTAAGCTTGACCCCGTGGGCTGGCTGTATGCTGCAACGATTTCCGGGCGTCTCGCGTGGTTTTCCAGGCTGGAGGTCTGGTCGAAAGGCACGTCCGTATCGGCGATAACCTGGCCCCCTTCGGCCACGTAGGTTACGCGCACCTTCAAGGGACCGGAAACACTGCGGAGCCAGGCATGCAACTGCTCGGGACCATGAAACCGTTCCCGCGCCATCAGATCTTTTATCAGGGCGAGTTCTCTTGTAGCCCTGGCCCCGGTTTCCGACAGGATTTCATCTTTCAGGTATTTGTTGTAATAGAGTGAGGGCAGGAAAAGGGCCAGAAAGAAAATCCCCCATAACAGGAGCAGCAGGCGGACTCTAAGTCTGAATTTCAGACGCATATTAACCTCGAAACCGATATCCGACGCCCCGCACTGTCTCGATCCAGTCTGCGCATGAGAGCAGCTTTTGTCTGAGCCGGCGAATGTGGGTGTCCACGGTGCGGGCATATCCTTCGAAATGATATCCCCACACTCTGTCAAGCAGTTGTTCCCGGTTCAGGACCTTTCCCTGACTGTTTGTCAGTTCGGAGAGCAATTTGAATTCCGTGGCCGTAAGGACGATCTCCTTCCCCTCCAGGCTGACCCGATGGCCTTCGAAGTCTATTTCCAGCCCCGATTTCTTGAAGACCGCCTTGGGGTGATACTCATTTCCGGCGCGGCGTAGAATCGCTCGCACCCGCAGGAGGAGTTCCCTCGGGCTGAAGGGTTTGACCACGTAATCATCGGCCCCCAACTCAAGGCCGATAATGCGATCGATTTCCTCCCCACGGGCGGTCAAGATCAGGATCGGAACGGCGGCCGTTTTGGGCTCGCGCTTCATTTCCTTGCAGACCTCGAAACCGTCGATTCCCGGAATCATCAGGTCCAGGATAAGAAGATCGGGCGGATGCCTGCGAATCATGTTGAGCGCTTCATAGCCGTTTCCCGATACCGCAACTTCGAATCCGGCCTTCTTTATTGTGAGGGCCAGAAGCTGCGCTATATCATGATCGTCTTCCACAACCAAAATTGTCGACTGGTTCATGTCTTCCTCGCTGGGGCTGCCCTGATAGGCAAAATATAACATTTTCGCGGACTATACAAACGATCCATCACATCAGATTACGTTCAAACCAGACCGCTATTATGATTTTAGCTTTCGGCGCCCATGAGAACCTTTCGTCGCCTGCCGCCGCTGAGACCAGCCGCTCCATCGATGCGAGCCGCGCAGGGTCGTCAAACCCAACGTATTTTGAGCTATACTACAACCAATTAATGCACCTATTGTTACGCGAATATTACAGTTGTGTTAAGGCTAATTATTTTTAAAAATGCAAACCTGCACGCAGAGAAGGCTGGAACTCCTGGAACAGAATCCCAGCGGCGCAACCTTTCGGATGCCGAATTGCGTTCAAGTCGTAACCTCTTCGTATAAACGCTAATTGCCTGCCTGAGGCGAACTGGAGAAGTGGTCCAAAGAGCCGCCGGAGTGACAGCAATTCGGAATGAGTTGTTCAGAGGACGCACGGAATGTCGGCAGCGATGGCTGGAGCAAACGGGGGCGCCGCCAAAGATAGAGGTCTAGTCCTCCCAGGATATGCACTCTACCGGGCAAATCGCTATGGCTTCATCTATGCAGCTTCTATCTGAGACTTCGAAAATGATTATGCGGGCATAGCGGGTCCTGTCGTCCATCTCGAATACTTCCGGGCATAACTCAGCGCATGCGCCGCACCCGATGCAGCATTCATAATCAAGGTCAACCATCATAAATCATCTTTTGACCTGCCGGCAAAAAGGCGGACAAAGGGGAATCGTCCGTTCCGTTCAAAGCGCTCGAACATTGCATGACTTATAGCGTTCCGGTTGACCTGTGAGACAAACCGCGATGACAAACCCAGCAGTCCCGGTCCTCCTTGATTCGTGATACCAGCTCCCCGTGGCAGCGGACGCAGTTTTCCCTGAGGATTTCCCTCCCCTTTTCGGAGAGCCGAATGGTTTCCGGGACTCTTCCAGCATAGAATACATACGAATCCCACATGCCTTCCAGCCCCTTGCGGACCACGTGGCGAACTTCGGTATCGTTGGGCAGGTGGCAATCGATGCACTTCTGCCGGCGATGCCCTGCATTGTGAAACCAGTTTTCATACTCCGATTCCATGACATGGCAGCTCGCGCAAAACTCCGGAGTCCCTGATCTTGCGTACAGCCGGGGCGGACCAAAGCTCACGAACCCACCCACGCAGACCGCCGCCAGAATCAGCAGCAAGATGATTCTAGGATACCTTTTCCTTCTCTTGGGACGAGGGATGTACATCATTATAGGATCTCTCGTATGGTAACAAATACCGGCGTAACCGGAGAAACATTCCAAAATTTCATCCTATTCTTTTTACCTCGAATAGAACTCGATTACCATCGACATTTCACAGAGCGCGGGGACCTCTGAGAGCTTGGGAACATAGAGAAGCTTTGCCGACATCTGTTCCCTGGAACGCTCGAGGTAGGGGACCGTAACGCGGACGACCATCTCAGCGGCCGCTTCTACAAATGACGCGAGCTTCCGGCTCTCCTCCTTCACCGTGACAAGATCGTTCGCGGCGAGCCGTTGCGAAGCGATGTTCACCCGTATTGCGTTAACGAGAATATGGCCGTGGGAAATGAACTGTTTGGCCTCATAGATTGTGCGGGCAAGACCGGCGCGGTAGACAATCGCGTCCAGGCGCGTCTCGAGCAATTGAACCAGAGAGTCCGCCGGGTTTCCCGGCCTTTGCATGGCCATCCTAACGTAGTTGCGCATCTGCTTTTCATCGATATTGTACTGCGCGCGAAGACGCTGCTTTTCTCTAAGGTGGCGCTTGTATTCAGACCCTTTCAGCCTGTCTTTTGTTCCCCCGTGCTGTCCGGGCGGGTTGGGCCGCCGCTCCAGCGCCCTGCCCGCCTTTGGCGTAATCGCAATGCCCAACTGGCGGGACATCCTGATCTTGGCTCCTCTTGTATTCATGAGGCTTGCACTCTCCTTCCTGGAATCTTCTTTATCAATATTAACCAATCCTTCCGGAATTTGTAGGGCAACATACTGAGATATCGTAAGATTAAGGGTAGTACATTGTCAACTAAGCTGTAAAAGGCGCAGACGCACAAACCGTCATTCCGGGGCAGGCCTCGCCGGGGTGAAGATGACCGGCCAACAGATGGGAACTTTGTTGACTGTGCAGAAGGGCGCCACAGGGTCAGGCAGCGAATCCTCCAGTCCCGCCCGTGGCGCATAGCCGTTAAATTTAACCAGGTTGGCCCGACAGGTCCGATTATGGTTAATAAACAATGTTAAGCGCTTCTTCCCCGGGTGGCGCCGGGACACCAAGATTACGAAAGTTCAGAAAGTGAAAAGTGATGTGTGAACGGCTTGCTCCATATTCCCTATGCTTTGAGATTCACAATTAATCATTCAATAAAATTCTTTTCCGGATTCAGGTGCTGCACGGATAATCAGCCGGTTGATCTGTGTCCAAAGTCGCTCTCCCGACTCATTATTTGTCTTGCCACAGCCTGGCTAAGGAGTTTTTGCCAACCAGAGGGCAAAGGAGTTCCTGGTCAATCTGTTGGCCCTGTAGCTTCGGACTGCCTGGAGCGGCAGCGCAAGGGGGATGTTTTTTTCCGGGAGTCATACTTAATAACGAGTTTTGGATAATAATAGCATAAAGCGGGCTGGGCGCATCTAACTAGAAAGGCAACAGGTCGCCGCCCTTGATTATTACTTCGGGGAATCTATACGTGTCCTTCTCTTCGGATAATTATTTCGATATTTTTTTCAATCGATTATTGTTGACTTGATGTTTTATTTTGCTTATTAGGTTAGACTACCCTAGTGAAGTGATCTTATACCTTCAACTTAAAATCTATGATTTCATTGTTTGGCCTGGAGGGAAAAATGAAGAAACTGCTGGATATTGCAGCTGAGATTGTTCAGGCGCAGGCTTCGGTAGGGCTGATGTCTGCTGAGCAGATCGAGCAATCTTTGCTCAAGACCTTCTCTACACTGCAAAGGATGCAAAAGGCCGAAGAAAAAGGAGTCTTCCTTGACACGGGCGCTGCTGAGGAGGCGAGGACCGAGGAAGCGCAGGTTGCGAAAAGAGAGCCTCGTGAATCCATCCAGGACGACAAGATTGTTTGCCTGGAGTGCGGAACTGAGATGAGGCAACTCACTACAAAACACCTCAGTTCGCATGACCTCAAACCTCGAGAGTACAAGCAAAAATGGGGATTTTCCCTTAAACAGCCTCTTTCGGCAAAGTCTTTGACCAAGGCGCGCAGCAAAGCCGCTAAGAAGAGAGGGCTTCCTGAGAACCTTGTCAAGTTTTTGGAAGAGCGGAGGCGCAAAAAGGTCGAAGCAACGCCTGCAAGCGGTTCCGCAACCGGACAAAAAGAAGGCAGACCTACTGTTAAGAGAAGGCCAAAAGCGCGCAAAACCGTTTAGACCCTCCGACGGCCGCGATAAGCATCCTCCCCGTTGCGGATTTGAGAGGCGGGGCAGGCCCTCATGCCTTCCCCACCTCTCATTGACGCCGGCATGGGATTTGATTCAGCCATCGTGACAGAAAACCTATAATTTCGTTCTTGTTTTAAAAGCCAGCCGTGCCATTTGACATGTCAAAAAACTGAAGGACTCTGTGGAAGCTGAGGAGAGGTTTTTCGAGCGTGCGTAGGGCTGTGCGAAAAATCGGCCCAGCGCTGTTTCAACTTCCGCCGGGGCTGAAAATAGATCCGGAGAGGCTGAGGTTATTGTTGCGGCTGCTTCCCACGAACTAGAGATGCTCTCTGGAATTCTGCAATCCGGACTGGTTTCACCCTGAAATTTATTCTCTTCTCTCTGGATTCAGGACTGCTTTTTGCAATACCAAACTTAGCGGGTTGATTTCCCCCATGGAGAAAACAGCGAATTTTATTTACCTGCGCCTGCCCGGTCCGGCATGAAAATGCCAGGTCCGTTGTTCAATATAGATGGGACAAGGCTCGGTGAGCAAAAGAAAAATTTTCAAAGTGGGTTGGAAAATGGTATTCGCATAAGGTCTTTCCCTGATATAATAGGTTTCTCTCCTGGGAGGGGCGTATCTTTTTCAGGGAAACCGAACCAAAATCATGGTGGATCGCCTGCTTGACAAATAGCATGTGGTTATTTAGCCTTATTTGAGAACCTCCAGACGGTGATTTTCCATTCGGAAAACGGATTGGCATTCAAGCCTGGTTTAGCAGATTTCAAAATCCGTTTGTCAATGTCCTCGATTGCCGGCCAAGGGAAAGTTAATTTCCTCCGTCGGCGCAAGGGAATTTTCTAACTTTTTAGTTGTGTGCGGAAAAGGAAAGGTATGCAGATCGAGTACAAGAACATCGATCCAAAAGTTGTGGTAAGCGAAATCCGAAACGGCAGGTCCCTGGAATCAGTCCAGAAAGTGTTCGGATTAAAATTCAAAAGCGAGGTTCAGGACCTCTATCTCAAGGGGCTCATGGAATTGGGAGAAATCCCTCAGGTCGCATTCAACAAGACCGCCGCCCCCAGCATCCAGGGTCCGGAGAATCAGGAAAGAACCATATTTCGCAAGCGGGAACGGCAAAGGCCTCCGGTGTCAAATCCCATCGTAGTGATCAAAACCGGCAATTTCCGGACGATCGGCCACAGCGGCAGCGTAACCCTTAACAAGGCCCTTTTGATCGAGATGCTGGGGTTCGAAGTAGGGGATTCTTTTGAAATCTACAGGGAAGACGATATGGTGGTTCTAAAGAAGGCCCCGAGTCCTGTCTGAGTTAAGCGCAGATTTCCTTTTTCCCAAAGCCCCGCGGATGAGCTCTAGATTTTTTTTCTCAGCTTATTCAAGACATGCAGGAAACGCCACATGGCGGTCAGGTTGGCGCCGAATGCAAGAACCACGAGCACGCCTTTTAGAGCCAAATCCCTTGCCCATGGGCTGGCAAAACCAACGCCGAACAGGTTTATGAACGGGTTGAGGATCCCGGCGACTCCCAGCAGTATGATTCTCTCTCCTCTCTGGCAGACTCCCACCAGGCATCTTTCGCCCAGTCCTTCGGCTCGAGCCCTCGTGTAACTCACCATGAGCGATCCGAAAAGGATGAGCAAGATGAGCAGGAGGTAAAAAGGCGTGTGGTAGAAATGGAACCAGATGCCCAGGTAGATCATGAGTTCGGAGTAACGGTCCAGGACCGAATCCAGGAAGGCCCCGAATTTTTTGTTTTGGCCCGTAGCCCTTGCCAACGAACCATCCAGGGTATCCAGAAGACCTGTAAGAAGAGTGAACACTCCTCCCAGAAGTGGAACATAAATGAAGAAGAGCCCGGCCAGCATGCTGCTCAAAAGCCCTGCGCAGGTGAGGTGATTCGGCGTGAGTCTCCAGTCTATGAGCGTGGGAACTATACGCGTTTCAAGAATTTTGTAATAACCGGTTTCGATTGACGTTCCCTTGAGCATAAGACCCTTTGACCGGCTTTCATCCGGAAACGCCGGATGAGTCCAGATACCTCGCAGAGTATGGAGATACCGGGGGTTACTATCATCTACCGACAAGATGGATTAACGGACAGGAAAGTTTCCCGTCCGAACCGATGATGGGAAGCAAGGCTATCACTGGATATCAAATTTTGGCTTATAGATCAAACCCAAACAAGGCGATCAACCTCGCAGAACGAAGAGCGATCAGGCATTAAGATGCAGGTTTGCAGAATGCCCAGCTTAAGGACCCTACGAATCAAAAATAGCCCAGCTCACCAAGGCAAAGTCGGGGACCTTTACCTGGACCCTCTTCCCTTTAGCCACGTAAGTATCCTGGGGCGCCAGGAGAGCATACGCCAAGCTGCTTCTCAAAAAAGAAATCTTGTTTCGGCGCTCGGCGGCGTACTGGTGCGGAGCGAACGAGCAAAACCCGCCTCTCATTTCCACAACGCCCTCAACCGCCCGATAAGAGCCTTCTTTTTTTTTCATCGGGGCCAGTGTGCGGGCATCGAGAGTGAAATCTCCGCGCCCTTTCAAGCCCAGCAAACGCCGGATCACCGGCGCCGCAATCTCTTCATAGACTATCCTGCCGGCCCGTGGATTTCCGGGCAAACCCAAAAAAATGCGTCCATTGCCGCTCGCCAGGGCGCTTGCCTTTCCCGGCACAAGGTTGAGCCGGTCGAAATGAGTCCTTAGGCCCAGCCTTTTCCAGACCTCCGATATGAAATCCCTGCTCCCTTTACCCATACCTCCTGTTGTAATCACAAGGTCCGCCTCGGCTCTTTCGAGGCGGGAGCATATTATTCCCGGATCGTCGGGGGCTGCTCCGAGATCGACCGGCGCCCCTCCTCCCACCCGAACAAGATTGATAAAAAGATGGGTGTTGTTGCAAAAGATTGAGGCGGTTTCGTCGCTGCGGCCCGACTCCCAGAGTTCGTCACCTGTGGCGAGGACCGCCACGCGGGGACGGCGTGTCAAGCGAACCGCCTGCCTGCCGGTTGCCGCTGCAAGCGCGATCCGGGTAGGGGTGAGCACATCGCCTTCCTCGAGCAGAAGCTCGTCCTGCCTTGCCTCGCTTCCGGGAGCGATCACCCCCGATCCGGGCCGGAACGGTCCGGTCAACACGAGGCCCTTATCACCGGGCGTGGCTTCTTCATAAGGAATGACCACATCCGCGCCAGCCGGAAGCACACCTCCGGTCATTATTCGAAAGCACATGCCGCTGTTCGCTTTCTCAGCCTTTTTCCCTGCCGGTGTTTCTCCTCGAGCGATCTCGAGGATTACAGGTTTATCAGGAGCGGCGGATTCGCTGTCCCCGCTCATCAGGGCGAAGCCGTCCCATTTTGAACGGGGAGTGCCCGGCATGTCCCGGACCGCCGATATTGATTCGGCAACCACGCGGCCCAGGGCCGAACCAAGTTCGACCAGCTCCGAGTCGAGCCTTTTCGCCAGGTCCAGCGCGATTTTTTTAGCTTCTTTCAAATCCACCGATTTCAGCCAGGTCCGAAGGAGTATTTACGTTTTTGAAACTGAGCGCATCCGGGTCCACTTTGCGCCATTCTATCTCGGGAACGGTCCGAATTCTGATTTTTCGATAAAAGCCTTTCACCTGACGCCTGTCAGGCTCCTCGAGCTCGCGTGCGATTGCAGGGAGGCATCTGCGATTGTACACTGCAAGCAGGGGATCATAATAGTCGTTCAATTTGGGAACGACGGCGTCGAACCCTTCTTTGGCGTCAATAATCAGACAGGCCAGTCCAGGAACGAGAAAAGGCATATCGGTCGCCTTTACAAAGACCCATTCGGCGGGGCTGAAGAGCAGAGCGGTATAAATCCCTCCAAGCGGCCCCTGGCGCTGGATTATGTCCTGGGCCAACATCACTCCCGTATCCAGGTAGGGTTCGATCACATCTACAACCACCATTACCGGATCGCAAAACGGGCGCAACGATTCAATGGCCAGATCGACAAACCGTTTGCCCCTTAACTTCTGAAACGCCTTGTTTTTACCAAACCGAAGGCTCCTGCCTCCAGCCAGGACCGCCCCTGTTATCAATCGTCATCCCCCCGCCTGATGTGGATCGAAATCGTTCGAGGATTATCCCAACCCCGGAGGCTTGACAGCATCCCTTCTATGCCGCCGAGTACGAAATCTTCGACGAAATCCTTCATTGGCAGTTGTTTACCATCGAGTTGAACGAGTATTTTCGGCTTCTTTCTACCCCGAAGATAACGATTTTCAATGAATTCAGCCACCCCTCGCCAATCGGCGAATGAAAACCCCGGGACCTGCATATCCACCTTATCGTCGGAGACAATGGCGATGAGGTTATCACCCGGGCCGCAAATCGGCTTTGGCTCCAAGACGGAACGGAACACCTCTATTTTCGGATAATGCTCTCTCTTAAACCCCTCGGTAATGAGGATATCCTCGGTCCAGAAGAAACGCCCCACAATTTCTTCCAGGCTCATCTCCCGATCCGTACGGCGGATCGAGGCAAACTGGTTCGGCGATGAGATGGCTATGACCTGAGCGCCCGCACGTCTTAACCTCCAGGTATCCTTGCCCTCGCGATCCATCTCGAACCCGTGTGCGTCGTGCTTGACAGCCCCCACCCGGTACCCTCTTGCGGCCAACTCCGGGATCAGCTTCTCAAGAAATGTGGTCTTACCCGACCCCGAAGCCCCTACGATCGAAATTACAGGTAACATTGTGCACCTTTCCTGCGCCATTCATCGATAAGCTGCGCCGCCATTGCAGTTGCTCGTTTCACGATAAAGTTTTTGTCCAACGGATTTGATTTTTCAAATCCGTTCACAAACATCTCACAGCTTTGTCCGACTGTCAATCGGCCCGGATGCAGAGTCAATAATGTGAATTATTTTCATGAAGCTTTCGTTCTGTTCGACGATCTCGGAGGCGATTTGTTCGAGGATCTCGCCCGGCTCCTCGCACCCAGCCTCCCTGGCCCGGCTTGCCCAAAGCCTGTATGTGCGGGCGTGCTCCTCATTGTGACCTATCCAGTGTTCCACAATTTTTCGGAGTTTCACGATTTCCGAAACGGTCTCCGAGCTTTTCTCGTGCCCATGTTCTTGCGCATGCGCCTTGTCATGTCCATGTTCCGGATGCCTGTCGTGCATAGGTTTACTCCTCAGACTTTATCATAGTCGTATTCAGCCGGTCAGCCGACTGTCCATGCTTCCCCGCCGCATCGGCGCCGGGCCGCATCAGCGCCCAGCCGCAATTGACCACGGCAGCCTTGTATGATAGCCTTTCGCAAAAGGAGGGAACAAAATGATTCCTTATCCCAAAATAGACCCTGTCCTGTTCTCCATTGGCCCAATCCATGTGAGGTGGTACGGGGTTATGTACGTCCTGGGCTTTATAGGCTCATATTTTCTACTTCAGAAACAGGAACGGTCGAAGCAGATCGGCCTGATCGGCACGGCGGCCCAGGACCTCGTTTTCTATCTGGCGGTAGGAGTGATCGCCGGTGGCCGGCTCGGCTACATCCTTTTCTACGAATATATGGATCTAACGGCATATATCAAAAATCCGCTGGAAATAATAGCCACCTGGCACGGAGGGATGTCATTTCACGGGGGTCTTATAGGGTGCGTTATCACGGTGTGGATTTTTTCCAGGCGAAGAAAAATGCCTTTCGCCGCCGTGGCCGACTCGACGATTGTGACCTGCCCGGTTGGGCTGGGGCTTGGCCGGTTAGGCAATTTCATAAACGGCGAACTGCTTGGCCACCCCAGCGATCTTCCCTGGGCGATGATCTACCCCGGGGGAGGCCCGATTTCGCGCCATCCGACACAGCTCTACGAAGCATTGGCGGAAGGCCTGCTGCTTTTCGTCATAATGTGGCGTTTGCGAAAAAAACCATTCAAAGATGGTACGATGGTCGGGCTGTTTCTCGTTTTTTACGGTATCTTCCGGTTTATAATTGAATTTTTCAAGGAGCCCGACCCTCAAATAGGTTTTCTGTTCACTTATTTTACCATGGGGCAGATCCTGTGCATCGGAATGATCGCAGCCGGCGTCGTTTTGATCCTTTATCTGAATCGTAAAGCGACTGCCCTGGAGGTAAAATAACCGGGCCGGCGCCTTCGGGCGCAGCAGCGAAAGAGGAATTGCAATGGCACACGATCAACTTGCCGCTTTACGGCACGATGGTTCATCGATTGTTCGCGAATGGCGCCCTCTCTATGAGAAACGAAAGAAGATCGCCCGGAAGGCGCTCGAGGTGATTCGAAGCGGGTTTCGGGTCTTCATGGGGTCGGGATGCAGCGAGCCGCAACACCTGGCTCAAAGCCTCGAGGAAAGGCTTCCCAACCTCTCGGATGTGGAAATTCTCGACATCCTGAGCGTCGGAAAGCCCCGGTTCACTGAAGGAGGTTATGACCAGTGCCGCCTGAAGTCATTTTTTGTCGCCTCGGCGACCCGCGAGGCCGTGGCCGAAGGACGCGCAGACTACACGCCGATAAATCTGTCAGATATCCCGGGGCTGTTTCGCTCAGGCGCCATGCCCATCGATGTCGCCTTGATCCAGGTATCTCCTCCCGACGACCACGGTTTCTGCTCCTACGGGATAGCGGTGGATACCGTTAAGTCAGCGGCCGAGACCGCCAGGCACTTAATTGCCCAGGTAAATCCCCGGATGCCCCGCACGCTGGGAGACTCCTTCATTCACGTAAGCCATATCGACACCTTCGTCGAGCACGAGGAGGAGTTGCTCGAGTTCGGGCTTCCCGTCATGAATCAGATTGCCGTAGATATAGGTAAGCACGTGGCGGGGCTCGTCGAGGACGGCTCGACCATTCGCGTGGGGGTGGGAAGCATTTCCACCGCCGCTTTGTATGCCCTGGAGGGCAAAAAGGACCTTGGGGTTCACGCCGACATGCTTACCGACGCCTACCTGCACCTTGTTAACAAGGGCGTCATCACCAACGCGCGAAAATCTCTGCACCCAGGGAAAATAATAGCCAGCTTTTGCCTGGGATCGCGCGAACTCTACGATTTCGTCCATAATAACCCGATGGTGGCCCTCTACCCAATCGATTACACCAACAATTACCTGGTGATCTCCGAAAATGACAGAATGGTGACCATCAACTCGGGCCTGGAGGTAGACCTCTCAGGACAGGTATGCGCGGACTCGCTCGGGTATGAAATATACAGCGGGGTGGGCGGGACGATCGACTTTTTGCGGGGCGCCAAGGGTTCACGGGGCGGCAAGACAATAATGGTGCTCCCATCGAGCACCATGGACGCGTCGAAATCCAGAATCGTTCCGGCGCTCACCGAAGGCGCAGGGGTGGTCACCACACGCGGCGGCGTAGAATACGTCGTTACCGAATACGGAGTTGCCGGTTTGCAGGGCAAGAGCCTTAGGGAGAGGGCGCTTGCGCTTATTTCGATAGCTCATCCCGACTTCAGGGAACAACTCATGGAAGCAGCCCACCAGATTAATTACCTGGAAAAAGACGCCAGACGTTCGGCGACAAGCCGGGCTATCTATCCGCACGATTGGGAATATTATCAAACGTTCATCGGACCGGGCCGCGTATTCTTCCGGCCTGCCAGATCCACCGATGGACGGACCGTCAAGGAATTCTTCTATTCGCTGCCCAGGGATGAAGCTTACTTCCGGTTTCTTTCACTCATGAAGGTCTTCCCCTACTACGATGTCGAAGCGATGGTAAGTCTCGATTATCACATGGAGATGTGTATTCTGGGGTTTGCGGGCGAAATGGGTTCCGAAAGGATCATTTCATTAGCCCATTATCATCTGGATGATGAAACCATGGCGGCTGAAGTCGATTTTGTGGTGCACCCGGACTATACGCGCAACGGCATTGCAACATCGATGGTTCGCCATATTGCCGAAAAGGGCAAACAGAGAGGCATAAAAACAATCGTTTCATACACGGGAAACGAAGGGGTGTTTGGAGTTTTCCGAAGCCTTGACTACGTGATGGAAAGCTCGCTGTCGGTCGGCGTCTATGAAATAAGGGTCCGGCTGGACCAGCCGAAACACCTGAATACCTGAATGAAATTAGCATCGTAACTCCTTGTGCGCCCGCCTATCCTGCGTGGGGGGGCCATTGACTTCACTGAAATTTTGGGAAAGGCAGGGGGAAACTGCGGAAGCGGCGGAAATGGATCGGCTGGAGCCTCTCGAAAGACAAATCGCCAAACTGGGGGAAAGAATCGATATCCTGGAGCGCAATATCGAGTATCTTTCCTCGCATGCAAAACACCCGATCGAAGAACTGCTCTGGCAGCATGGATTTCCGGTCATAAGCCACGGGGGCCAGGCGCAACTTCTCTTCCCACCCAATATCGCCTCTTCATCGCTAGGATACTTCTATCGTATGATGAGGCGTTACTCGTTCAGGCTTTTCGTGCGGGACCTCATTCAAATTCCCGAAGGAAACGAACTCGGCGCGCTTACCCGTTACTGCTCCCTGAGGACCGTTAAGTCTTATCTGGGAATTCTTGCGGAAATGGGGATCGTTTGTCTCACGAACAAAGGGTACAGGCTCCTCAGGAAAGTCCCGAGTTTCGGCCAGACGCTTGAATGGTACGTGTACGAGGTTCTCAGGCGCGAGTTCCTCTCTCCGGCCCTCTTCAATGTGAAGCTTCAAAATACGAAGTCCGGCGGCGACTACGATGTCATTTCCATGGTGGCCGGACACCTCGTCTACGTCGAGGTCAAGTCCTCCCCGCCCCGGGGAGTGGAACACCAGGCAGTCGAGGCATTTCTGGGAAGGCTTCGCGACCTGGACCCCTCTATAGCCGTTCTATTCGTGGATACCGAACTGCGTATGCGGGACAAACTCGTCCCGCTCCTTGCCGAAGGGCTTGAGCGCGAAGGAAAGACAGGTCCGGATTGGGCGGTCCTGAGGCTGGTGAACGAAATTTTCCATGTGCGCCATTCCATTTATGTTATAAACAGCCGAAAAGGGGTCTACAGCAACCTGCGGACCTGTTTTCGCGATTTTCTGCTTTGGGAAGGCAAAGGGTAGAAATGCCCGCACTGGTGTGAAACGTCTTTTCGCCAACCTTGATAATCGACTTTTGACCTCCGCCGGAAAGGCCGCAACGTATGCTCGACGCATCCGAAATAGAGGAGAGGGCCAGGTTTTGCTATTGTGTCTTCCTCCAGTTGAGCTGGCTCTGCAGCAATGACTCAGTCGAACCAGGCCGGTATCCGGATTATCTGGCCAAGTCGTCGCTGGGCCTGGGGAGCGACGAGTTCATAGCCATGACGCTAGAGGAGGCCCTGATGGAGAAACGGCCTGAGGGGGGCCTGAGGTCGCTCGTGGCGCTCTACGAAGGCTTTGTCTACGCTTTCTGCCAGGTGCTCGAAAAGGATATGGACCAAATCAAGGCGCAAATCTCCCCTGATTTTATGAAAAAACTCGCCGAAGAAATGGGAGTGGGGGACCTGTTTCAGCGCACAGCCAACAAAGCGCCATACGATACTCCTTCCCCCCTGTCAGATTCTTGATTTAGATCGCGAGGCCTTTTATGCTCTGTCCTGTTTCGCTATGAGCATCAAGAAGATGGCGGGGTTTACAATTGGAATCCCATGGAAGGTTTTCAGGTCAGTGAGGTGGTGGTCACCGGAAACAACGAAGTCGGCGGCGCCTTCCACGGCGCACGCAAGGTAGATGTTGTCTGAGGGGTCATCTACGATGGCCGAAACGCTCAGTAGCCCGGGAGTCATGACTGCAATTTTCTCCAGCTTCATAAAAAACCGCTCGATTCCTTCCGGGGTGCGGCAGTGGAGTTTTTTGACTGCGGGATAGGCCAGCACCCGCTGCAACTCATCCAGAATGGCAGGAGAGAGCAACAAAGTGAGGTCTCCTTCGTAAACCAGCCGAACAATTTGGGCGGGGTTGGAATGCGGCTTTAAAAGCGCACTAACGTATTGGTTCGCATCGAGGACGACTCTTATCATTTGGTTTGTCGGGCATTAAGTTTTTTAGAGGTCACTTTTTTGGCTGCCGAAACTGCTTGCTCGATGACCGCGTCCAGCTCTTTTGGGTCCACATCCTTGACGCCCTGCTGAAAGCTTTCCACTTCTTCCCGAAATTCGTCCAGCCATCCTTGAAGCTTCCGGTATTTTTCCATAGGAATAATAGCCACCAAGGGCTTCCCGGCCCGTTCCACAACGAAGTCATCGCCCCGCAGGGCCACTTCGTTCATCACCTGGCCGAGATTTTGACGGGCCTTCATGGCCGAGATTTTCTTAAGCATTTTGATATCTTTCATAATTTTCTTAGTTATTATGACCTATATGGTTATTATAGTTGTTACAATTATTCTGTCAAGATTATCCCGGTTTCGTTGCCGGGTTGAGCAAAAAAATCGAGTTTGAACTGTGTCTCCATGCTGGATCACGCCTGAGATGTCATCTTCCCGCGTTCTCTTCGATTCAGGCGGTGAAACCTAACTTGACATTAATGTGGAAAGATATACAATTAGAAAGCTTGATCGTCTCATAAGATTACGCGTGTCAGTCATTTAAACCTCAACATAGAAGGGGGCGAAACGGGTTCGACGGAGGTAAAGAAGCTTAAGTTGCATGCCGAGGTCCCTGGCTGCTCGTAAAACAGTTGGGAATAAAACAAACGCAGACGATTACGCGTACGCTGTAGCCGCTTAATCGCGGCTGCCGTCTCCAGGTCCTGCTCCCGCGGGGACCCAGGGGGCGTCGACTAAGCGGGATGGCTGCCGACATGATGCTCGCAGTGGCGGTGGTGACATCTAGTGGGCTGGCTCCGGTGAAATCCCGCCCGCAGGAGGTCCCCGGAGCGAGATCAAAAGTGCGGAATAAGCATGTAGAAGCTTAGGTGGAATGCTTTCGGACGCGGGTTCAACTCCCGCCGCCTCCACCATAATCCTATTGAATTTGCTAGGTTTTTGGTCCCTTGAGGGGCAAGATCTGGGTGCCCTTCGGGTGCCCATTTCTTTTAGGTACTTTCCTATCGAATCCATAGATGTTCTTTATGGCTTCCGGCTTCACCCTGAAATAACGCTCGAACGCCTTGTTGGTCGAGTGGAAAGAGGCGGCTTTCAGTTCTTCAGGCGTGAACCACTGGCCAAGGTGAATTACCGTGCTGTGCCTAGTTCCCCCGTATAGATCAACACCGTAAATCTTTAGGTTGGCGCAAGCTTTTTTCCACCACTTATAGAGATATCTCGGGCCGAATTGTTCCCCCTGTTTGCAACCACCGATACTTCGAGTATGGCGAAAGAATGGAAGATCGGGGAAGGCTCTGGGCAGACTTTTAATCAGCGCAATGTCCTCGTCGATCAAGGGAACAATCTTCGGTTTTTTCTCTTTCGGGTGGGGAATCACCAAGTAGCCTTCATCCCCATCTATTGCTATCTCGCCTTCTTTAATTGCTATCAACTCGCCTGGCCGGATGCTGAAATAAGTCGAAAGCCATTTGCAGGCTATCCAGATTCGGGGATTTACCGGGGCGCTGATCTTTTGGAGTTCTGAGAGAACACTTTCCTGGGCATCTTTGGTGATCGTCTTACGAAACGATAGCTCGAACGAAACTTCCGGCCAATCAGGGATTTGGGACGCATGCAGAATACGCCGACGCCCGAGCCATATCCAGAAACTATGCAGCACAGAGGATGCATTCGCCCTGCTCTTAGAGCTTAGATCCTTGAGACTCTTAAACAGAAAATCTTCGATTTCGGCATAGCCGATATCTTTTATGTTTCTGTTCCCCCAGAGAGCCGATGCTTTATTTATATAGTTATTAAGATTGTTCCAGGATTTCTCTGCAATCTGTTCCTGTTTAATTTCGAGCCAGCGTGCGGCAAGGTTTGAAAATCCAAGCGGATTGTCTGTTTTATAGTCCCTGGCGTCAAAAGACCCTTCCTGAATCTTGAACCTCAGTCCCACAAGAAACCTTTGGGCCTCATCATAGTTCGTAAATCTTCTTTCTGTGCACACCCTCTGGTATTTGATTTTTACCCGCAGTCTTCTGGACACTACCCCCTTATGCTTGGGACAACAGACAGCGTTCCTGCCGTTATCGACCATCTGCCCCCCGCAAACCGAGCACCTTTCCTCACTGTAAATGCCTCCTAACATACACATGCCTCCATCTGTCATCCGGACCGAGGGTATTTTAAGGCATGTGTATGCTGGCAGGCAACGGTTCATTTCAGGTTATTTTTCCCTGTCTCATCAATTATCTTCAACATTCGTTTCGCTTCCAGGCGGTTTTCTCCGGCAATGCTTTCTATTGCTAAAGAGGAAACCAGCCCATCCACTCAGTCTTTTTCTGAGGCTCCGCCTTTTTTGGCTCAAGGGGCTTCACAAACGGAGGCCTCGGCGTCTTTGCCATTCCTCGCCCGACTCCTCGCTCGATTCCTCGCTCGATGGGTGTTGCATACATGACGTAGAATTTTTCGAGACTTTGAATCTCTTCTGGCCGACACCGTATTTCCCGCGCCAGAAGCGCTGCTTCCCGTGAACCCAACCGGTACGCGACGATGGTCCCCACGTTGAGCATGACCCGCGTCAGCTTGTCACCGATCAGGGCAAAATCCTGGGTGGAAAGAATCGAAGCCAGCTTGAACTTGCGTCCTTCTTTCAAGATGTCGAAGAGATTAGGGTTGACGAAGTTGTGGCACTCATCGATGTACAGGGAAACCGGACGATACTCTTTGGGGCGCTCATAGCGGAAATAGTTCTTCAGCCCCTGAGCGATCAGTGTGCCGCAGAAAATCATTTTCTCTTTCCCCATCCCGAAACCGTCAAAGATCAACGCCTGGCGCTTCTGGATAAACTTTCCCCACTCAACCGGATGAGGGCCGCACAGAATGTCCGTCAGCCGCTCATCCCCCAACAGGTGATTGAGTCGAGCCAGTATGCCTTCCCTGGTCACGTCATCGCCGCTGAGGTCGGCGATATGGTCTCGCACGTTGACCAGGGTCTTTCGATTCTTGCTCAAGCAATACTTTATGGCATCGTCGAGGATGCCCCGCATCTTCACCGTCAGGGACTGGTTGGACGAGGTCATCTCGATGACCTGGTTAATGGACTCGCAGATGTTATCCACGATCTGGTTGGGGTTATACGGCTGGGCCATTGGGTTTAAGGACGTGGGAAGCTCAAGGGAACAATAGAGCGCCTTGCCGCGCGAGATGCTATAACATTCCTTGGCCAGAAATCCGCTGGGCTCAACCAGAATCTTAGCGTTTCCATACATGTCGTCTTGATCCCACCAGTGGGAAATGAGGGAACTTTTACCGGTTCCGCTCTTTCCCACGAGCAGGATGTGCGTGTACCGATCCCGGCAATAGACGGGACGGTAGTTAGGCGAGATCCCGATTTTCAGTCTCGGCAAATCCATCAAGATTCTCCAACAGTCTCAGTTTTCGCTCGAAGAGCCGTTTCTTGGCGGTAAGTTCCTGGACCAATTGCCTGCGGATGCGCTCCTTTTGGGCTGGGGTCAGCGCTTCTACATATGAGGGTGCCCTACTTCTTTTGGTCTCCATGGATTCTCCATGCTCATGTCGAAGAATCCACCACCACCTGCCATAACCAGTTTTTCTGAATCGCTTATTCTCCATGGTCCACTCCAAATCTTTCACCAAAGGCTTTCTTGGACATTTCCATGGCAATCCGTTCCTGCTCGGCCTGGTAATGCGTC
>PLSV01000414.1 GCA_003165235.1 Syntrophobacteraceae bacterium
GCCTGATACTGGGGGACAATATCTTTCACGGGCACGGGTTTCAGGAAATCCTCCGGCGCGCCGCCGGATTTGAATCCGGCGGGCTTGTGTTCGGGTATTATGTGCAGGACCCGGAACGCTACGGGGTAGTCGAATTCGATAAATCGGGCAAAGTGCTCGGCATTGAGGAAAAACCGGCAAAGCCCAAGTCCAGCTACGCTGTCCCAGGGCTTTATTTCTTCGATAACAGGGTGGTCGAAATAGCTTCGGGCCTCAAGCCTTCAGCGCGCGGAGAGCTGGAGATAGCCGATGTCATCAATGCTTACCTGAAAATGGGCGAGCTTCAGGTGGAGCTGCTGGGCAGGGGATTTGCCTGGCTCGATACCGGCACGCACGAATCGCTGCTCGAGGCATGCACGTTCGTGGAGACGATCCAAAAACGACAGGGCCTCAAGATCGCCTGTGTCGAGGAAATAGCTTACAACATGAAGTATATTGATGAGGCCCTGTTGCGAAGGCTGGCCGAGCCATTGATGAAGAACGCATACGGACAGTATCTGCTTCAGTTGTTGGGCTGAATTTAACTATTTGGACGCAACATGCATTAACGAGAGAGAGGCTGTTCTTTTTGCTGGGCGGACCTTACTTCGTCCTTGATCCGCTTGACATTTCCGCGCCCCAGGCCCTTTACTTCGCATCCCAGCTCAAAATAGCGCCTTATATCGCTGTCCGAAAGAATCCCAAAGCAATCTATCACCGCAACCGGCTTTGCGGTCATCTCCAACAGATTGTCGGCTGAAAGGCGCAGGTATTGTTCGTGCCTAACGGCAAGCACCACGGCGTCGGCCCCGCGGACGGCTTCCGTCATGTCTTTGCTGATGGTGAGCGCCTTCAGGTTTTCCTGGTTTCGGAAAAACCTCGACCATGAATGGCCGGGGACAGGGTATGTATCCTGTTTCTCAAATTCCCACCAGTGCTTGACATAGGGGTCGTGGACAGAAATGTCCGCCCCCATTTCGGCAAGCTTTCGAACAAGCATTTCCGAACCGCTGTAACGGGTGTCTCCGACATCTTCCCTGTAGGACGCGCCGAAGATGGCGATCTTGCAGGCAGCCACGATCTTGCCCATATTTCGAAGAGCATCACGGACCAGGCGGGCGACATGAAGAGCCCTTGTATCGTTTATGTCGATAGCCTGGGGCGTTATCCTGAAGATATCGTCTTCGAACCCCAGAAGCGTCTGGTAAGCCCATATCCCCAGTCCTCCGTCCTTTGGCAGGCAGTAGCCTCCTATTCCAGGTCCCGGAAATATGATGTTTGAATGCGTCGGCCGAACCTTTATGGCCTCTATGACCTTTATCAGGTCCACGCCGTTTCGCTCCGCAAAGACGCTCCATTCATGAAGGAAAGCCAGAATCGTGGCGCGATAGGAATTTTCGACCACCTTGCAGGTTTCGCTCTCGATAGGCGTTTCCAGCACGGTCAGTGGATATTGTTCCACGTTTAAGACATCGGACAAAAAGGTCTGGACCCTTTGCCTGGATGCCTGGTTGACGCCGCTGCACACTCTCCAGAAGTCCCGAATGGAAGAGACGTAATCCTTGCCAGGCATAACCCGTTCGAAGGAGTGGGCCAGCAGCGGCTCGGCGACGACGCCTCGGCTTTGGAAAGCCTTCTTGATTATGGGGTATGCAACATACTGGGTCGTGCCGGGCGGCACAGTGGTTTCAATCAGGACCATGCATTCGGGGTGGATCTTCTCACCGATTATCTTTAAGCAATCCTCCAGAGCCGCAATATCGGCACGGCCCTGGCGAACGTTTCCAAGCGTCTCTTTCTGATAATCGCATTGCACGTCAACCACGACCACGTCGGCCAGTGAAAGCGCCTCATAGGTATAGGTCGCGATGAGCGTCTTTTTGTCTTTGACGCACCGGCGGATAAGCAATTCCACTTCGGGATCTTCGGCCTCAACAGGAGCGATGCCCCGATTGAGATACTGGATTTTCCAGAAAGACCTGGTGGAGGGCCGCTGCATTCCGATGACAAACTTGCACGGGGCCCCGGTCGCTTTGTCGACTGAATCCGCCACGACCCCGGCCATTACAGCGCCCACGAACCCGACGCCCATCACCACTACGATCTCACGCCCCAAGCTCCGCTGCTCCGCGACAATTTTGCCGACCCGCGCAAACTCCGCCTCGTAATCGGATTGCTTTGGAATCGGAAAAACCTCACCAGCCGGGCATGTGGAATAGAGGTCGTCGAGAGGTTCGAGCTTGTTGGGCACTTGGTTTTGCATTCCAGCCTGATCCTTTCCTGATAAGCGAAATCGGATCGAAAGATTGATCCGCCGAGTGCAAAATACAGGCAGCGCGCGAAAACTTATCTCTGGGATCAGTTTATACGAAACAGCCGGGTTGTTCAATGGGATTCACAACCGCTCCTGGAAAGAGTGAATCGAAGCAAGGGGTCACCAAAGAGCTTCCGGCTAAAACCGGTAAGAGCACTTTCCCCCTAGCAGGGTGATGAAAAAGGGTTCTCTGGTGGGAGAAACGCCTTGAAATTGCTAATGATTTCGTCATTCCGGTGAAGACCGGAATCCAGGCTTTTTACCAACCTATTGATTTTAAAGCAAAAGTCACTGGACCCCGGCCCCCAGACTAAACACTTCCGGGGCAGGCTCCGCCGGGGTGACGTCTATAGGGTTTTTCGCCCTGATGTGGGAATTCCAATCCCTTTTTATCACCCTGCTATAGGCGGTGAGTGGAAAGACCGGATTATGAACAGGTTACTGCGGGACATAGTCCGGACAAGAAGAGGGCGCAACAAAAGCATCAACGTCAGAAATTCCGAGCCCTAAGTCCCAATAAATCCCATCTACCGGTAGCTTCCGCACTCTAACGCCGTTTGGTACAGCGCATCGATGTTTTCCAGGGGGGTGTCGGGTTGGAAACGGTGGGACGGGCTGAAGAAATAGCCGCCGTTTTCGCCGAGCACTTCAATGGTGGTCCTGGCGTTTTCCCTTATCTCGCCGATGCTTCCAAAAGGCATCAGACGCTGGACATCAATACCCCCATGAAAGGTCAGGCGGCCGCCGAATTCGTGTTTGAGCTTGCGGATATCCATGTCGCTGGCGGTGACCTGGATCGGGTCCAGCACCGAAACTCCGGCCTCGATAAAATCGGGAATCAGCTTCATGATGCTCCCGCAGGAATGCAGGATCATGGCGCCCCCGAAATTTTGCGCCAGATCGCATAAATGGCTGATGTTGGAATAAAAGAATTCCCTGAACATGGGCCGGCCGATGAGAAGATTATTCTGGCCCCCGAAATCGTCCTTGTAGAAAAGAAAATCGATCAGTCCTCCGCCGGCTTCAAAGAGGCGCGTGTAATAGGCGGTAAAAAATTTCATGATTTCTTCGATGGTGGCCTTTATCGTTTCCGGATTGGTGACGAGTTCCGTCATGGCGTTTTCCATGCCGAACAGGTAGGTTAGGAGGTGAAATACCCCGTGATACCCTTCGATATGGATCCCAGGCGTAGAAACGGAATAGTCTTTAAATTCGAGAGCCATCTGCTTGACCCGCGAAAAATCGAACCACTCCGCCCTGGGCCAGGCATGCTTTCTGACGTCTTCGGGCGTAGCTGCATCCTGGAGGGGGCTTATGGAGATCATTACGTCTCTTCCTCTATCGGTCACTACTTCTTTGCGGCCTACCCCCCACATATCCATCTCGCTTCCGTCTTTTCCTTTTGCGAATTTAGGTCCAATATACGGCGGAATGATTTCCCGGAAATCGACCCGGTAGTGATGCAATAACCCGAAGTAATCGGTGCACAACGATCGGGAGAGCCGCTGGACTATCTGGTCGGCAGCCCGGAAGTTCATGGGAATGCGATCGGCTTTCTCGTGCGCCATGGTGATCATGACTCTTTCTTTTGAATTCACGTTCATTTCCTCCGCAAGGACGTATTGGCGGTCGTCCTAATCCACCGTCCCCAAAAACCTGCGCGCCATATCGACCGCACCGGGAGCGTCGATACTGAATCCATCGGCGCCGATTCGACGGGCAAATTCATCGGTGATAGGCGCCCCCCCGACCATGATTTTCATGCCGGGACATTTTTCCCTCACCAGGGCCACCGCTTCCGCCATGGAGGGCATCGTCGTGGTCAGCAGCGCGGACAGGGCGACGATTTGCGCTTCCTTTTCTTTTGCCGCCCATACGAACCGGCCGGCTTCCACGTTGATTCCAAGGTCGAAGACTTCAAACCCCGCCCCTTCGAACATCATGGCCACGATGTTCTTTCCGATATCGTGGAGATCCCCACTTACCGTGCCGATGACGATGGTCCCCCGTTTTTTTGCGCCCGACTGCGCCAGAAACGGGCTAAGATACTTCAGGCCTTCCTGCACCGCACCGGCCGCAGCGAGCATTTCAGGCACGAAGATATCACCACTGCTGAATTTTTTCCCCACTTCGTCCAGAGGCGCGATGAGCCCGTCGGTAAGGATCCGGGCGATTTCGGTTCCTTTAACTATCTCTGCCTGGACGAGCGCAGCGGTCTGGGCCTTGTTGTACGTCAGCACCGCCCGGCATATGTCGTCTATTGCCACGAAAACCTCCATTTGAAGGTGCTCAGGCGCCGGTATTCAGATTTCAGGCATTGCCCTTTTCTGCCGGCGCCTGACGCCTCTATTCGAAGTTATATTTGTAAAGGAGCTCATGGTGGTCTTTCATCTCGTCGAGAAGATTGAAGTAGATTCTGCGCCAGATGGCGAAGAACTCCTCGTACATCTCGTGTATCTGTGGATCGGGCTTCACGGTCCCGACGATGTTGACCAGACTGTCCACGGGATCGATGGGCCGGCTGTAATGGCCTGCGCCGACCGCCGCCAGGATGGCGTCTCCGAGAGGCGCGGCTTCGAGCACATCGGTGACATTAAGCGGGAGGTTGGTCACATTGGCCGTGATCTGATTCCAAAAACGGCTTTTTGTGGGCCCGCCGTTCAAAGTCAGCTCTTCAACCCTGACGCCGGCGTCTTTGGCTATTTTCACATTGGAATACAGATCGAAAGCCACACCTTCAACAAGCGCACGGATCATATGAGCCCGGGTCGTACTCAACCGGAAACCGAAAAATACTCCTTTGGCCTGGGAGTTCCAGTTTGGAGAAAGGGTGTTCCCCATGTAGGGGAGATACAAGAGACCGTCTGCGCCGGGCTTGATTTTGGCTGCCTGCTGGGTCAGCAGATCGAATATGTTGAGATTCGAGCGGTCAGCGATTAGGCGTTCCTGGTCTGCAAACATGTCTCTAAACCACCGGAGGGACACGCCGGTAAACGCCATGGGTCCGTCGAACATGGTCAACCCCGGCAATACGTGGGGCCATTTGAGAATCCGGTACTCTTCGACGCGCTGCTCGGTGGGAATCATGATGCCGAGATTGGAGCCGGTTCCCATGGAATAGTAGGCCTGACCCGCCTTGATGACCCCGCAGCCAAGGGCCGCCGAGCTGATATCGGTTCCTCCGGCCACCACCAGAGTCCCTTTTTTAAGGCCTGTCTCTTCCGCTGCCTGGGCGGTCACCTGTCCGACAACTTCGTGGGAACGATATATTTTGGCATACTTATCCATGGGTATGCCGATGCGCTCGGCCACGTCGGGATTCCACGCCTCCTTCTGGTATTCATACGGATAGAAAAGGCCTGCATCGCCGGTGTTGATGGTGAACTCCCGGCACATGCGGTAGGTGCAATATCCTGACGGGGAAAGAAGTTTGTGCGTTTTTTCGAAAAGATCGGGCTCGTGCTTTTTCATCCAGAGGGCTTTGGGCTCGATGAACCATGGAGCGACCCGGTTCCCGTTGATATAATTAATCGTGGCCTCCCCCACTCGATCCCGGATTTCCTGGCACTCTTCCTCGGACCGGGCATCCATCCAGATCATGCCCGGGCGCAACGGCTTGCCGTCCGCGCTGATGGGAAGCATAACCCCCACCAGACCCGAAAGGCCGACGGCCGCGACGTCCTCGGCAAAATTCCCCTGGCAGAAGCATTGTTTTATGGAGGAGACAACGGCTTTCCAATAGTTGTCCCCTTCCTGCTCTGCATATCCCGGTTTCGGGTGGAACAGCGGATGTTCCTGAGATCCGGACGCGACAACCCGATTGTTTTTTGTGTCCAAAATGCATGCTTTGACATTGGTGGTCCCTATATCGATTCCCAAAGCATATCTTCCTGCCATCTTCTGCCCTCCACTGGAAAAATGAGAAGTTTTAACCAACAGCAGCCCTAACCAGATATTAAGCGGGCTGTGCCCACCAGAACTCGACTTCTTCACATAACCTGATTTTCACCTGCCTCACAGGAAACATCATAACGGTCCACGTGCATGAGTTCCAGGATGTCTGCTTCACGGAATCTTGGGTCGCCTCTTTTGATCTCGTTTACTATCCTTCCGGAAACGACAACCAGAATCCTATCGCAGATGCCCAGCAATTCCGGGATTTCGGGTGAAAAGACGATCATCGCCTTTCCTTCTTTTTTCAACCCCGCAAGCAGCCGGTGAATCTCCGTTTTCGTCTTGATATCGACACCCCTGGTCGGCTCATCGATCAGGATGATATCCAGGTTCCGGAGCAGCCATTTGGCGATGACCACCTTCTGCTGGTTTCCACCTGAAAGATTTTGAACCTCCTGCTTGAGAGACGGCGTCTTGACCTCCAGGGATTTGGCCAGGCCAGCCGCACGGGAGTTCAGCACGCCGGCCCTGAAAAACTTGAGGCGGTTGGAAAGGGCGTCCAGGGAGCTGATGGTCATGTTTTCCTCGACCCCGCGCTGGAGCGCCAGTCCTTCCTTCTGGCGATCGTTGGTCAGCATCCCGATCCCATGATGGATGGCGTCCTTCGGATTCCTGATTTCCACGGCAACGCCTTTTACAAGGACCTCTCCGCTATCGATGCGCAACGCACCGAAAAGCCCTTTCATCAACTCGGTGATGCCGGATCCTTTAAGCCCTGCCAGACCGACGATTTCCGCCGCCTGAAGATCAAGGCTGACATCGTCGAACAGGCCTTGCCTGGAAAGACCTCTTACGGAAAGCAAATTATCTCTGCCGGCCTGTGCCTCATCTCCGTCCACCAGCGACTCGAAGCCGGTCTGGCCGAGCATGAGGCTGATGATCTCCTTTTCTGAAGGGTTTTGCTCCCGCGCGAGCTCCCCCACGTTTTTTCCGTCTCGCAGCACCACGATGCGGTCGGAAATCTGGATGACCTCCTTCAACCGATGGCTTATGAAGACGATGGCCATTCCCTGAGCTTTGAGCTCGCAGACGAGCTTGAACAGATGGTTTGCTTCGTCGGCGTTGAGCGGCGCGGTAACTTCGTCCAGAATAAGTATTCGCGGCTTGAGGAGCATGGCTTTGGCGATTTCCACCACTTCCTTTTCGACCAGGCGCAGATTCTCCACCAGGAGATCGGGGTCGAGTGAAAAACCGAGGCTTTCGAGCACCCTTACGGTGTCTTCCTTCATCAGCCTAAAATTGAGGAACAGGCCTTTTCGCAAATGCTCCCTGTTTAGAAAGACATTGGCCGCAACGGTCATGTTGGCGACCAGGGTGGGTTCCTGGTGGACAAGCCCGATACCGAGTCCTTCGGCCACCGCAGGGTTTGAAATCCGCACATTCCTGCCGTCGATGAAGATATCGCCGTCGTCATGGGAATAGATGCCTCCGATGATGCTGACCAGCGTGGATTTTCCGGCGCCGTTCTGGCCGACAAGGGAAACGACTTCACCTTTGCGCACGGAGAAGTCCACGGCCTTGAGGGCCTGAACACCGGGGAACGCCTTAGATATCCCTTTCAACTGAAGCAACGGCATTGTTTCCATGACCCGTCCTTTGTTCAGGAGAAGCGCTCGCGATGTCTCATCCTGCGCAGATACACGAATACCGCGGCGATGATGATAAAGCCGATGATGATCGTCTGGTACCAAATGACAAGACCGACCAGAGAGATGATGTTGATGACGATCCCGAGAATCATGGCCGCAAGGATCGTACCGGACATCGTGCCGCGTCCCCCTTCCAGCGTGGTGCCGCCGATCACTACGATGGCGATGGAGGAAAGCTCGTAGCCCGCCGCCTGCGCCGCCTCGACTGACTCCAGTCTGGAGCTGTAAATCAGGGTGGCGACGGCCGCGCAGAATCCGCTGAAGGTGAATGCAGCGATCTTCCAGAACCCGATATTTACCCCCGAGTACAACGCCGCCTTCTCGTTGTTTCCGGTGGCATAGATTCTCGGGCCCACCCTCGTATACTTCAACACCAGGACGGCGAACACCCCGATAATTAGAAAGACCAGGAAACAGACAGGCACCACGCCGAAAACCTGTGTCGTTCCGAGCCATTTGACGTTCTCGAGCCGGGTGAGATAGAGCGGATGACCGCCCGAAAGGATGTAGGCCGTTCCTCTAAGGGCATAGAGCATGCCCAGCGTCACGATCAAAGACGGGACCCTCGCGAAGACGGTTATGATTCCGTTGGTGAAACCCACCAGGGTGCTCACGACCACGGTGAGTATAACGATCCAGATCATTCCATTGGCTACGTAATTTCCGCCCTGTATGACCTGCTCCCCACTCAGTGAAAGCGCCAATCCGGTGATGCTGATGGCGGCAATGGGGCTGAACGCCATGAGAGACCCCTGGGCCAGGTCTACTTGTCTCACCAGCATGACGAGGGTCTGGCCGAGCGCGAGCACACCGAGGGTGGAGATGTTGATCAGGATGTTCTGCCAGTTATAGAGCGTAAAGAAGCTGGGAGACGCGATTGTCCCGCATACAATAAGCAGCAGCAGGACGAGCACGAGCGCATTCTGCTTGAGAAGCTCGGGGATCGACCGTTTATTCATCAGAATTCCGCTCCCATGTAGATCTCCAAGTGCTTACCGCCTGCGAATGTTCTGGAACGCCAGAACGATGGCGATGAGCATGACTCCTTTAAGAACCTGTTCCATATAGGTTCCGACGCCGGACAGCGAAAGGATGTTGAGCAGGAGCCCGTAAATCAGCGCGCCGATCAGGGTTCCCACCACATTGCCGCGGGCCCCTTCCAGCGCAGTCCCTCCCAGTACGGCAATGGCGATGGCGGACAGCTCGAACCCCGCACCCTGGATGGGGGTCACCCGGTTGGTCTGGCTTGCGAACATGGGGCCCGCCATGGCGGCGAAAAGCCCTGCGCATCCGAAAACGGCGATCTTCACCCGCTCGACGCCGATCCCGGAATACCAGGCGGCGATCTGGTTGGCTCCGGTAAAATAGACGGTCCTCCCAGCCTTGGAGCACCCAAGCATGATAGAACAGGCGATGACTGCGGTAATAAAAATGACGACCGGTATGGGAATTCCGAGGAGGTATCCTTTACCAGTCCAAAGATAGGCGTCCAACCCGTAAAGATAGCTTGCCTGGCCTCCTGCGACCACATTGGCCAGACCTCCATAGATGGAGAGGGTTCCAAGCGTCATGATGAGTGATGAAACCCGCCCCAAGGCCACGGCAATGCCGTTGATCAGGCCGAGAAGAAGGCCCGTAAGGCAGGTGACGGCAAGGGCCGGGCCTGACCCCCAGTGGAGGAAAATCCCTCCCATGGCAAGAGACAGGGACATGATGGATCCCACCGAGAGGTCGATTTCTCCCGTTAGAAGGACCAGTGTCTCCCCCAGGGCGACCAGACCCACTATGGAAACCATGCGCAGGACGTTGGCGATATTGGTCAATTGAAAAACGTGGGGCACGAAAACGGCGGCGAAAACGACTACGGCCGCCAGTATGAAAAGGAGCAGCGACATGTTGTTATGGAGGATCGCGGTGAACGAGGGGAACCGCGCGGTTTTCGGAGGTCCGACTTCGATGCTCACCTCTTCTCCTCCTGCGTGGATGCTCTGCATGGCCGATCCTCATATTTGTTCAGTAATCGTTCAGCCACTAAGGCGCTGAGTCAGACTCAAGAGAATCGCTCGCTTCAGGTTGGATTCTTCTTTGCGCCTTTATGCCCCGGTGGCTGAACGTCTATCCTGAGGCCTTATTTCATGGGAGGTCCAAACGTGTATACGTACCACTGATCTGGGGTCTGGGTAACGAGGCCGAAGATCGTGTCGCCCTTCTGGGTCACCATGGGAATGTTAGGCGTGATGACGTCGTGGGGCATATTCGCCTTCTTGGTCACGATGTTCAGCAGGACCCGCATGCCAATGTCCGAAATGAGCGGGGTGTACGGCGTGTTGACCTCGATATTGCCTTGCTTTACGTTGGTCAGGGCTTCCTTGGAGTCGTCGATGGAAATGAACAGGATCTTCTTCCCGCCGGGCCTGCTGGTGAGGCGGTTGGCCATCTTCGATGCTTCGAGAGCGGCCAGGGCTTCGTGGTCGCCCGTGCCGAAGAATACATCTACATCCGGGAAGGCCTGAAGGGCAGCCTGGGTATTGGCGAAAGCCTCTTCACGGCTGTCCGTGTCGTGATATGACTGGAGCACCTGAATGCCCGGAAAATAGCTCAAGACCTTCAGAAAGTGGCCGGTCCTTACGCTGTCAGCCGTGCTGCCGAGGGGTTTTCTCAGCATGACCATTTTCGCCTTGATGCTTCCTTCCTGGGCAAGCTTCCATACCAGGTACATACCGCATTGCGCGCCGTTAGCCGGGAAGTTTCCGGAGATCCTGCTGCTCACATCTTCGTGGCCGGTCAGCCTGTCCACGCTTACGACAGGGATTCCGGCCTCCATGGCCCTTTTCGCTGGCGGTCCGGTCGGCGCCTCAACCATGGGCCAAACGAGGATTCCGTCCATCTTCTCGGCGATAAAGGTGTCGAAATGCGCGGCCATCTTAGCGTTGTCGAACTCGGCATCGAGCACCTTGACCTGGACGTTGGGGTGGCGCTTTCCTTCCCATGCCGCGGCGTCCGCCCAGTTGATGAGCCAGGGGTGTGAGAACCCGTGGAAGGTGACGCCGATCTTATACGTCTTGCCTGCATCTCCTACCGGGCCGGCTGGAAGCGGAACGTAATCCGTAAAGGGGAGCTTGAGAGGCTGCTTGCTGAAGGGCCCCACGATTTCGGTCCCCATTCCAGTCTTCCACTGAAAGTTGTCATAGGCATTCCCCCTCGGGTACTTGTCCAGGTAGAATGCGAATCCCTCATCCTTGAAGAGTTTACTGATCTGGGCGTTGGCGCCCGATACAGGCAGGTCGATGAAAAACTCGATTACGTCCGCGCCTTTTACACCCTTGGCCGGCAGCGATTCGAAAAATTTCAGTGCTTCATCTCCCTGCAGTTTTGCGACCTCATTGTACAAGGCCTGGAACTTCGCGTTCTGCGGAGCGCTTTGCGCCGTTTGCGCGAGCACGACCGTTGCAAGCAGCACCATGGTGAACATGCCGAGCTTTTTTGCCGTCATCGCCATTTTTCCCTCTCCTTTTGGATTTAAGGTTTATTGCCCCGCCTCTTTAGGACCCTGCGGACTCCGGACCTTCCGGGCGGCAGTGACCGGGGGGCCTCGACGCGGAATTTCCGAAGCCAGACACCCCGCGCCAGTCCGGTGTTTGGCTCTTTTTCTCCTACTTACCTAAGATTCAGAGCGATTTAGGCATTTTAAACATACCGTTCATTGGTCTGTTGGATATGTGCTGCCCTGTCGTTCTGCCCTTCAGCTTCACTTGATATTTGTACGCGTCGCTTCTGTACAATGCGATCAGCTTCTCGATCACCCGCATATCATCGAGGTAGGTCAATCTTTTGACGACGAGGACGGGGCTGTTTTCCTTTATCTCGAGCTGATCGGCGTCCTGTTCTCCCACGCTGGCTGCCTCGATCACTTCGTCGGCTTCATAGAGAACCAGGTGATATACGTCCTCAAGCGTCTTATAAAGCGAACCGTTGACGAATTCCGTTTCAGCCAGGCCAGGGACAATGTCGGCGGAGAGATAGCTTGTCAGGATGGCTACCGGTTTGTTGTTGGCATATCGGAGCCGCCTTACTTTGACCACCAGGTCGGAAGGTTTTAAACCCATTTCGGCTCGCATGCTTTCCGGCGGTGAAAATTCTGTCTTTTCCAGAAATTTCGTTTCCGGAATCATGCCTCTCGCTATGATCTCTTCGGCGGACCCGTAGATGCGCCCGATACGGTGGACGATTTTAGGCCCAGCCACATAGGTTCCCTTTCCCCTAACCTTTTCCACCAGGCCTTCAGACACCAGATCGTTTACGGCCTTTCGGACAGTTTCCCGAGAAACACCGTATTCCTCCTGGAGCTGGATTTCGGTGGGAATGGGTTCATCCTGTAGATAGACATTCTGGGCAATTTTGTTGCGGATACTTTCAGCGACCTGGAAGTAAAGGGGCATAGGAATATTTTTGTTTAATAATGACGTCATGATGTCCTCCTATCATCCTCAATTTTTCTTGTCAAGAAAAAATTCCATTCGTGCTGACGGGTCTTCACCACGCGCGAGATAACATTATAGCCCAGCAAAGGCATCGATTCGCAATTTGATGCATCGGATTTTTATGTTGGAATTGAGTCGAAGAAGATTTTTCCACCGGGAAGACAGAAAAAGAGGCGCAGAAGCCTCCTATGCCGGTATGCAATGGAAGGCGGGAATCAGGCAGGCGAGGCCGTCCACGCGATGTGATTCCGTTCAAGCCCTAATGCGCCGGCCGATTGCCCCATTGCGACGCCAAGAAATTGCGTCACCAGGACCGCCGGAAGCTCCGGGAACAGGATCGGGAGCGTTTCCTGCCCGCTTCTCACCGTATCGAACTGCAACTGACAGTACGTGCAGGCCGTAATCAGCACTCTGGCGCCGGCCATGTGCGCAGAGGACAGCTTTTTTTCCATGAGCTTCAAGGAGAGCCGGTCGTTTTTCCCCCATAACGGATAGCCGCAGCAATCCAGACGCAACGGCCAGTCCACCGGGTCGGCACCTGTCGTTTGAACCAGCTTTTCAAAGATCGTGGGGGCAAGGGGATCGTCGAACCGGGTCACTTCGGCCGGCCGCAGGGCATGGCAGCCATAGTGCACGGCAACAGGCAATCCTGTATAGGGTTTCCTGATCTTTTCCCGTACGCGGTCCAGGCCCACATCTTCCACAAGCACGCTCAGCAGATGGCGAACAGGAACGCCCGGTTCCCAGGAAAGGTCCTCCTCCCGCAACATGGCGGCTATTCTATGCCGCAAACCGGGTTGATGGCGCAGCCAGTAATCGGCATGTTTCAGACTTCCGAAACAGCATTTGCAGGGGCACAGGATGGGGAGTTCTTTCTTGGCCGCAACGGCAAGAATGCGAGCCGAGGAGAAGACTGCGGCCGTAAAATCGAGGTCGCGCGCCGGATATCCGCAGCAGTTAAGCTCCGCGCTGTCGAGGCTGATATCGAAGGCCCCGAGGACCGAACGCGTGGCCAGGTCGTACTGGGGCAGATGGCTGGCTATTTTGCAGCCGGGAAAATAAAGATATCGCAACGTCTGCTCCATCATCCGGTTGTGGGTATTGAAATATTCTTTAACACTACAACACTACGATCTTTCTCATGTACTTATGCATCAGGCAGTTTCACGCCCTTTTTTGGAATAACCGTGAACCTCCTGCAGGCCTCGTTTCTAAGCTCATACAAGATATCAGCCACGCGCACGCCCTGCGGGCAGTGCTCCTGGCACTTGTAACAGGTGACGCAATCCCACACCATCCGGCAACCCAGGGCCATATCCTTTAACTGCAGCCGCAGCAGGTTCATCACCTGTTGAGGCGTCATATCCAAATCCCGTTTCGGATCGTCACTGGCCGCGACCACCGGGCACACGCTGGTGCAGGTGGTGCATTGCACGCATGCCGAAAAGGACTCGGGGTTGTCGGCAAGGCTGACAGTAGCCCTGTCCAGGGCTGTCGCCGGTTTCACGACCGCCTTTCGCGCTCGGGCGATTTGAGCCCACTCGGCGGCGCTTCGGGTGCGAATCCAATCATGGACCGATCCAAAACCGGTCCGTTTCAGATCGATCCGGGAGGCTTGCCAGAGATCCTGCAGATCGATGCCCGAAGGGCAAAAGCGGGTGCACCGCCCGCATCCGGTACAGATGAAGCTTCCTTCCGAAAAAGCGGCGCAGCCGGCCTCAGAAATATCTCCTCCGGCTATTGCGGCCAAAGCCCCGGTCTTTTCCGATGGAAGGATCAGCGGGTTTGAAATAACGCGATAAATAGGGGAAACGGCGCAGTGCAGGCTGCACACACCGCAATGGGTGCAGGCATCGAGCCCCAGAACCCGCCGGGCCGGCCGGTTGATCGGTAGATCCGAGGCGGCGTCACCGCCAGATCGCACAAGAAGGCTTAACGGTGCGGACAGCAGATGGAAAAGTTTGCTGAAGGGCAACAACGCCAAGGCGCCACAGGCGGCCAGGTAGTGCAGGTAATAGAAAACAAGATCCGGTCGCAACCGGTCCAGACGAACGGCCACAGGCTTCAGAGCCCGGGCCAGCGGATAAGAAAGGACGGCTGCTTGAGGTTTCGAATGGCACGAAGCACAATAATCCTGGTGAAGTTTTTGGCCGGACGCCAGCAAATCATTATCGCCCGCCGGCGGAGGGGGCTCAAACGCAACGCCGAAATCTTTCGCCCAATATACTTTGAGCGCGGCTATCTCATCCGGATCGTCACCCATGTAGTCCCTGGCCATTGTCTCGAAAATGGATGGGGAGACGATCTTGAAAGCCTCCAGAACTACTCCCGAGACGATCAGGAGAGATAGAAGGACAAGCGCCACCCGATCAGAAGCACGCTTTTTTGAGCGAGGCCTTCCATCGGCCCGACGTCTTATCACGACCGTTGCGACGCCGAAAACCACCAGGACGCCCAACAGGTTTCGAAGAAAAAGAAATGGATTGAGCGTCGAGGCGTAATTGGAAAAAATCCGGGCGGTAATCCAGTTGTCGAGGGCGTGCAAGACCACCAGGAGCAGGATGCCGTAAAAAAGCGCCATATGCGTGAGCCAGCGCCAGGTATTTTGTTTTAAGATATGCACCTGAAGAAGCACTTCGAACAACAGGGTCCACAGCACAGATCCAAGGCGCCGGGGATTCACGATCATGGCGCCGAAGGCCTTCGCGCCGGCTTTGAAACGATCGAGGAAACCGGCGCCCTCGGCCTCCGGGCCGATGCGCAGAGTAAACCACCGCAGGCCGCGATGGAACACGCCGGCAAGACATATGCTCAGCGCCAAATATGCGCAAAGCTTAAGAAACATCGCATCCCTTTTTATCCTAGAAACATCCTGCACGCTTCCACGGCGCCATAGGCCGTGGCGATGGCAAGGCCGCTTCCGCACTTCTGGCGCATCCAGTCCTGGTGCGCGAGAATCGATCCGGCGGCAAACAGATTATCGGAGAACGGCTGCTCCCGGCCATCCAACGGCCGGAACCGGTCGTCGATATCCAATCCGGCCCGGTTGATGGGGTGTCCGTGCGGGTCTAATAGATCTTTATGATGCCAGAAAGTCCGGTTGGGCGGTTGGCTGACAGGCAGATTAAAAATGGTTTCGCGGACGCCGCCGCGGTCGGCATGCAGTCCTTTGCCCATAAAGCGACCGCTCGCCAGAATCACAGCCCTGGAATGGACACGGATTTCAGGCGCATCTCCGCCCACCTCGAGCTCCCACCGGCCATCCTGAAGCCTATCGGCATGCAGTACGCTCTTCTGGTAAAGGGTGCGGACCCCCATGGCCGGCAGGCGCCGTTCGAAGGTTTCCCGAAGCCGCAACCCGGTGACGGCCGGAAGCATGGTGGGTATTTCGAATACCGGTACGGAAAGTGCCCCTTGCAGCTCGGCGAGAACCTGGACCGTGTCCTGGATACCCAGCACAGCCGGAAACCCAACGGCCTCGGCGTCTTTCAGGTACGGTTTGGTTTGGGCGGCCAGCTCCTGGCGGATATCCGGGATCTCCAGGGCGCGGGCCATGCGCTCAGTATGAACCTCACCCGATAAACCAGGGAAAGAAAGCCGGACGGTGCGCAATTTCTTCCAGCGGCCGGCCAGGCACGATGCGATCTGCCGGGCGCTGAATCCTTTAAGGCCCATGAAGTCTACAAGCAGGCAGGGTTTACTCTCGGAAAGAGCCAAAATCCCGTTGATCATGGTATGAGGCACGGCGTACGTGGGTTTTGTGACGCCCACCGGGGTGATCGCTTCGAGATTGCGATCCCGCCCGCAGACGTAAGCGCACCCGGCTTCTTCCATGAAGGCGATAAAGGCCGCAAGGGCTTTCCTGGTCTGTGAGACGCCTGCCCGGGCATAAGGATGCCGGGGCTCGTCCTCAATCAGACGCGCAATCCCTTCCCATGGGTATTCAAGCACACGGCCCGTGGAAACCGGATGGACGCCCAGCACATCCAGCAGGCCGCTTGCAAAATTGATCTCGCCTATATGGCCTACCTGAACGGCATCCATGCGGCGGCGGGCGGCAAACAGGCTTGCAGCCATTCCCGCCATACCGCTCCCGATGACGACCAGGTCACAGGTTATGTATTCAAGGTCCTTTTCCATCGCATCGTTCCGCCAGATCCAGCCCGAACAGCCCGCAGTGCATGGCTTCGAGGAGTTCGGCCTGCGCCAGGGACGTATTCCAGAGAAGCGGTTGCTGGCCCCTCCAGCGTTCACGCAGGAAGTTGCACAATTCGGGGATCCCTTCGGTATCGTTCAAATGCTTCCGGTCGTACAAATCAGCCACGACTCTCTGGCTGCAAAATGTTCCCTGGCATGGTCCTTTCCCGATCCGGCTTCTCAGGCCGATGGCGTTCAGGCTTACCCTGCCTCCCTGTTTACTCAACGTCCGGATGATCTCCTCAACCACGCTCCGGGGCACCATCTCGCACTCACACAGCAGCATGTCTCGGGGGTCGTTTTTCCGGAGCCAGTAATCGGGGGCAAGCCCTGGTTCCGTCCAGCGAGCATCCACCATATCCGGGAGCGGTTCCATCGCTGTCCTGCAGGAAGCCTTGACGCCCAGACGGCCGCAGGCCATGTCCGCTGCCTTTTCGGCCATCAACCGATAGGTAGTGAGCTTCCCGCCGGTGATGGTGATGAGGTTTTCGACTCCTTCCGGCTGCCTGCTATGGTCGATCAATCCAAAACCGCGGCTTGCGCTGCGGTCGTCTTCCCCCTCGTCGCCAGAGCTCAACAGCGGGCGCACGCCGCAGTAAGCGCGCACGTAACGGGCAGTGGCGAGCATAGGCGCCATGGCCGCCCCCTCGTCGATGATGGCGTCCACTTCGCGGATCTCGGGATAAATCACATCAGGCGAGTCCACGCGCTCGGAAGTGGTCCCGAGGATCGATACGGTTCCGCCGGGGACCAGGATATCGCCGTCTACCGGAGGGCGAAGCCGGTTGATCACCCGCCGGGCGATCCGGGTTTGTGTCACGAGAAGGCTCCCCTTGGAATAACGCATTTGGATGTGGGCCCCGGCCATAGCGGCGATTTCCCCGGCCCAGGCGCCGGCCGCGCTAACCACCAGCTCCGCCGCGATGCGTTCCGTTCGGCCGGTGACCGTGTCCAGAACCTGGACACCCCGGATCTTCCTGTTTTCCATTTCAAAGCCGATCACCCGGCTGTTGCGGAGAAGCCGCGTTCCCAACCCCTGGGCGCAAGCGATATTATCCAGGGAAAGCTTGAATGGATCGATGGCGGCGTCTTCCACCAGATATGCCGCGATCAGCTTGCCGGACAAGGCCGGCTCCATTTCGCGCGCATCGTTCACATCAACCGGGATGGCCGCGATGCCACTTTGAGAACAAAAGCGGGGAAAATCGGCTATGTAGGTTTCATCGTCACCGGAAACGGCGACAAAAAGCCCGCCGGTTTCTTCGATGCAGTGCCGCGCAAGCCTCTTCAGCAGCCTGCCTTCTTCGCTGCATTCGCGCGCCGAGGACGGATCTGTGGCTGCGTAACGGGCCCCGCTATGCAACAGGCCGTGGTTTGCGCCGGAAGCCCCTGCGTTTATATCCTTTTTTTCCACAACGACGCAGTCCACCTCGCGCATGGCGAGATCCCTGGCCAGACCAGTCCCCGTGGCGCCTCCGCCGATGATGAGGACCTGAGTTTGCATGGGTGCGGTCCCTTTCATTGTTCGTTGCGAAAAAGATGGCCGGATGATATACTGCATTTAAGCCAGAAACAGGCCCGTGGCTAAGGGGCCTATTCGAAACATTACATGGCCAACGGAATAATGTCAAGGAGAATTTTCGGAAATGAAAAAACAGTCTGAAAATCATTTTCACATTAGAACAAACGAACATGGTCAGCTTGCGGTTTCCGCTCCGGCAGATGAGGAGGCAAGCCTCCTTGTAAGGGCCGGGGATCTTGCCGAATCGCGTAGGGATGAAAACCTCGGACCGCGCCAGATGCGGATCCGCCAGTTGGTGCAGGCCAAAGGTTTCGTGACCATCGACCATATGGCCCGTGAGTTCGACGTGACGCCGCAGACCATCCGCAGGGATATCAATGCGTTGAGCAAAACAGGCCTCATTTTGCGCTACCACGGCGGCGCCGGGGCAGTCTCCAGCACCGAGAACCTGGCCTACAATCAACGAAAGATCCTCTGTTACAATGAAAAGCAAAAGATCGCGGGCACAGTCGCCGGGCAGATCCCCGACCACGCTTCCCTGTTCATCAATATCGGAACGACGACCGAAGCCGTGGCGCGGGCGCTTTCCCATCACAAGCGCCTGCGGGTGATCACAAACAATCTCAACGTAGCCACTATTTTGTCCGCAAACGAAAATTTCGAGGTGATCATCGCCGGCGGCCTGGTGCGCCATCGCGACGGCGGGATCATCGGGGAGGCCACCATAGATTTCATTCAGCAGTTCCGGGTGGATTTCGGCATCATCGGCATCAGCGGCATCGACATAGACGGCGCCCTCCTCGATTTCGACTACCGTGAGGTGCGGGCCGCCCGGACCATCATCGACAATGCCCGCAAGGTCTTTCTTGTCGCCGACCACACCAAGTTTGGACGAAACGCCATGGTGCGCCTAGGAAACATCACCGAAATCACCGCTCTTTTCACCGATCAAACCCCGCCGGCAGCCCTTGTAGAAATGATGGAAAGCGCCGGGGTCCAACTGTTCGTCCTCTAAGAAAACCCGAATGTTCGTTATGAACTGAAATCAGCCGGCCGCGGCACCGGCAAACGAAGATTTTTCAATCTCCGTATCGAATGCAGGTTATGCGTGTCCGACTGCTGAATTACACTCATGTCCTTTGCGGATGTGGTGAACGGGCACGTTTTTCGTGGCATTTGCTCTCGCACTTAATTAATATTGGCGATCAAGGCCTCGTGCGCTTGCCCAAGGCGCATGACAGACCATCCAGCGGCCGGCCTTCGCGCTACGCGGCGCACCTACCGCCTGGAGGCGGTAAATTGGATGACCAGCTTATTATCGCACAGGGTTGTTTATAAGTTTGTCATACGAGATGAAAAGGTATGGAACTGATAGGAAAGGAAAAGCTTTTACTTGCCACGGAGCGGATGTTTGAAGAAAGCATCCAGGCAAAACAAGCGCTCTGCAGCATGGCGAAAGAAACCATTTTGGAGATGGCCGAACTGGTCAGCCGGGCCTTCCTTGCCAAGCATCGACTTTTTCTTTTCGGTAACGGCGGCAGCGCCGCAGACGCCCAACACCTGGCGGCCGAGTTTGTAAACCGCTTTCAAATAGAACGGCCTCCTTTGCCTGCAATGGCGCTCACAGTCGACACATCGATTTTGACGAGCATAGCAAACGACTACGACTTCGACGACATATTCGCAAAGCAACTGCGGGCTTTAGCGCAGCCTGGGGACGTCGCTCTGGCGATAAGCACCAGCGGCCGATCCCGCAATGTGATAAGGGCGCTCAAATGGGCCCGTGAAAACGGTGTTCTCACAATCGGCCTGGGCGGCTCTTCCGAGACTGAAATGGACCTGTATTGCGATATTATCATTCATGTTCCGTCCCTGGTGACAGCCAGGGTGCAGGAGTGTCATATCACCGTCGGGCATATAATCTGCGCCCATGTGGATGAGATGATTTTCGGGCGCGACCGTTAACGCCAAACCCTGGAAACGCCAATCTCCAAAGCCTGCCCACCCTGGAGGCGGGCCGCAGTCCTCCGCAGAAGCGCAACACAGATTTTTAGGCGCCCCCAGGGCGGATGGGGTGATGGTTTTCACGCGAAGAGGCAAAGAGGCTAAGCGCGCAACACAGATTTTGATACGCCCAAAGGCGGAGGGGGTATGGCGCGGCCCCATAAGCGCTTAAATAAGGAGCCAGAAGTATTCATGATTGCAGTTCTTACAAGTATTTAAGAATTAGCGCATCAAGCCCTGAAGGGACTGAATTATGCAGCCCCGTTGGGCATTTGAACCAGCCCCGGAATTTAGATTCCGCCATGACCCCAATCTGGTATGAGGCGAGGGAGCAAAAATGGGAAAGACCGAAGTCGGCTACGGGTTCAGCCTGATTACAGAACAGGACGCCTATCTTTTCAAGGAGGGGAATCATTTCAGGCTCTATGAGAAGATGGGATCGCACATTGTCGATGTTGATGGAGTATCCGGGACCTTCTTTGCCGTATGGGCGCCCAACGCCGTTGAGGTTTCGGTCATCGGCGACTTCAATTTATGGGACAAAGAAGCCCATCCGCTGGCCGCAAGGTGGGACGGCTCGGGTATTTGGGAGGGATTTATCCCGCAACTCGGTAAGGGCGCCATATACAAGTACCACATCGTCTCCAAGGAAAACGAGTACCAGGTAGATAAGAGCGACCCGTACGCCAAGCATTGCGAAACTCCACCCAAAACCGGCTCCATTGTCTGGGACACGGGCTATGGATGGAATGACGGGGAATGGATGGCCGGCCGTGCAAAAGCCAACGCCCTGAACGCCCCTTGTTCAATTTATGAGGTCCATTTAGGTTCATGGAGGAGGCTGCCCGAACAGGGAAACCGTTGGATGAGCTATGGCGAGATGGCGGAGTATCTTCCGGGATACGTAGCAGAAATGGGTTTCACGCACGTTGAATTTCTCCCCATCATGGAGCACCCGTTCTACGGTTCCTGGGGATATCAGACCACCGGCTACTTCGCCCCGACATCGAGATACGGGACCCCCCAGGATCTAATGCACCTGATCGACGTGCTGCACCAAAACGGGATCGGGGTCATTTTCGACTGGGTGCCCTCGAATTTCCCGAGCGACGAATTCGGGCTGACGTTTTTCGACGGGACGCACCTATTCGAGCATCAGGACCCCAAGAAGGGCTTCCAGCCCGAGTGGAGCAGCTACATCTTTAATCACGGACGGTATGAAATCAGGGCATTTCTCATCAGCAGCGCCCTTTTCTGGCTTGACAAGTATCACGCGGATGGACTGCGGGTGGACGCCGTAGCATCGATGCTATACCTGGACTATGCGCGCCAGGATGGCGAATGGATTCCAAACATTTACGGCAGTAAGGAAAACCTGGACGCGATCTATTTCATAAAGCGCTTCAATGAGGTTGTTTACCAGGAATATCCGGACGTACAGACGACTGCGGAAGAGTCCACCTCATGGCCGATGGTGTCGCGGCCCGCTTATGTAGGCGGCCTGGGATTCGGCATGAAGTGGAACATGGGCTGGATGCACGATACCCTGGAGTACTTCTCGAAAGATTGCATTTACAGAAAATTTCACCAAAACCTGCTGACATTCAATGTCTGGTATGCCTTTTTCGAAAATTTCATCCTTCCCCTGTCGCATGACGAGGTGGTGTACGGCAAAGGCTCGCTCCTGCATAAGATGCCCGGAGACGATTGGCAGAAATTCGCAAACCTGAGGTTGCTTTTCGGCTACATGTTCGGCGAACCCGGTAAAAAGCTCATCTTCATGGGGGGCGAATTCGGGCAGTGGGACGAATGGTATCACGAAGAAAGCTTAGCATGGGACCTTCTCGATCACCCTGCGCACCAGGGAGTTCAAAAATGGGTCCAGGACCTGAACCGATTCTACCGGGAAGAACCTGCCATGCATCAACTCGATTTCAGCGGCGCAGGATTCGAATGGATCGACTACCGCGATGCCGACGCAAGCATTCTGGCTTTTCTTAGAAAGCCCGCGACCGGCGGCGATTTAATAATGATAGCCGCGAATTTTACCCCCGTGCCGCGGACAAACTACCGGTTTGGGGTCCCAAGGGCGGGCTGCTGGAGGGAACTTCTCAACAGCGACTCAAAGATTTACGGCGGGTCCGGTTATGGCAATTTGGGCGGCATGGACGCTGTTCCGCTCCCCAGCCACGGTCACAACTATTCGCTTTCGCTGATTCTGCCGCCGCTCGGGATCGTTTTCCTCAAAAACGATGCCCCCGCCGCCGCCGGGACAATCCAGCCACAGGAGGAACCTGCCCCGGACAAATAAAGCTGCGGCACGGACCTGAGTCTTGACGAACCGTTAATGCACCGGACTTCCCGGCTTTGACTCAAATTTTCGCCACAGCGAGAATGAGGCCTCCTTAACGGTTTCGAGCAAAATGCGCACCGCCCAGGCGAGTTCTTCTTCTTTGGCGCCTTTGACCAACTGGTGATCGGTGACGTTGACGGACCTGTTTGCGGCTATCCGGTCCAGGATTCGCCGGTTGTCACGGTCCCGCGTCAGGTCGACGCCCTCTGCAAAAAGATAGTTTATCAGCTCGCCTCCGTCGGTAACTATGAAAAGGTCCTCGCGTTCGCCGACCCTGCGAACGTGGATTTCGATCCGCTCGTTATTCGGGAGAACCCAGTCTGTTGCAACCAGAAACCCGCCACCGGTCGGCGTAACATCCCAACCCTGGAAAAAATCTTCAGCAAGCGCTTCCAGAATCTCATTCTCATCCATTCTTACTCTCCTCAACAGGCGCTTATGAAAGACCAAATTACTTTGCAGAATGATTAAAGGAGCATACCTATATGCCTGCAAAAGTCAACATGCTCACTGAGGCTCAGGCATTCAAGCTAGAAGGGTTATCCGAATTTGTGCCAAAATTGGCCCAGCAATCGATCATGGTACATTTTTGTACTGTTTCATCTCTATCCATTCCGTTGCAGGAACAGAGCAGCACAATTTCGCAGCAAGCATTCCCTTGCATTAATAGTCACTATTTCAGTATGTTACATCCCATGGAACATGCGCTTTTCAAAAACCACATCCGGTGCGGCGTTATCTGGCGCCAATTCTGCTCATTGAAATTCCTACCCTCGAATGCAAATCCATATTCATCGGCAAGAGTGTTGCGACCCGGCTAAAAATGCGAGATGGTTATTGATTTTCTGCCTGGCCGCCTTAACAAAAACGAACGGCTCAACAAAGGCAGTTCCAATTTCACTATCAAAAAAGGGGCAAATGGAATGAACTCATCAGCGATCAGAAGAAAAACACTGACATGTATGATTTTGTTTTTGACTATCTCCTTTCCTTTCATGGCTGCGTGGGCCGACGAACCGGCGCCGACGCCAGCGCCGGCGGAGCAAAAACCACCCGAGGAGGCGGCCAAGCCGTCTTTTAGCTTTTCAACCGACATCCTGAGCCAGTACATATTCCGCGGCGCCGCGCAAAGCAAAGACAGCGCCGTCTTCCAACCTGCGTTTACAGCCACCTATGCCGGTTTTTCAGCAAACGTCTGGGGGAATTTCGACACCGCCCGTCACAGCAACAATCCC
>PLSV01000123.1 GCA_003165235.1 Syntrophobacteraceae bacterium
CAGTTATATTGACACAGAGGGTGGATTCTCGTTGGGTCATACTTTGGTGCCCGTCGCCATGTGTCTCCTGCTAAGTTCCAGTCCTGGGATATCTCTGCCCTTCCTGGCCGCGAGCCTTTGAGAAAAAATCAAAATAGTAGCTGCCAAGAACCCCAACCGCGCGGTTGGGGTTACGATACCGGCATGGCCCAGATCGTATTGAGTGAATTCTGATGCTATCACATAAGCGGTAATCGTTTAGTCCAACCCCTCCCGGTGCAATCGAACGACAAACCAAAATCTGCCACCGAGAGGCAATTGTCTGGACCTGCCCCATATCCAAACATGAACTTTTGGAAGGCCCGTTTAGAGCCAAGAGCAGGAATTTTTGAGGGAGTCGCTAGTTATTGCCACCGGTGAAAAAGCAGCCAAAATGGTCTGGCGGACTATTAACCAGGCGAAACAAACACACCACCGTGTTACAAAGAAATGATACCGTTGCCATAGAATTCCTTGTTGACATTGGACAAACATCAAATAGACTGGGGCTTGCTCTAAGCCAGGAGGCATAGGTTGCAGTATGCAGTCGTAGATGGTCAACGCCGTCAGCCATTCCCCGGCGCTCGTGGCTGTTGCCCAATATGTGGGTCAGCTATGATAGCTAAGTGTGGACCGCGTATCTTACATCATTGGGCGCATTATGGCCGACGCAACTGTGATCCGTGGTGGGAAAACGAGACCTCATGGCATCGCAGGTGGAAAAACCTATTTCCCGATGACTGTAGGGAGGTCTGTCACACGGCCTCCGACGGAGAGGTCCACCGTGCAGACATAAAAACTCCCACAGGCATAGTCATTGAGGTACAGCACTCCAGTATGACTGATGCTGAGCGCATATCCCGTGAGACCTTTTATCGTAATCTTGTCTGGGTCATTGATGGGAGCGTCTTCCGTCAAAACTTTCACATCTGTCACTTGCTTCCCGGCCCGGGTACTGAATTGGCTCAGGACCTTGTCTGGGCAAAAGCCATACGGACGTATGCAACGGCGCGGGGGATTTTTTATCGAAAGTCGGAAATACTTCCAGAAGATACTTTGGTAACAATTCACGGCATCCACGAAATCGAGGAGCAGGTAAACCAATCTTATAGAGGCCATCATCAATATGATTGGATTCGGCCTCGACGCACTTGGCTGGACGCGAGCTGTCCAGTCTATATAGATTTAGGTGACAACTTCTTAGCCAAATTAGAAATCTATGATGAGTATAGGCTCCCCTGCGTTAGACTTGTTTCCAAGCGCAAGTTCATCCATGATGTGATGAACGAAAGTAAAGCCGAAGCCATCGCTACCCGATTTTACCCTATAACATCGGTTGAATCTGAATGAGTTCAGCCAGCGCAAGAACCTTGGGAAGTCTACGAGAAACCTCACATCCCATTTTCCCTCCTTCCAGCAATACTGAAACCACGGCCAGCCGGTAAAAACCGAAGAGAATGGGCTGTCATCGGGCTTGACAACCCTACAGTGATAATTCAGGCTGGGTCCGATCCCTGCATTTACTACGGAAAATGTTTGACTCCTGAAAACTGAATGTCAATAATGCCTTGACCGATCCGGTTCAGAAGTTTCACTTTCGACTGAACGTTTTATTTCAAGTGGAGGACCACAAATGCCAAAGAAACATTTTCCCAAAGGGCTTGATGACCGCATGCGTGACCAGGATGGTACAATTCGGAAAAAGCGAAGCGATACGTTGGTCAGGACATTGCGAGAAGAATATGGAGAGGGATTCGCCCCAGGCTATCGGTCTGACACAAAACTCGAGACCGTTTTGAAAAAAGAGGGTGTGGAAACTCTCGACCAGCTTTTGAAGAAAGAATAGATTTCCTCGTTTTATCAGCCAAGTGGATTAAGAATACGCTTGCTGGAATTTGCGGGGTGAAGCATTCACCTATTTGCGGTGCAGAGTAATTTTTGAGGCAGAGCTTCAGGTATGAAAGGAACACGGCGGCAGGACGCACTTAATGACAGGGAAATAGAAAGATGCAGGCGCATTTGGGAGGTATTGAACGGCGGTCGTATATGTAAGATTGATCTTTCCGAAGCAAAGATGCACGGTTCGAGGACGAGATTCAACGAGACAAGAAATCAAGTCATTGTCGGTGCTGATGTAGTGCCTGGGATGTCCTTAGATGCCCGATCACGTATGTCCGAGATGGCTTGTCTCGCTCACGAATTAGCACATGCTGAGAGATTCAAGCAAGGATTCGATAGACCTGTTGAAATGCCAGATAAATTAAGAGATGAAGCGGAAGCCAGTCTGCACGCTTCGTGGTACATGCCTCTGAACAAAAACGATAGGTCTTGTTTGGTGGAAGATGCTAGAGACCAGCTGGAAGCTTGGCTGGTAGAAAACCAGGAATAGACATGAGGATCGAGCCAAGTGGTGTCGTAATGATCGGAGTGTGTGAAATACAAACTCCGAAATGTCGGGCCAAAGAACCATCAGCCATCACAGCAGTTTGGACATTGCCGGGCCGCTCACAAGTCAATGTTTGCCGTGAATGTATGGAGGAAATGGTCCGTGCTGGGGAATGGGAGATGCTGCAATCCAGAATTACGCCCCATGTTGACGTAGCAGTTCTGAACCAAGACTCAAAAATCGTGTTAATGATAGAGGTAAAAAAGAGACCATATTATGACGAAGACTTGCTTGGCTTCGCAGTACGAGTGCACAGAAACTTGATAGTACATTCTGGAATACCTTCTCAAGTTTTCTTCATGCTTGCTCTTTTCCCTTCTCCTTTTTACTTATGGAGCCCTGAGTCTGCCTTGATTCCAACCGCAAGGCCTGATTTTATGGTAAATTGCGAAGCCGAAATGCTGCACCGCCGGAAAATGATAGCTGAAGAACCGAGTGAAGCGCACAGCATAACCGAAGAAGTAATTGCTGATTGGATTCGAGACATCCTCTCACATCCCCCTGATAGAAACTCACAAGGCATGGATTGGCTGCATAACTCAGGATTGCTTGAAAGAATTACGAATGGTACGGTCGTAAGAGAATTAGAGCCATAGCTGAAATTAGCGGTTAGAAGCCACTTGAAATGACCTTGTTTCCGCTCTACGGCGGTGAAGCTACAAAGTGCTGGCCCCACCCTTCTGTAAGGATGAATATCTTGCGTGCTGACCCTATTGATACGCTTAAGTCCGAAGCATTACGAAAGGTTCTGGCTACCCTCACGCCGCGCCAAGAAAAAATTCTCAGGATGAGATACCGCTGGGGAGAAATAAAGAAACATTCTCGGAAGGAAATAGCTGAGCAGTTCAATGTTTCGGTTTCGACGGTTCGAAAATGGGAATTGACAGCCCTGGAGGTAATCAAGCATCCTTCCCGCCAAAGAATATTGCATGAATATAATGGCATAGAATCTGATTTGGTGAAGCTCGGATTAGCTGCCATATTGAAGCCAGAAGTCCGAACCGTTGAACTTGTTGAGGTTGTTTCTTCTGTTCGCCACCTTTCTACTCACCTGATTCATCATCTAAAGATGAACCCCGCCGATATTCAAAAATTACGGTGGGATGTTTTCGAACATCTCATTGCGGAATTTTTTGCAAGTTGGGGCTTTCCAGATGTCCGCTTAGTAGGACGCGACCCTCTAACTTCAGCGGACATATTCGCGGTTGGTAGGCCTGATCCAGCCGGAGTCTCATTTCGTTACTTCGTGGAAGTTCGACGCAGGCGCGAAAGGATAGATGTAAACGTCATTGATCGGGTCATGGGAGCCATGGTACAAGAAAGACCGAGGTATGGTTGGCATATTGCCATGATAGTATCGTCGGTGAACTTCAGAGCGTTCAGGAAAGAAGGATACAGCCGCGAGGAACTAGCCTTGAAAGGGATTGAACTGAAGGACCAGGAGGCTGTGAAGATATGGTTGGAACAGTACGAGCCGAATGCGAATGGACTTTGGCTTCCTCGACCCCTGAGGCATTTGAACGACCTAAAGCATTGAAGCTCGCCTCCAATGCTATGGTGCCGGTTATCTCCGCCCTCTTTCTAATCCAATGGAACCGCAAGCCATTCTGTGCCACCTCTTAGCCATTTACTTGACCCACCCCCATATCCAAACCCGGCTTTTCAGAGTCCCAGATTACAGCCAGGAGCAGAATAGCGATCCTAATTGACGCCATTCGGAACTAGTCGTATCCTGTCAGGGTAGTGCATCCAATCAAATTCCTGCAAGCTCAGAGGTTTTTAACCAACATGGATGATTACCGGCAAGAAGAATACGAAGAAAAGCTCATCGAGGAGTATCGGAGGGAATTGGCAGAAGGACCTGCACACGGGTATCTTGCGACTTATGGAGACGCAGTTGAAACGAGGGTGCTGGAATGTATTGACGAAGCTGTAAAGCTTTATGCCGCGGGGTTTCCAGGCGCAGCATTAGCTCGATCAGTTACGGGAATCGAAATTCTCATTCGTCATTTTCTTGTTCAACCTCTAATTTTTGGGGCATTTTCTACTGACGAGTGGGCAGACCTGCTTGTAAGCAGAATTTTGAAAACTGGACCGCGCGCCTCGACTAGCGATAGGGAATTATTACCGGCGATATTACGCAACTGGGGCATTGACATTACACGGATTGTGTTACCCAGTGGTAGCTACCTTTGGCAATCACTTACAGCTAGTCCTAGAGGACTCATCGACTTACGTAATCGGTATTTACACCAGGGCGATTCTTGCGACTTAATCGCCGCGAATTTGGGTATCGAATGTGCTGCCGCAATGATGTCGGAGATCGTGATGCCACTCGCCGCGAGGCTGGGTCTTACTAGAAACGAAACCAACTGTTGGCATGTCGTGCTCTCTAAATACGACAGAAACCTTAACCCGCCAAGCATATGTGAAAAGAGAAGCCCATTTAGGGAGTAGCAAGAATGACGGTAAATAAAGAGGACTTGTTCTCCAAATTGGAAACAATGGGTGAGGAGACTGTCCGTCTTAAGCTTGCCCAGGGGGTCTTCGCTCCTCAGAGGAAACGAGATTTGGTTGCGTTATGGCTATCGGAAAAGGAGAAAGCCTGTAAAAAGAAGAGAGACGCAAAACTTTCAAAAGAGGGTGGCTTAAAACCCGACTCAGCAAACGTTTGGATTGCGATTCAGAAAGATTACGATATCTCAAAGAGGGGTTTTGGTAAGAAGATACGCTTTGTCACAGATCCCTTTAGAAAAAAAATCATTTTTCGGGATACTGAACAAGCCTATATTCTGGCGAACTCGGGGTTTTCAAAGCCAGCGGTTATACTGGCGGGAAGCGTGATTGAGGAGTTGTTGCGTATTTACTTGTCGCACAAAGGCATAGCTTCAAGCAAAAACACCTTCGACGGATATATCAAGGCCTGCGAAGACAATGGCGTGCTCAAGTCCGCAATTCACAGGCTGACAGATTCTATACGACAATTCAGAAATCTTGTTCACCTTGAGAAGGAGAGTTCAGCGAGATACACGATTTCAAGAGCGACCGCGATGGGGGCCGTTTCATCAATTTTTACCATTACAAATGATTTTTAGCCTGAACGTATTCAGCTGGGTTGCAGATTCTGCATAGTCTTTAACCGAACGTGTCACTCTCTCCTCGCCGATTACCCATATGGAAACCACGGCCAGCGTGGAAAAGCGGAGAGAAACAATTCTCGGTGGTGGTTATTTAGTGTGGCTGGATGGTGTGGCGGCACTGAATCGCGGTTTTGATTTTGTAGGCAATATAGTGCCCAGATTCCCAACTTGAATTTCCTTATAAATTCCATATAGTAGATTTAGTATTGCATTTGTTACGTTTGAGTTTAGTATCGAAACGCCAGGAGATTTTCCTTGACATCTCACCTGTACTGTGTCAGCCCCCGAACGGAACCTGTCTCACTCTACGCCCTTCAGTAGTTAGTTCAGCATCGGACTGGAATTGCTGTTCCCTCTCTTCTCTCCAAGTCCTCTGGAGGTCATGTTCGACTTTGCAGGCGGAAACGAGAGTCATAGTGTCGGTACGTGCATTGCGGGGATTGCTGCACATTTGCCGACTGAGAGCTCGCAATCTGCAGAACGGCCAAAGTTGAGGATTGGATTGTCGGGCGTTAAACGCTGGAAACAGTTTCATCGTTTTCATGTCAAGCTGTAGCTATCGTGAATATTTTGGCCCCGTCCGCGAGGCTTCCTTCAATTCCGACCGTGAAGCCGTTCGCATCTTCGACACGGATCTCGCCATCCAGTGCTGCCTTATACAGACTTTGATCGTATGCTATGAGGGCGTGCTTTACTTTCATGCCCCGGTAGAGATCGATTTTCCGGTCGTTTACGTAAACGTCAATTTTCTCATTCACCTCAGGCGGTCCTGGTTACACCATCAGTTTCTAAAGATGATTCTGTTCGGGACCTGGACATTTATCGGCGAATTTTTGCGGATGTAGTCGACTACTGCGTCTCTTTGCGGTGGTCCGGCAGAGATGTTTCGGCCCTGTTTGAAAATATTGAACTGGTTGCCCCCGGAGGCAAGAAAATCATTTGTCACAACCCTGTAGGTCGCCTGGGGCTCCATTGGCTTTCCCTCTGCCTCTAGCGAGGCCACTTTGGCGCCTGCAGGTTCGGACAGGTCATATACGATTTGCATCCCTGAAACCTGGAGGATATTTTCCGATAAAACGCTCTTTTCCAAAAGATCCCTGATCTGCTCTCCCGTAAGATCCATCGTGACCAGATAATCGTCAAAGGGCAGGGTCGTGAATACTGACTCCAGCGTTATCGGTCCTTTCGGTATATCGGCCCGGATGCCGCCTCCGTTCTGGAAGGCGATCCGGGCGCCGGAGGCTTCGCGCATGGCGTCTGTAACAATGTCGCCGAGGTCGCTTTCCTTCATATAGTCCCTGGTAAGATCGGCTGCGGCTGTGCCGATAACCTTTGAAAACTCGGTCTTTACCCGTGCTTCATATTTATCGACGATCCGGGCGACATTTGGATCGAGCTGAACGCCCGATGCGGGTGAAACCAGCCGGAGCTCGTCCTTGCGTGTATAGCTGAGGATCTTTTTCTGCGCCCGGTCAAAAGTGATGTTCAGGACCCCGAGATAGATCCCGTTCGAGCCTGCCTGCACTATTACAGTGCCCGATTCGATCACCGGGTCTTTTATAGCCGTATGGCTATGGCCCCCCACTATGATGTCGATTCCCCTGACTTTCCTTGCCAGTTCCCGGTCTGCGTCAACTCCGTCATGGGTGAGCGCAACGACGATCGAGGCCCCTTGCGCCCGCACCCGCCTGATTATAGCGGGCAGGACCTTCTCCGGGGGAACGAATGTAAGCCCGGTAAGATTCCCGGGCTTTGAGGAATAGTAGGTCTCGGGTGTGGTTATGCCGATTACCGCGATTCGAAGGCCTTTCCTTTTCAGCATTACATAAGATTTCACGTCCGGAATATGCCGGCCGCCGCTCTTGAAGACGTTTGCCGAAAGCACCGGAAAGGAAGCCGACGAAATAATGGATTGGAGGACGTCCTGTCCCCAGTCGAATTCGTGATTCCCCAGAGCCATGGCGTCGTAGCGCAGGTAATTCATGATCTCGATTACCGGCTTTCCGTGGAACAGGTTTGACACCGGGGTCCCCTGGAACATATCCCCGGCTGATAGAAGGATCGTTCCGTCCGGATTTGCAGCCCTTTCGCGCTCAATCATTTTGGCGAGGTATTCAGCCCCGCCGACCGGCCGCTCGGGATCGACGCTTTTGTCCAGGTAGGGGATGATATGCCCATGGGTATCGTTCAAGTGAAGGATGGTGAGATTTATTTCCGCCTGCCGCGCCAGGGCAGGGGATGAGAGCAACGCTATGAGCGGCAATGACAGGAATAAAATCAGGAAAAGGAGGCCTGTCGTTGAAAGGGTCAGGACTCTTTTGGAATTTGGCGAAAATCGCATCGGTTTCCTTTCAGGCAAAATTTGGAAATCTCCATTCATTATGGAACATCTTATACCAAATTGTGTGCAAGACCGGGAGGGGATTAATCCCGCTGTTACGATCCGCCCCCAGGCAAGTTATTTCAAATACGTCAAGAACCATTCCAAGCTGGTCTGAATCGCTCTGTTGCGCCATGAATCGTCACTGATTCGATGGTCTGCGGTGCGCATGAGCACAAGTTTCCTGGGGTCGTTCAGGCGCTTATAAATTCGAATCGCATCGCTCCACGGCACGACTTCATCCAATTGCCCGTGAATCAGCAGAACGCGTCCGGCGTCGTCCATGGCATCCAAATTTGTCGGAGAGCCGAGACTGAAGCCGTCCGGGAAAAGGGTTTCCAAGTCCTCGAAATGCTCCGTATCCGGATGAATTCGGCTGATGTCGAAAGGCGCCGCCCAGCACACGGCAGCTCTAATCAATTCCGGGCGTTCGTCGGCGGCAAGAAGTGAAAGGAACCCGCCAAAGCTCGATCCGAGAAGCCCGATGCGTCCGTCCGACCAAGGCTGTTTCAGAACAAAACTTATTGCCGCCTTAAGGTCGCACATCCTTGCTTCGACAAGACTCATCGCGCGCCTTGGAGGGCTGTCCCCGCACCCTGAAAAATCGAACCGCAGGACACAAAAGCCCGCCTGGCTCATCGTCTCGCCAATGGCGATGAACTTGGGGCTTTCCTTGGCGCTAAGAAGGCCGTGGGAGCAGACTATCACCGGGGCCGGGACCTTCCCCGGCAGATGCGCTGCCGCCGAAAGATCGATTCCGTCGGCTTCGATTAGCAACTCCGCTATCTTTGAAACGCATTCCATAAAGACTCACCTGTCACATGTTAGGACTGAGGACTGAGGACTGAGGANNATAAAGTGACCATCAGCGAATGACGCGCCAAATCAAGTTCGTCATTCCGGCATGTTTTTAGCCGGAATCCAGTCTCTCAGGCTGTTAAACACAAAAAGCCTGGATTCCGGCTCAGAAACGCCGCCGGAATGACGAAATACGATACGGCCTCCTGATTGCGCGGGCCTGTTCCTCAGCGCTCTTCCCCAGTCTTCTTCCTCAGCACTCAGTCCTCAGTCCTCAGTCCTCAGTCCTCTTGCTCAGTCCTCTTCCTCACTCCTGATGCTGCGCTATCGCTTTCCGGAAGCGCTCGGGCACGCGGACAGGGTCGCGGGTATGCTTGTCGATCGCCACGGCAACTATGTGTCCCTCGGCAATCGGCCGGCCGGCTGTTTCCTCGAATATGGAAAATTCGAATGTGAAACTGGTGTTTCCTCTATTGCTCACCCGCACATGGACGTGCAGAGTCTCATCGAAAAAAGCCCGCCCCTTGTACTGGCAATCCGCCTGGGCATAAAAAAAATCCAGCCCTTCGCTCAGAAAGTCATTATAGTTGTAACCGACCGCCCTGAGGTATTCGATCAGCCCTATGTCGAAATAGGTGAAATAGTGGCCGAAGAAAACATGTCCCTGCAAGTCTGTTTCCACGTATCGAACCTGTACGGGGGCAAAAAATTTGAAACGGTTTTCCAATTCTGTGCTCCATTTAAAAACAGTCCAACGTTTAAGGCGTCTGCGCTGCATTATAGCAATAACTGGATTTCATGGAGAAAAATATGTCTGAGATTCTCGTTTCCTACAATTTTGAACAAGCCCATCGGAAGATTTTGCAGGAAGTCCTTTCAGGCCGGGCAGGCATCAAATTTTTGTCCGATATCGCTGAAGGGGATCGCGCCGGTGTGATAGAGCAGGCCGATCTGATAATTGCCTGGAACCCGGCCAAGGAATTCAGCCCGGAGGAATTAAGGCTGGCCGGGCGCGCTCAGTTGATCCAGTTGGTGACTGCCGGCACCGAGCATCTGCCTTTCGCGCTCCTGCCTCCCGGGGCGATAATTGCCTCGAATACAGGCGCATTTGCGGCGCCGATGGCCGAACACATACTGGCGATGGTCCTCGCGCTTGCAAAGCGGCTTTGCGTAAACCACGCCAAACTAAAACAGGGTGAATTCGACCAGAAGACCCAGAACAGAAATTTGCGCGGGCTTGTGTTCGGAGTGCTTGGATTCGGCGGGATCGGGCAGGCGGCGGCCATGCTCATGCGGGGCGTAGGGCTGAGGATTTTCGCTATAAATACGAGTGGACGAACTACGGAAAAGGTCGATTTCATAGGCGCCATGGATAAATTAGAATATCTGCTGGAAAACAGCGACGCGCTTCTGGTCTCGATACCTCTGACCGCCCGCACTAAAGGACTTATCGGAAGCCGCGAACTGGCCCTCATGAAGCCTGACGCCATCCTCATCAACGTGGCGCGCGGAGCTATAATAGATGAACAATCCCTCTACCGGCATCTGGTTCAAAACCCGGCTTTCAGCGCGGGAATCGACACGTGGTGGGTCGAGCCTGCGATGGGCGGTGAATTCAAAGTGAATTATCCCTTTTTCGACCTGCCAAATTTTCTCGGCTCCCCGCACAATTCGCCCGTTACGCCTGGCACGATGGCTCACGCGGTAAGAATCGCCGCGCAAAATGCGGCCGATTTTCTGAGTGGGTTCAAGATAACAGGAGTGGTCAAAAGAGAGGATTACATGGAAGCATGAGAGAGATCGGCGATGCCCGCAAACCGATAGATCAGGGGAACACGCCGACATGGCGGCCGGGTCGCTCAACGTCTCAGGGCGGTGGGCGGATCTTATTGTCTTGCTAAGCTCTTTTCGATTTGCGCCGGGGCAGGAGTATGAAAACAATAACCACAATGGACAGCCCGCCAAGAACTGTGCTCATCCATCTCCAATCAATTGCATGGAGGCTCGCCACCGATTGCCAGCTCCTTTTGAACCAGCTTCCGAGCGGAATGTCCTCCCGGCTGAGCAGCGCAACGGATCGCTTCGCCTGGCCGGACAACAGGAAAACTATCTCGCCCATTTGCTGGTTTGCCATGATTGGAGCGGTTACATCGGAAGGAGCATGTATCTCCCACTTCAGCAAGTTTTTCTGGTCTTGCTGGACGAGAAAAGAAGCGTTTTCACCAGGATAAATCTCGATTTCGTCCTTTAGTCCTTTCCAGACCCTGGCTTTTGCGACTGCCTGGCCCTCCTGGAACGGTTGGACCAGGGTGAAATGCCTGAATCCGTAGTTAAGAAGCTTAAGGGCTTCCCTCTCACGGATCGGGGTGCTCTTGGCACCCATCACGACTGCGATGAGCCTCATCCCGTCGCGCTTGGAGGTGGCGGAAAGATGGTATCCGGATGCTGCTATGTATCCAGTTTTCAGGCCGTCGATCGTCGGGTCTTTGAACAGGAGGCGATTCCGGTTGTTTTGCTGGACGTTGTTATAGGAGTATTCTCTCATGGAATGATAGCCCAGCGCTTCAGGAAAGGCCTTTAAGTAAGACATATCCAGGGTAGCCATGTCTCTGGCGGTCGTAATCTGACCCTCAGCGGGCAATCCGTTAGGATTGAGGAAACGGGTCCGGGTCATTCCCAGTTCTTTGGCTTTGCGGTTCATGGCGTCTACAAAAGTGTCCACGCTCCCGCTTAAGTGTTCCGCCGCCGCAACGCAGGCATCGTTGCCCGAAACTACCGCTATGCCTTTGATAATCTCCTCGAGGGGAACACGTGTCCCAATTCCGACGAACATTTTCGATCCGCCGGTCCGCCAAGCCTCCTCGCTGATCAGGACTTCATCGTTCAGGTGAATCCTGCCCTGTTTGATCGCTTCAAAAATCAGGTAAAGAGTGGCGATCTTGGTAAAAGAGGCCGGCTCGATTGGTTCATCGGCGTTTTGTTCAAAAAGCACCGTTCCGGTCGAAACTTCCATGAGGACGGCCGACCGCGCGTCTGCGTGGCCAGGTGAAATCTCCGTGGCTGTCCCGGCGTTCTTGGCTGCCTGCTCCTTGCCTCGCATGGCACCCGATTGCTGCGAGCCGGTCTTTTTCTGCTCATCGGATTGGATTTTCTTTTTCTTGGCGCTACCCTCGGTTGGAGCAAACGAAGAAACCATCACAAAGGCCAGGGTGAGCGCAAACAACAGGCAGAAGAAAAAACTTCTTCGCATGTACTTCCTTTCAAGTGTCTGAGCTGAATATTCCCAAAAGGATTCAAACGTGTGCGTCCTTATACTTCGAATCGGCTTTGTTGACAACAAGAGGAATTTCCCGCCTTTTCCGGTGGTGACCAGGCGGGTTAGGCGGAAATACCGGACAGATTGGCTCGGTTCTTCGCAACCGTTGACCGCAGTTTATCATATCCCCGATGGACATAATAAACTACGGTCAACGTACGCCGTGCTCATTCAAAAGAATTCCAGATTTGGACCCTATGCTCGACCTTTCACAGTTTTCGTGCTATGCGCATTTTGATAGTATAATTGGCGTATCTGTTAGACTTTTTCCTATCCTGCTTCGTCTTAGCTCATGTCCACCCGAAAATCCGGGTTCCGGAGGCGGGCGTCAGATTCGGAAAGAGGGGAGAATCCGGTCATTTCTTTTACCGCCTTTAGGAGGAAGATTCTCTTACCGGCTTTAGCCGGAACGTTTTCGCCCCAGTTGGAGAAGCAGGCGGCCGGGCGATGGCGCACATCGGCGCCATCTCGTGGAGCGTCGAGATCGTTGAGCAAGCCTGCCGCAGGCAGCAGCCAAGTTGGCTGGCGGTCCCACCGCCCGCTGGGCGGAAACCAGCTCATGCGGTATTTCTTTAACACCTTGGACGCCTCCGGAGTAGATGTCGAACATCGACTGGATCTTGTGCGGACTGCGGTTCTTTAGCGCTTTGGGCAACTGGAGTTTGATTTTCGGTATCGAGGAGAATGGAATGAGAAGATTGGGCGCTTTTGCGCTTGGAATGTTCCTGGCCGTGTTGTCTGGGACTGCTGTTTGCGCCCAGGCCGGGAACTCCGAAGAACCTGCGCTCGTGGGCCGCATAACTTTCATCGACGGTCAGCTTCTCCGCTATGTTTATGACGAACAGGACTGGGTCGCCACCGTAAAAGATGCGCCTTTCGGGGTCGAAGAAGCAGTCTATTCCAGTGATACGGGAAAGGCGGAGTTCAAGCTGCCCAACGGAGTATGGGTGCGAACGGGAGGTGACACCCAGATACAGCTTATGGTCCTGCGCGACGATTTGACGGAAATCGATGTCGCCTCGGGCGCCATCAGGCTTTACAACAAAAGTCAAAAGGCTCTGATTAAGGTGACGACACCATTCGGGTATGTGCTTGCGCGACCCGGCGCCGCCTTCGACCTTTATGTGGGGGATGATTCGGCCGAGTTGATAAGCCTTGACGGCGCCATTGACTTCGCCCTCGGAGATGGGGAAGCGCGGTATGCGGTCCAAGCCGGCGGCTCATCCATAATCTCTGACGGCAGGGTGGCCGTTGAGGGAGACGGCCAGGTGGACGCGGCCTGGGATGAATGGAACCTCAAGCGGGAAGAACTCTGGGCGCAAAGGGTGCTGGTCAAGGGAGAGTCTGTCGATAACCTGCCGGCTCAGTTGCGCTATGATGCTTACGATCTCGACCAGAACGGCAGGTGGGAGCAGGTCCGCTATGAAGGCCGCAACCGAAAGTTGTGGCGTCCGACGGGGATTGCCGCAGGCTGGCAGCCATTCACGGTTGGCAGGTGGACAGTGTGGTCCAGGGATAATGTCTGGATTCCTGAGGAATCATTCGGTTATGTGACGCACCATTATGGAAACTGGGTTTTTGTTAACTCGGTCTGGTATTGGGCGCCTCCGTCGAACGTCCGGGTGGGCAAGGCAGGCGGACGCCTATATTGGTATCCCGGACGAGTCTCATGGATCCACTCGGACGCAGATGTCGGCTGGGTCCCGCTCGCGCCCGCCGAGACGTACTACTCCCATAACTATTGGGGGCCTGGGAGCTTCATTGTTAGAGCAAGAAGAGGCGGCGCCGGCATCGACAGGCTGGCTTACGCCGGCCATGCGGTTGTCGTTCCCCGGGGCAGCTTCTACAGCGTGAACAGCTACACCGGCGTCAGGATTGCGAATATCAACCGGACCACCATTATCAACAATTACACGGCCGCGCCGGTTATCAGCAACAAGGTGATCCCCAACTATAGTTCGATTCGGTACCGCTACGTCTATAACATCAGTCTGGCCCACCTGCCCGCCAAACCCCACCAGGCTGTGGTAGACAGAATAAACCGCAACCGGATGATCGCCACAAAGGGTAGACGCCACATTTCCGCCGTGGCCGTTCAGCGGAACATGGCCCGGCTTGACTTCGGGAAACCTGTCAGGGACCCGCAGGCCGCGCAGCGTGTTCAGCAACTCCGCATTACGAGCAGGATCGTTCCCGAGAGCCAGGTTCACAGGCCGCGCTCTGAGGTTCAGTTTGTCCGGCGCGCCCTAAAAGCGCAGGGGAAAAGGCCTCAGCGCCGGCCAGGCTTGTATCGGCCGGGAGCGCAGCAGTTCCGGGGGACGGCCCCCGCGATTTGGGTGCGGTGAGCATTTCCGGCGGGGTGAACGAGTGAGGCTGGCCAGGAGGATCGGGTAAAGAGCGGTCGCCACATTATCATATAGCGTCAATACCTCCGTTTTGGCCGGATTTCTCTTGTTTCGTGAGTGTAGTGAGCCGATCCCCTGAGACAATCTTTGCTTGACGTCACCGTTGTATGTTCATACTCTAGCGCGGGAATAATTTTCTATAAAGTCCTTGCAAATTCTGAGGTGACTTAGTCTTGTAGAGGGACCGGGGAGCAGTGAGTCCTTACGCAAGCTGGTTGATGAGATCGAGAGAAAACCCGGTGTGTTGAAGATTTAGGTGCGACCCCGACATGTTCAGGCATTCCGGGCTTCGGCTGATTTGTTATAAAGAGGAAGGGACTGCAATGCAGATCAGTTTTATCTTGGCGTCACTCCTGCTAGGTTTTCTTTTTGTCACCTGTGTTTATGGTGAACTGGCGGAAACCGGCGATGGAGCGATGATCTATTATGAAGTCAGGGGAAGCGGTCAGCCAATCGTCCTGATACACGGCTGGACCATGACGGGTAATTTCTGGAAAAAACAGGTTGAAGGCTTATCCAAAGATTACCAAGTGATTACCATCGACCTCCGGGCTCATGGAAACTCGAGTAAAGTCCTCCACGGACACACCATTCCCGGATATGCCAAAGATGTACAGACGGTAATCAAAAAGCTGAAACTCAAAAACGCGACGCTGGTCGGCTGGTCTCTTGCCGGCCCAGTCGTTCTCTCCTACTGGGAACAGTTCGGCTCAAAGGATGGCGTCAAGGCTCTCGGATTGGTCGATATCGACCCTTTTCCCTTCTCACCGGCCGATTGGAACTCGCATGGCCTAAAGAATTACAGCTATGATAAAGCGAACGATTTTTTCCTGGCGCTGTCTGAAAAAAGGCGTGAAACGGGAACAGACTTCATAAACAGGATGTTCAAATCGGGGCAGGCCGGACCGGACCTGGAATGGATGCTAACCGACCATCTCAAGACACCCACTCCCGCAGCCGTTGCAATTTACTCGGACTACCTGATGCGGGATTATTCAAAGACCCTGAAAACAATAAAGGTACCGGTCATCATTTTCGCCGCCGATTCCCAGATATTTCCCAGTAGCATCGAAATGGGAAAATACGTGAATTCACAAGTCCCCGAATCGAACTTTGTGCCCATGGAGGATGCCGGCCATCTTTTGTTTTATGAACAGCCGGAAAAGTTCAACAGCGCACTGGATAAGTTCGTTAGAGGGATCAAGCAGCGCAATTTAAGAGTTGTAAGCACAATATGACACGATAGATCCGCCCTACCCATTTGAAATGCGCGGTTTATCGGATGATGACCCAAAAACTCCGCCACCGGCAATCTGGCAGGAAGCTTAGCTCCTCCCATCGGCATACAGTTTATAAAGCTCCTGAGAGAGCGCATGCAGCGCCTGATCGGCTTTCTCGCCACCTGCATTTGTCATGAGCACCATCGCAAAATCACGCTTCGGCTCAACCCAGATGAAGGCGAGGTTTTTTTCATTCGAGCCGCCATGATATAGAAGCGGCTCCGGCGCCCAGTCCACTTGAACTTCACCCCAGCCTAACGCATATTTCCCATGTGAAGGCGTGCCGGGCCGAGCATCCTGTTTTAGCAACATCGGAACAACGGGTGTATGCAGCTTTTTCAGCGTTTCTGCCTGGACCAGCTTTGGTCCGCGTTTTCCCTCGCCGGCGTTCCACCCAGCCCAGCGTGCAAAATCGAGAACGCTCATGTGGGCGTTGCCTGCAGGTCCTATAATCGGCGGGTTATCACCATTGGGGCCGGAAAGGAATGCTTTCAGCTTACCATCAATATAGGTATGGCCCAGGGTTGCCTGAGGACCTAACCCTGCTGATTTCAGCCCAAGAGGCTCGAAGATCAGCTCCGTTATGAGTTCTTCCCAAGTCTTGCCGGCAGTGCGCTCGATCATTGCGCCAGCGATAATATAATTCATATTAGCATAGGCGAACTTCGCACCGGGGCTTGATTCAAGAGGAAGCAGGCTCCATTGCTGCACGAGCCAATATCTTATTTCATCCAGGTTTCCGTCTTGGAACATCGATTTTCCAAGCAGGGTAGCAAAGTCATTGTTATCACTTGGGATGCCACTCGTATGGGAAAGTAGTTGTTGGAGCGTCACCGTTTTCAATGCGGGATTCATTTTCTCTGCCAGTTCAGGAAAGATATCGGCCACCGTGGAATCCCATCTGAGTTTCTCCGATTCCACCAGAGTAGCCGCCAGCAGCGAGGTCATCGCCTTTGTGTCGGACCCCAAATGGAAGCGGTCGTCAAGGCTTACCGGCATTTTTTCGCCAGCCCTTCGAGTACCGATGGCCCCCGCAGCTACGATCTCTCCATTTAGCACAACGGCGGCGGCCAAGGCGGGCAATTGATGCTTTTCGAGATAAGGTTCGAGCATTGCATCGAGCGATGAATAAGCCCATGCGGATGTAATGGTACAGAAAAAAGCCAATATGACACAAATTCCATATGTCAGATATTTTACAGGGTACATCAGACCAACCTCCGGGATTTAGTTCAGTACTGGAGATATTGGAAAGATCCAACGTAGGCATGCCTGGAAAGTATGTCAATTGGAGTGCCTCCTGCCATTCCCCGCCACGGCCCGCTCGAGCGGACGGCCGAGCAGCCAAATCGCTAACCCTCCGCCCAGTCCCAGTCCAGTAAGCATCAGGAAAAAGGCTCCTTTGGGCATCTGCTCCCAAAACGTGCCAAGAAACCCGGAGAGATAGTTGCCGAAAAAGCTCGAGAGGAACCAGACGCCCATCATCATTGAAACTATCCGTGCGGGCGCTGCCTTGGTCACCAGTGAGAGGCCGATCGGCGAGAGATATAGTTCGCCAACAGTCAGCATGAAGACCGTCCCTAGTAGCCAGGCTATGCTGCGATGCTCCTCCGGCCCCGTCCCATGCGCGGCGAGGATCATAACCGCGTAGGCCGCGCCCCCCAGGAAGCAGCCCATGGCCATTTTCATAATGCTCGACGGCTCCGAACGCCGCCGGGACTGCCAGGACCAGAATGTGTTCAGGAGCGGGGCCAAAAGGAAGATCATAAAAGGATTGAAGGCCTGGAACCAGGTCGAGGGTATGTGCAGGCCCAGGAAGTTCCACTTCGTGTTCCGGTCGGCCCAGAGCTGTAAAGTGTTGCCCTGCTGCTCGTAGATCCCCCAAAAAACGATATTTAGAGCGCAGATCAGCACCAAAGCCAAGACCCGCCTCCACTCGTCGCGCGTGAGCGGCTTTTTCTCCTTCGGCCCTCTTGCCGTCCTCATGAGAAGGTCGGGGGCGAGGGTGCGCTGCCCGAAAAGGTAGAGGCAAAGACCAGCGACCATGCCGACTCCTGCTGCGCCGAAGCCATAATGCCAGCCGAGCCGCTGCCCGAGCGTGCCGCAGACGAGCGGTGAAAAGAACGCGCCGAGGTTTATCCCTATGTAGAAGATCGTGAAGGCGCGATCCCGCCGTGGATCACCTGGAGGGTAGAGGCTTCCGACCTGTGTCGAGATGTTCGGCTTGAAGGCGCCGCTGCCGAGGATCAGGAACAGCAGCGCGGGGAAGAAGAGGGATTCGACGGCCATGAGGAAATGACCGACCGCCATCAGGACGGCGCCGAGGATTACGGCGCGGCGCTGGCCGATCACCCTGTCCGCGAGCATCCCCCCAAAGAAAGGGGTCAGGTAGACCAAAGCGGTGTAGAGCCCATATATCTGCGAGGAAAGCGGTTGTGGCTCCAGCGGCCCGAAGATCGCCTCGAGGCCGCCTTTAACCAGGCCAAACCCGAGCACACTATGCCCGGCTTCGGGATGCAGGAACAGGTGGTCGACCATATAGAGGACGAGAAGCGAGCGCATCCCGTAGTAGGAGAAGCGCTCCCACATCTCGGTGAAAAAGAGCACGAATAAGCCGACCGGATGCCCCAGGATGGTCCGGCCCTGGGCGACGCCGGCCAGCGCAACCTGCGGTTCTCGCATCACCCCTCTCTCCTTGTCCCCCCGTGAAACGGCCCTGCGGCAAGCTTGGGGCAGGAGTGTTTCAACGGAAAATTCACTCTTAATGTATAGGAAAAATCGGGTTCCTTGCAGCAATTGATCTAAATTTAAGTATTTTTTTCATAGTTGAACGTGAACCTGCGTGATTGGCCGACAAAGTTTACGGCAGGCATCGGGGATTTTTCGTTATGAAAATCTGCTTGTCTAACCCTGTATGGTAAGATAGAGATCACAAAGTGAAACTCGGACCCCTGTCAGCTCGGCGATCCAAATGGGCCTGCAGATTCTCCACCTCGCTCGCTTTTTAATTCCGTGGTTATCAAATGGGATGAGCTTTGTTCCATATGCGCGATAACCTGTGCATAGATCTTTCGAGGACCCGAAAATGCAGGATGAAGACAAGTCTAAAGAGCAACTCATAACCGAGTTGAAAGCATTGCGCCAACGTGTTGGTGAATCGGAGAAGGACAAGACGGAGCGCAAGTTGATGGAAGAGGAGATCATGCAGGCCAATGCCTGCCTCGAGAACATCTTTGACAATTCGCCCGACGCTATCGGCATTGTGGATAATGATGGAAGGTTTATCAGGTGGAACAAAATGGTCCAGGATCTCAGCGGCTATGCCTTTGAAGAGATGAAGGGAAAGTCTGCGTATGATCTGTACGCTGATAAAGATGAGCTGGAAAAAATGCTTACTAGCCTGCGCCGTGATGGCTCGGTTAAGAAATGGGAAATGAGACTGGAGAGAAAGGACGGCAGCATTGTCCCATTTGAAATTTCTATTACCTTGCTCCAAGACAGCCAAAACGAAACTCTCGGCAGTGTTTGCGTCGCAAGGGACCTGAGCGGCATAAAGGAGGCATTGGCCTCCCTCAGGGCTTCCAATGACCAACTGAATAAAGAAATCATCGAGCGCAAACGAAGTGAAAAGGCCCTCAGGGAATCGGAAGAAAGATACAGGATTCTGTTTGAGGGCAGCAACTATGGCATTCTAGGGACCGATATCGAGACAAAACGGTTTGTATTCGCCAACCCATCCATCTGTGAGATGCTTGGTTACACTGAAAATGAGTTACTGGATCTTGGCGTAGAGAATATTCATCTGAAAGATTGTAACCGTCCACCAGATACAGA
>PLSV01000225.1 GCA_003165235.1 Syntrophobacteraceae bacterium
AAGATGATCTTCACCGAACGCTTACTGATCAATGCGTGCCAATGATCGGGCATGATCACCATGGCGCCAAGACGATAGCGGTGTCTTCCCCAGACGGAATGACATGCATCCATTAGGATCCTGCACGCTTCTTTCGATTCGAAATAGGGACACCGCTCATGCGTGACGACGGTGACGAAATACCAGGCGTCCGTCAAGTCCCAACGAGGAGGGAGATGCTTGTGCATGAAACCTCCAAGCGCCGCTACCAAGTATGTGCTTTATTCTCTCATTTCCCCAAAATGGCGAAAAATTCAAGCGCCTCTGCCTATCCTTGAAGGAGGGCAAATTCACCGTGCCCAATCCGCCGTCTGCTCTGCCCATCGTTGCGTGCAGCGCTACTTCGAAGTTGGCTGGCTGCGCATCTGGTCGAGCACCGCGTAGGCTATGCGGCGCTGGTTTTCATTGTAGAACTTGAGGTAATGGTATGCGTGCGAATCCTCGAAACCCCGCAAGGTTTTATGCTCGCCCCCGAAACCTGGATCGATCATCCTGATATCGTTTTCGATGGCATAGACTATGGGGTAGTAGTAGCAGGCGGCAAAATGCAGGAAGGGGACTTCACGCAAGCTCCCCCAGTATCTGCCGTAAAGCTTTTCGGCTTTATTATAGAAAAGGGCCATCGCAATCCGTTTTCCCGACATTTGCGATACCGAGAAACTGCACCTGTGACGGAAGTTTTCGCCAAGAAGCCTGAAGAAGGATTCGTTCAAAAACGGCCTTATGCCGGGGCCCATGTGTTTGGTCCATGTGCGCCTGTAAAGCAGGTGGAGTTCTTCGTAGAATGAGGGAGGGGCGCTCAGACCCTGAACCATGCTGAGGTCGATTCCGTAGTTGCGAATGGCGCGCCACTCCCGCTTTATTTTGGTCCTGCGGCTGGATTTAAAGGAGAGAAGAAAATCATCGAAACTGTGGTATCCCCGATTGAACCAGAGCAGATGCGAGCTGCTCAGCCGCAAATATCCGTGTTCGGCAAGGATGGAGTGCAGCTTTGACTCCTGGTCGACAAAGTAAAAGCGGGTTGTGGACAAGCCGCGTTCCATTGCAATCTCATCGATTTTGTCGAGCAGATCGGCGAAAATCAGCGAGCCATCCAGGCGTGAGTCAAGCAGGAAATCATAGCCGGGTACGGGTGTATAGGGGATACTCCCCACAAGGCCCGAGCCGAACGGCAAACCTGTAAGCTCCGTCAAAAACTCGATCAGCCCACCGTCTCCGAACTCCACCCAGGCGCGATCTCGCTGATAGAGAGGAGCGATTGCTATAATTTTCGATCCATCGTAGAGCGCCAGGTGTGCGGGAGTATAGCCTCTTTCCGCCGAGATCGAACCGGACTTCTCAAGGGCGTGCAGGTACTCAAACTCCAACATCGGGGCTGCATGAAAAGCGAGACTGTTCCAATCCTCCGGTGGAATCTCCTCAATTCGCGAGAATATCTTTACCCGGTTTTCCATCTGGCGAGATGAATGCTCCTGTACTATTTTATGCACTGCGCAAACCAAATATAATTACCGCATCGCATTGTACCACAACTCCAAAACAATGTGCTTGCAGTTCAAGATTTTCCAGGCCGCCGATACGAAGGTCCGAAGGAGATCAAAATGCTTCCTGACTCAATCTCTTCATTTATCAACGACCACCTCGATAGCTTTGTGCTGGAACTGGGGCAATTCCTCTCGATTCCCAGCGTGAGCACTCTAAGCGAGCACGAGAAGGACGTTCTGAGAGCTGCCGAATGGGTGCTCGATCAGGTAAACAGATGCGGATTCACCGGAAGAGTCTAGCCTACCGAGCGCCATCCGATAGTGCTTGCGCGTTCGCCCGATGTCCCCGGCGCACCCGTTTTGCTCGTCTACGGCCATTATGACGTCCAACCGCCCGATCCCCTCGATGAATGGCGAACCCCTCCTTTTTCTCCCGATGTTCGGGATGGTTACATATACGCCCGCGGTGCGACCGACGACAAAGGACAGTTCTTCACCTATATCAAGGCGATTGAGGCCGTGCTCGGCGCAGGACAAAAACTTCCCCTCAATCTGATTATCCTGGCGGAAGGTGAGGAGGAGATCGGAAGCCCAAGCCTGGAAAAATTTCTGATGCATCACCGCGATGAGCTGCGCGCAAACGCTGTTGCGATCTCAGACGGTTCACAATTTGCCCATGGAATTCCCGCCATAACTTATGGCTTGCGAGGCTTGAGCTATCTGCAGGTGGATATCCGCGGACCAAGTTTCGATCTGCATTCGGGTTCGTTCGGCGGTATAATCTATAATCCTGCTCAGGTATTGGTGGACATTCTCCAAAAACTCAAGAACCCCGATGGAACGGTAGCCCTTCCGGGTTTCTATGATGACGCGCTTGCTCCGGAGAACTGGGAAAGGGAGGAAATGGCCTCTCTTAGTGTCGATATAGAGTCTCTGAAGGATTACCTCGGGGTTTCCGAACTTACAGGAGAGCCCGGATACTCTTTTACCGAGCGCAGGACAGCCAGGCCCACGTTGGATATCAACGGACTATGGGGGGGCTTCGCCGGTGAGGGAGCAAAAACGATAATCCCGGCAAAGGCAGGGGCAAAAGTGAGTATGCGGCTGGTTCCGAACCAGGTCCCCGAGAAAATAGACCGACTGTTTCAGCAGTTCGTAACCTCTAACTGTCCTCACGGGGTCAGCGCTAAAATTACCAATCTCCACGGCGCCGATCCCGTCCTGGTCCCAAGAACCACCCCTGCAATGCTGGCGGCCGAAAAAGCAATAGAGACAGGGTTTGGCAAAAAGCCGGTATTTATAAGGGAGGGTGGTTCAATTCCCGTCGTCAACCTGATCAAGAAACATCTCGGACAGGAGAACATCCTGCTCCTGGGCTGGGGAAGTCCGGACGACGGCGCTCATTCTCCCAACGAACGATTCCACATCAAAGATTTTTATCGGGGAATCCGCTCGGCAGCCGCCCTTTTCCATGAAATGGCGCAATAAATGATCCACTCTACGGGAGGTTATTCGGGTGACTTCATAAGCCATTGAAGCCGGTCTGGCGGTTTTAGTTTTTTGTTTTTGACAAAAACAATGCTGATCCGGCGATTCCTGGGGTCATCGGGCGAGTCGGTGAAAAGTGGCACTTTATCCGCAAAACCCACAACTCTGCAAATCCGGCCTGGTTCGATGCCGGACTGTTGCAGTTCGCGCCTGGCCGATGAGGCCCTTGCAACGGATAGTTCCCAGTTTGAAATCTGTTCGCTCCGCGTCGGTGAAGAATCAGTATGCCCTTCTACCGCAATTTCGTTAGGAAAATTCTTAAGAATGGACGCAACCGTGCGAATCATTTGCACGCCCAAGTCCGTAAGTTGAGCGCTTCCGGCGGGAAAGATCGGGTTCTGTTGTGAGTCCACGATCTGAATCCGGATGCCCTCTTCTGTTATAGCAATAAAGAATTGTTCCTTCCCTAACTGCACATTTTGGTCGATCCCAGTCATCAGTTTTGTGGCAAGCTCGTCATTGGTGACGCCGCTTTGGTGCTCCCCCGTGTCAATTACATCTTCGCCTCCTAAATTCTGCCCGAGGGGCCTCATCCCACCGTCTTGCATGAATGATTTTCCGCTTTTTTCAAAGAGGCTGAAATGTTTGAAATACAAAGCTAAAACCGCCCTTTTCTCCTGAGAAGTCATGTTCAGGAGCCACATCAGAAGAAAGAAGGCCATCATGGCGGTAACGAAGTCCGCATAAGCCACTTTCCAGCTTCCACCGTGCTGTTCTGCGTGGGCCTTTTTTACTCTTTTTATGATGACCTTTTTGGGCTTGTCTTCTTCCATGCCTATTTTTTCTTGGCCTTCTTCACTACAGACTCGAGTTCCAGGAAAGAGGGCCTCAGATTGCCAGGAACTACCCTTCTTGCGAACTCGATTGCAACCTGCGGAGAAGGAGTATTTATGAACGCAAGCAAAGCCTCTTTAATAACCGTTAGAAATTCCCGGTCCTCATTAGCGATATGCTCGAGGTTGCGCGACATCGGCCCCACAAAACCATAGCACAGCAGAACACCCAGGAAAGTGCCGACCAGCGCCGCGCCTATGCTGTGGCCGAGCACTTCGGGAGGCTCGCTGATTTTTTTCATCGTGAGCACAACACCCAGCACGGCGGCCACAATGCCAAGCCCTGGGAGTCCGTCGGCTACACTGGCTATGCTCTTAGCCGGTATGAGGGCTTCCTCGTAATGCGCCTCGATTTCATAGTCGAGAAGAGAACCCATTTCGTGCGCTTCTATATCCGTTATGGTGAGAGTGCGCAGGGTGTCGGCAAGAAAGGCCAGAGCATGATGATTCTTGAGAAAACTCGGGTGCTTTTGAAAAATTGCGCTTTTTCCAGGTTCGTCCAGATCGCCTTCGATCGAAACGAGCCCTTCTTTCCTGATCTTGTAAAATATCTCGCTCAGCAGGACAAGGGCATCCATGTAGTCACTGCTGGAGTAGATCCTGCTCTTGAACATGCGCATAAAAGCGCCTTGAACCGCTTTTATCACTTTCATGGGCGATGAAATGATAAAACCGCCTATGGCGGCGCCGAAAATAATAATCAGCTCTGCGGGCTGAATCAGAAGATTGATATTCCCCTGCTCCATGAGGTATCCGCCAAGGACCGAAGCCAGAACTATCGCCATTCCAATAAAGACAAACATTTAAGGCGCACTGCTCCTTTTCTTCCGCAGAATTTCTCGCTGCTTGTGGAAAACATATTTTGCGATCTGCTCGCGGATATCATCGTCAATCTCGGTAAACTCGATACAAAGTTGAAACTTTTCGGATGCGGCATCGCATTTAACCACTGTTCCGTATACGTAAAAAATCATGAAGGGAGCGGTCGGAAGCATCAGCCTTATTTCGACAAGATCATCCAAGGCGCAGCACTCGCTTGAAGATGTGCTCAGTCCTCCGGCGCTGATGTTGACCCTGGCGAAATCGAGTTCTTTGTGGCTGTCCGATGGGAATGCAAGCAACCTGATGATTGTGTCGAGCTTCGAGTTGAGTATTTGCAAACAATCCGAGAGGACCGCATCTTCGATTTCGGGCATCTCCGGATGTTCTGTCAGAGCGGATTCGACCACAATGCGCGACCGGAGGCTCTGCCGTTCTTGTTCCGGAACAGGGCGAATCCTGACGGGCAGAAATGCGCTCACTCTGGCGTATTCTCTTAACGAACGATATGAATTATCCTCTTCTAATTCTTGAAAACTATCCATTTTTAGAAGAACCTCCAAGCGCTCAAAATCTGAAGCGATTCTCGCCCATACCACCAGATTAGACAGAATCCACTCCCGCATCCAATAACATCACAAGAAAAATCGGTTGTTTTATGATCCGTCATGAAGGAAAAAACTAATTTGAGAAAAGTGCCGGAGTCCAATGGACTTACAAGGTCCGGCTAACGGTTCCCCCTGCCGGGCGCACCAGCAACAAAAAAGGCGGGACCAGGCCGGTCCCGCCACAAAGGTAAATCCAAATAAAAAAAAGCTCGAGCTATCCCAGGTAGAACCCTGTCGGATCGATATTGCGAAGAACAGTTATCTCCTCTTCGGTCGGAGGAGTGGTTTCTTTTACATCGGGCGAAATCTTCAGGTCGAAGGAGCAGTTGGCCTTCACCTTCTCGACCGACTGCCCGGGGAAGTATTCAGCAAGGTACATTTCACATGTCTTTGCGTCAAACTTGTAGACACCCATCGTGCTGACAACTACATCAGGACCTCCGCCGATCATCCCGGCGCGCTGCCGTGCGCCAGGACCATCGAGGAACCCGGGCGTGGTGAGATAGTCGACCGTTTCAACAAATTTCTTTGGGTCCTGAGGCATAATGGCGAGCACTCGCTTGCCGGAAGTGGCCATGTCGTTTGCGCCGCCGCTTCCAGCGAAATAGGTGAAGGACTCGGGCTTTGTCCAATCGCCTACACCCGTGGAATTGATATTTCCATACTTGTCGATCTGCGCGCCTCCAATGAAGGCGACATCAACTTCACCTCTCTGAAGGGCAGCCATGGTGGAAATCATCCCAAAAGTTGCGTCGCCATTACAGAAAAGGGCCGGGTCGTCCACTGTGATAGCAAGTCCCGGAGGCGCGGTCGCACGGATGGACCCACCCTCGGTGAAAAGAATCATATTGGGCGCATGAGTGAACATTGCAAAGCTTACCACAACCAGTGGCAGGCCGACACCGGCGAATACCACCTCCCCATCTTTGATTTCTTTTGCGCAACGCACGACCATAAGTTCAGTCAACTTATAATTACTGGTATGCATTGTGTCTTCTCCTTTGCGATCTTATGGCCAAGCCTATGCCTTGATATATTCGTCTGTGTACTGCGGCACGCCCTTCCAGACACCCGGATCATGAAAACCATAATCGACCTGGAATTTCGGTTTGAAGCCTAGAGTGGGCTTGAGCCGATCCAGGCCTTGTTGGCCGAACTTCTGGATATATTTCTTTATGTAGGCGCTCTGGTCTTCACAGCCATATACCCACTCGTTCAGGAATTTGGGGAGAAGTTCAGCATTTCTTTCATATTTGCCCTGATACTGCGAAAACCTTATATCCAGGCCATAATAGCCGCGGCATGCCGAGGGATGGGCGCCCCACGGACAATGTACGACGGCCAGTGTCTTGAAATATGGAACAACCGTTCGATCCGGGTCGGCCCTGATCACTTCCGGTTCGACTATCTCTTCAGCCGTGACTATGACTCCGCGTTTGGCGCCCATGGCTCCGAATTCATCAGTAACCCCACGGGTGCCCCAGGACATGACGTTTCCCAGCGTGTCGGCAACCTGAGCGTGAATAACAGCCACATCGGCGTTCCACGCGCGCACGACAGTGATCTCCTCACCAGTGAAGGGGTCTTTTACAACCGTAAGATCAACGGGATTGTGCTTGAGCATGTCGGTGCCGATATTACCGCGCACCGGCAGGAAGGGCACACCCAGGAAGCCTGCGATCAGAGCGCTGGCAGCGGCAAAATTGGAAAGGTCAAACCTTTTAGTCATCTTCGACTGGAAGGCCCGGCGAACTGCATAGGGGGCTTTTACATACCAGTTCATGATCCACGCGGTATGAATCTCCTTTACGCATCCCGCGCCAACCAGGAGGTCCAACCCGCCAACGTCTGTCGAAGATTCCACGGTGGTCAGATTCTTCTTCTTCTGCCGGATGATCTCGTGGGTGATGGCCATGGGAACCATGATCTGGAAGCCGCCATAGTAGAGAGTATCGCCATCTTCAACGTATCTGGACACCGCTTCCTTGAGACTCATCAACTTGCTAACAGCCATTTTTATCCTCCGTATCTTCTTGAATGAAAATTAAAAGTGCAGCCCGAAAGATAGTCCCTGAAGCGGCCACCCCCTTGGCCAAGGTCCGACATATCCCCTATTGATCCGTTCGTTGTAACAGTCGCGGCGTAACTAATGTACTCGAACGTTTCCGCACCCGGTTCCATACATTTGAAGAAGGACAGTGCATGTTTCGCAACTCTGCAGCATGCAGAAGGAATCGCAGAATCCAAACTCATCCCAGGGTCCCTCACACTCATCACATGCATTTGACAATCTGTCCCCCACAGCTTATCGGGAAACAATGCGGCGGCGCGCATGCGCAGGCAGGCGCCATTCTATAGGTTAAATGCCGGAAACGGCAAGAAGGACCGGAAATAAAAAAGTCAGCACGTAGGCAGGACGGAACCGCAATGATAACACCATTCGAATTCGATTATTCAGTTAAAGTCACTTTAGCAAGAATACGCACACGATCGTAAATGATTGCTGCCAGTTAGCTGCTTTCATTTTTTGCTTTGTGATTCAACGCGTGTGATTGTTGTCACGAATGCGCCTTTCTGTCAACGACAATTTTTCCAATTCGTCAGGGTAGCTGCTGAAATCGCGGAGAGATAAGCAGTTCCGGGAAAGGGGGCGGAAGCTCTAGGTATGGTAATGGTAAAAGTGAACCGCAAAAAATCGACGCCTCGCAGAGCGCAGAGAAAGTCAAACGAGTTGTTTCATATACTCCGATACTTGCACACTTCAGTTGTCATCTAGACGCTCTTTTGGGATGTCATTAAAAGTTCCGGTTTGTTAGGCAAGAAATGCAAAACTGCCCTTTCCATGATTTAGTGTAACCCAGGGACATGGAGCACTGTGGTCAATAGTTGGGTTTATTTGGGTTTTACTGCGCCGACGATGCAGTCCATTCTCTCCCCGGAGCGAAGGAGTCTGGCATCCGTAAAGCCTGCTTCCTTCAGCCCTTGTTTCACTTCATTAAAGGTGTAAGTGTCCCCACCCAGCGTATTCACCAGCATATTTATTGCGAACATGGCCCCTTCCGGAGGCAGGGTACGTTGTTCATCCATTATGTGGTCGCGAATCAGGAGCATGCCGCCGGGCTCCAGGGATCGATAAGCCTTCCTGTAGAGTTCCAGGTTCTGTTGGCGGCTGTTCTGGTGAATTATCGCAGAAAGCAGGGCCAGATCGCATCCTTCGGGTAGATCATCGGCATAGAAGTCCCCGGAGATCAGTTCGACGCGGTCCAGTAAACCTTCCGAGGAAAGCCGCTCACCCGCTGTTGGAATCACATCTTTCAAGTCAAACAGGATTGCCTTCAATTGAGGGTTGCGCCTTAGAAATGCAATAGTGTAGGTCCCTGATCCTCCACCAATATCGAGCAGCTTCCGGTAGCCTCGCAAGTCCAGAGAACCGGCTATCTCCTCTGACAAAACTCTGCCGATAACGTGCATCGCCCCTATGAAAGCTCGCCTGCTGTCAATGTCCATCGACCCTGGAGGTTTCTGGCCGGAGCCGGGGCCTTTTTTGACAACCTCGGTCAAATCGCTCCAACTGACCCACAGACTGCTCATGTGGAGCAACATTGGAAGCTCGGAGGCGGGGTGTTTTGATGAATATAAAGAGCCCTCCCCGGTGAGAGAATAAGACCCTGAGTCCTTATTGAGCAGTCCGAGTGTAACGAGGCAATCCAAAACCCTTGCGAGCGCCCTCCGGTCGAGACCTAATCTTTCGGCGATCTTTTCTACGCTCGTGCAAGAGTCCTGGATAATAGTAAAAAGATCCAGTTCGGCGGCGGTCAGAATAATCCTGCTCCGCATAAAGGCCCTGGCGACCGCCATAATGTCTTCTTTTCTTTCCATGCAGGTTCCTCTAATCGTAAAGGTTGAGATCGGCAGAGATTTTCAGTCTGGCGTTCATCCGGCGGATCAATCCCGCCAAAAGCGGGAATCCGGTTCGTAAGGGAAAATAATCTATAGCAGGCTGCAAACATTGGCAATAGGCCAAATTAATGGGAACTGCCGCGTGGTTTATTGGTTTATAAACATCAGCAACTCCCGGTTGAACCGTTCCGTAGCCTCCAGATGGGGTATGTGGCCAACGTCCGGGATCTCGACCAGTGTAGCGCCAGGAATGAGCTTAACCACCTTCCTGCCCAATTCTGGATACTGCCCCACCATCGATAACAGCTCCTTTTTCACTCGACCCTTACCGACCACAGTCCTGTCCGCCTGACCTATCACCAAAAGAGTCTTCGCTTTGATATCGGCAAACTCGTGGCAGACCGGCTGCTCATAGATCATCTGGTAGGTGAGCGCGGAAGACATGGCCAGGCGAGGATATTCGGCGCTCATCCGCCAGCGCGCGGCGACCGTTACGTACTCGTCATACTCGGCTTTCCACCTGGTGTAGTAGGTCCTGTGGTAGTTTCGGATACTCTCCTCCGTGGCGTTCATCTCAGCGCGATACAACTCTTCGAGCGGCGCATAAGGCACGAATTCGCGGTAATCCTCCAAGCCGATGGGATTTTCAAGGACCAGGCGCATGACTGTCTCAGGATACATCAGAGTGAAGCGGGTCGCCAACATGCCACCCATGGAATGTCCGACTACAACAACTTGTTTCTTCTCAAGAGAATCAATGAGCTTCTTGGTGTTGGCGGCCAGCAGGTGGAAGCTGTAGTGAATATCCGGCTTAGATGACTTACCGAACCCGATCTGGTCCGGCACAATTACTCGAAAGCCATTCTGGGTAAGAAAGCGTATGGTGTTCTTCCAGTAACTCCCGAAAAAATTCTTGCCATGAAGAAGCACAACCGTCTTGCCGTTCGGCTCTCTATCAGGCGGAACATCCATGTACGCCATGCGAAGATCCTGGCCCTCGATGGTGAGTGGAAGAAACTCCACTTTGTATGGATACTCGTAGCCTTCCAAACCGATGCCAATCCCGCCGAGACCGGCGCTCATAGAGGCTTCGTCGGCGACCGCCGCAGTCAAAAACGCCGACCCAAACAGCAGAAACAAGAAAACCCCAACCCGCCTGCCGATCTTGACGCCGAAGACTTTCATCATCCATCCTTTTCAAACATGCTTGCTGCAGGAGCCGATCTCATTAATTTGACATGGCCCTGATCATGTGGTTTGGGGCGCTTGATTTCTTTCCGTTCTGGTGGTATTTGTCTAAATTCCATGTTTATGGTGGGTGTAGCTCAATTGGTCAGAGCACTGGGTTGTGGCCCCAGAGG
>PLSV01000098.1 GCA_003165235.1 Syntrophobacteraceae bacterium
CTTGAAGCGTCGAGCATCGGTTCAATGTGTAAGCGCGAACCCGAACGAAGTGAGGGTGCGGGGGCAAATGTCCCCCCAACCCCTGAGCCTTTCAGCTTTTGTTGGTACTCACTTGAGCGCAACTTCGTATTACTCCACCGTGAATACGCTTTCCGGGATGCCCATATTTACTTTGAGGTCCTCGAAGACCACGCGCCTGCGAGGATCACCCTCCGGCGAGAACTCTTCCACTTGCACGGGCAAACCCAGCCTGTTGTCTATGGTGAAAATGTAGCGAGCCGCCACTCCCTTTCGAAAAGGGTTCTTTGACAGCACGCTGACGACCGTCCTGTCCGAATAGGTCTGTACGTCTGGCTCGGCCAGGCATAATTCGGTCAGGCTTTGCGAAATGTGGCGGATCAACATTCCGAGGTCGGTCTGGCCGATGTGCTGCCCGGGGGAAACTTCCATCAGCGAACTGTTTGGATCCAGAGGCACGAAAAAAGGGCAAATCTTGCCCGGACGCAACAGCGCCTTGCCGTTCTTGTCCGGGTAAATGATGACAATGTCCGAATCGGGCGATTCGAAATCGACCCGGATACTGTTCGGCTTCCGGAACCTGTAGAGAGCCCTCCGCGCAGCCCTGCAGGCGTCGTTTCCAAAGCCTGTGCTCGTAAGCCGCGCCTGGTAATCCTGGACTTGCTCGTAGGCCGCTTTCATCTTCCGGATGAGCGCATCGGAATCGGAACGGGTCCACCCCTCCGCCGTATAGGGAACGCCCCACAGGAGGGCGAAAATGAAAACGGCCGCCATTCTATGGAACGGCCGGACCCGACTGCCATAATGCCGATACATGCAAATCCGCTTCATTTTGATGACCCGGCGGTCTTTGGCTCATACTAAGTTGCGTTAAAGATAATGCCTCGTCTTTGAAATCCCCCCCCCGCTGGAAAAGGAGGTAAGGCGCCTGCATCCCCCCTTTGCTGAAGGGGGGCCGGAGGGGGATATTGACTTTAACACTATTGCGTATCATACATCCCGGAATAATGCATCAAGTTGTGCGCTATGCATCCGAACTGCATTTTCGGATCGCTAATTCTGTTCGAAAAAACTTCCGGAACATTCCCAAAGCCCGTAAGACCATATGATAGAGTCTATGGATGGTCTGAGGTTCTCAAAACGATATCCCGTAACGCTTGGCAATTGCAGATAAAATCTTGGCACGGCTTGCCACTGTGACGCCTGATGGCGAACTCAACCGCAAAACATACGATCTGCATTTCTTGGCTTTGCAGAAGCCCTTGACTGGAGACCGGAGACAAAAGCGGTCCGCCGGCGCAGAGTTCCTTCTCCCACATCCGGCTGCCGGCCTTCGTCAACCATTCACCCCGGATCAGAGCCTGACCCGGATTCCGATCCGGGGAACCCGATGCTCCGGCAGGCGTAGCGATTCCGGTTCCCAAGCCCGCGACCGAAGGTAGCGGGCATCCCGGCCGGCGGTCCCACCGCCCCCGCCTCCGAAGGTAGCGGGATTAAGTTTGGCTAGCGGCCCTGTCGCCCCTCACCGGTTTTTGGACCACTGCCTCAGATCGTCGGACCAGGCGCAAACGATTCTTTTTCCGAGCCGCCGCCTGCGGTAGAAGATACGGCCCCCTTCTAGGAGCAGGCCCCTATATCCCCGTATCGACCGCTCGGATACTCCAAGAAATTGCGCAATCTGCTTCCATCCCACCAGCAGATCGTTTTCCACCATGATCTATCCTCCTCACCTATTTACCTATTCACCCATTCACCCGCTCTTAATTCGCCCATTCACGGATTTGCCTTGGCTTTTTTTTGACTCAAGCAGACGTTGCAGACACTTGCAGACGGAATTTTCATGGTTTTTCAGCTACATTCTCTGTCTCGTGCAGCACCCTGGAAAAACTGTCTGCATTAGTCTGCGTGTCTGCATCCGATTTAGTTTCCGTCCGGTGTCTCAGTACGGGCATGATCTGAGCCCGATGCCCTGAAAACCCCTATCCTGCTTATGCCCGAGCCGCGTTCGCTTCAGTCCGCGCTCTTCGAGCACGGACCCAAAAGTCCTGAACTTGATGTATTCTTCGCCGTTGTCGCCACACCATTTTTGATATTGAGCATACAGTTCTGCTGACCGTTGCTTAGCCTGGGGATTTATAACGCAGCAATCAGAGATGAAGCCGCCGAGAATGTCGGAATCGGCACGATAGTCACTCGTAGCCCGTTCCACTTCTTCGGGTTTTTCCAAGCCCTCTTTTTGCCAGGCAAGACAGCCCTCGACAGCCCAGGCGAGAATGCCCGGCCACTCCGCCTTTAGCCGCTCAAGCATTACCGTGTGCGGGACCTGCTCGGATTTGGGTATGGTCACATCGAAGGGGACAAGGTGAATTCGGGACCATATCGCAGCATCTGTCCCCCGGATTGAGGGCTTGTGATTTGTGGAAAGAACAATCTTGAATTCAGGCACGAACTCGAAGAACTCCTGGTGAAGAAACCGGGCGCTTATCTTATCTCCGCCGGTTAGCCGCTTGATTAGAGATTCCGCCAGGCGCTGGCCTCGTTCGCCTTCGGATGCAGTCACAAGGCGGGCGCCTTTGAGACCGGCAATATCGTTGGGAATAGTTTCGTTTCGCTTAATCATAAGGGTTTCAACCGGGGTCTCGCGGGCATAATCGCCGAGCATGGCCCCGATCGTGGCCGTAAAAATGGTTTTGCCGTTATTTCCGCCGCCGTGGAGGACTGGAAGGCACTTTTCCCTTGTGTCCCCGGTAAGACAGTAGCCGGCGAGTTTTTGAAGGTAGGAAATCAGCCCCTGGCTACCGGCCATTATGCGGTCTAAGAATTTGAACCATTCAGGGCACTTCGCCGCCGGATCGTATGCGACAGGCGCCAATTTCGTTATGAGCTCGCTGCGCCGATGCCGGCGCAATTCCCCTGTCTTCGTGTCCAAAGTCCCATTTAGCACATTCAGGCGCCAGGGGTTTCTGTCGAGATCTCTTCCAGTAAGCGCTATATCCGGCTCGGTTTGGGCCAGACTCAGCATGGCCTGTATCCGTCCGGCGGATTCCGAAGCCCGCGCGTGTTTGGATACCGCTTTGCGGCGGTCATCGTCACTTATTTGGGATGCCTCGGCATAGATGCTTCTGACTGTGGCTTTGCAGAGCTGATTTATCTTCCCCGTTTCATCCACGTTCCAATGATTGCCGCTCCAGATCAGCCATTTTCCCCAGGTATGGCAATATCGGACGCTTTCGCAGTGCTGTTCTGCGAAGCGTTCTGCATTCCCAAAATCCGTAAGCGCAAAAGGCGCTTTGCGCGGCCGCTCGCCCTGAGATCTCGCGCCCGGCGCGTCTGCATTTGTGAAAAATGAGGCGATTTGAACGATCTCCAGGAGGGATTCTTTCGTGCCGCCGTTATTCAGCCAGTCCGAAACATCACCCTTCGGAGCAACGCCAGGCAACTCTGCAATCTTTACGCTTGCCGCCCCCGCAGCCTTCAACTTTGCCGCCACCTCCCGCGCGTGATTTCGCCCCGGCTCATCGTTATCCGGCAGGATCACAACATTCTTATCAATGAAGTAAGGGCTGAGAGCGTCTCTCCACTTCCCCGCCCCTTCCGAATTGGTAGTGGCCGCAAGGCGGCAGGGCCGCCTGCCGAGGTTGGCACCGCCCCCGGATCGCAGTCCGGGGCAGGCTTTTGCGGCGCCAGGAGGCGGTGGGCCGCAGGCTGGGTCCTCTTCGGCGAAAAGTCCGGCCAACCGATCGGCGTCTTTTTCGCCCTCGACCACAAAAACCGTATCAGCGGCTATGACTTCGGGAAGCCGGTAGGGGACCCTCCTCACCCCGTCCAGGTTCCATATCCAGGCTTGGGCGGTGGGACCGCCTGCCGAATTGCCCGCTGCCTGCGGCGGCGGGACGGTGGGACCGCCAGCCGGTCGGCGCTGCCTGAAAGTCTTGGGCTGGAATCTCACCGTCTGATACAAGAGCTTGCCTTCCGCGTCAGTGTAATCGTAGACGGCGACTATGCGGCTGCCGGTGAGGCCTTGCCGCTCAGGCCCCGGAGCTTCCCGCAGGCCAAGCTCTTTTACAAGTTCCGCAACGGCCTTTCTGTTGGTGGTCCCGGTTGCTTTTGCATAAAGATCGACAGCGTCCAGTTTGAGATTTTCCGCATGGCAGAAAGCCAGCTCCCGGCTTACCTGAAGCGATGACTTTGAATCGTCGTGAAAGGGGCAAAAGCAATTTCCGCGCTCCCGGAAATGGTTGGGCCAGAAGCGTTTGAAAATCGAACGGCAGTCGGCTGCCTGTTTAATCAGGACAATAATGTCCCTGTGCACCAGTTCCCCTTTTTTTTGGCATAGGAAGGGATTCACCGCAGAGGTGGGTCATAGTCCGGTCAAGGAGAGAACGCTGAGAAAGGTTTTGTAAGAATTGAGAAATTCCGAATTGAGGGATTCACGGATCAAAACCAAATCCCTAAATTCCTCAATCCCTCAATTCCTCAATCCCTCAATTCCTAAATCTCCCTATCCCCCAATTCTTTCCTCTGCGTCTCTGCGGTGAATTTTTTCTTCTGCATTTCCGCGATGAATCGCTTCCGCCAGTTTTTGCAGGATTTGTTGCGCCAAAACGCCCCTGGGCGTCCTGTTGCTCCCGGCATACCGGCTGACTACCTTTCTTCCCGTGTCAGGCTCATACCCTTCGGCGAGGGCGAACTCCTTCATGTTGAGTCCCACCATTCGAAGCCGGCCTATCACTTCGTTTTTTGTTGCAAAAATAACGCATACCATTTATAACTCCTTTTGAGTTGTCCGCTTGCGGGACAATCCAGTTCATGGGGAACTGTCATTTTTGCGAGGGGTTTAGGTGGGAGAGGATACTTCAAGATATGAAATATTGTCAAATCAAAAAACGAAGCGAGGAGAAAAAATGTCTCCCTACGCCCAAAGACTGAAGTACGTCCGCACACTTGTGGCGACGGAAAGAGGTCTGGACAAGCTCAGCCAGGCAAAGTTCGCCAGAATGCTCCAGGTGCACCCGAGCTCGATCAGCCATATCGAGGCGGGCACCACCCGCATACAGCCCGAGTTGGCCAAGACGATAGAGGAAAAAACCGGGGTCCGGCAGGCATGGCTGCTGACCGGCGAAGGCCCCCAGCGTACCGTGGCCGGGGTTACTTTGGAAACCCGCAACGAGAGCAACTCTTATACGGTTTCAGTTGGATCGGGGCAATTTTCCTTCTCGTTTGTCCAAAAAGTCAAACCCCATTTGAGCAGCGGGACCGGCGAGCTGACCGATGACGAAGAATCGGAAGATATCTATTCCTTTCGCAAGGAATGGCTGGATCGAAAAGGGATCGTTTCCGCGATGCGCCTGGCCCAGGTAAGCGGCGACTCCATGCTGCCGACCCTCGAAGACGGCGATTTCGTCTTATTTGACACCTCCAAGCGCTACCCGCTGGACGGCAAGATCATGGTGATCGGCATCGAGAACCTTTTGTACATAAAACGGGTGCGGGTTTCGCCCGAGGGGATTTTCCTGGTCAGCGACAACAAAGCGGTCTATGAACCGTGGCGAGTAAACCCTGAAAATACAAGGTATTTGGGGTTGGTGATCTGGCATTGCGGTGATGTATAGCATGAAGGTTTGAGAGTTTGGGGACCAGGGGACGGTTTATTCCATGCATAGTTTCAGAAATGCTTCAAAAAACTCAAGCCCATCTCGCGGCTGAGAAACGCCGCTCACCGGCGCATAACCCGATCCAGCCCACACTGGACCGCAGTCTATCGACTTCGGCGGGCCGGGTTCGGGCGCCCTCCATTCGAGGTTTAGAAATCGTTTAAAATCAACTTCAAGAATTGATAAAATACTTCATTATTTTCATTGACAACGCTTCATATACTGAAGTATCATATCCCTCGGGTTATCCGCCGAAGCGTCTGCGGCCAGCGCCGAAGGCTGTGGCCAAGTCGGCCGGCGGTCCCACCGCCTCCGTTCCAAACGGGGATTTTAGGGAAAACCAAATGACTCAAAAGGAGAAGATCATGCCGTTTGCTGAATCCGCAACCTTTTTTTCTCGTTGCAGAGAATCGGGCCCGCCCCCGGGGGCGCCTGAATTCCCGGGATCTGCGGAATACAGGCCCTGTTTGCAAATTCTTAAGGCCATGAACCGGATCATGGTGGAGCATTTCGGCTTCCCCTCCGGGCCGGAGAAAGAACAGACTGGTCATAGACAGGCCAAGGAGGGACACGGGGAGGAAGAGACACGGGGACAAAACATCTCCGCCTCTCCGCGTCACCCCCTCCCAGCGTCAGCCTATCAGGCTGGCGGTCCCGGTTCCCAAGCCACTGAAGGGAGCCGCCAATATGAATAAAGCTTATCCGGCAAAAAGTAACAAAGGCGCCTGCACAGCTTCGCGTCGAGATCCTGGCTGCGGCCCGGCCGCTTGCTCGCTCCGCGATCTATCGGGCATCGAATCTTTGATCCGGGAAGGCGCAGCGCTAAGAGACGAAATCGACAGCAAAACGGCCAGGCTCCGTCAGATACACCTGAGGCTGGCCGAGACCGCACGGTTCGAAAACGGCAAAAAGACAGCCGTACTTTTCGGGGCCGGCTACAGGGTGAAGGTGCGCCTGTATGAAAATATCGCCTGGGACCAGGAGAAGATTCTGAAGTTCCGCGAGTACGTGCCGGAGGAAAAATTTGCAGAACTCTTCAAAGGGGTCTATGAGCCAACGTCGCGAAAGGAGATCGATGGTTTTATCGCCCACGCGGATAGGGAGCTTTCAAACGGCCTCAAATGGTGTATGAGCGTTAAGCCCGGGGCGCCCCAAGTCACCTATGAGAAGCTTGCCGATACCGAGTCGCGGTTCCGTGGTCTTTGACTCTGCGCCGCTGGTTATCCGGGGCGGCGGGGGGGAAGCGGGGGGGGCCGGAGGTGGGCAGGAGGTGGGCAGGGCGGTTGCGACGGCGCCTTGAGGGATCAGGACCGTAAACTATTATGGGTTCGCGATCTGACCAAGAAGATGCTCCATGATGTTGACAGAATTAATCTTGCCGGCAGGGACGCAGCAAATAATTTTAGTGCGGGCCGCGACAGGGATGCTGTGCCTCCGAAGGGTGAAACGGACAGCATGCAAGATTGTCAAGGCATGCAACGAACGTACAGTGGTGCACCTGCACGTAAGTGTTGGCAATTGCATGAATCGATGAGAGCGTGCTAGATAACGGTTGGTTAGTGATGCTAGTGAAAAAAGTGTCATGATTCGCTCGCATTTTACGATATTTAGTGGTAAGTGGGCTCAAAGTTCCTTACATTTCTAATTCACGTTAAAGGTAAACGGCGATGCCTTCCGAAAAAGCTGCACTCCTATGGACATAATATTGTCCTTTTGGGTGATTTTAACCCCAAGATTTTTCAACCTGCCTGGTTTGGTTCAGAAGGCCTGATCCGCAAACCAGAGGTTGACGGAGCGAAAATTGAGGTTGTTCATCAAGAAGTTGTCATTTTCACATTGGAATGGCTAAAGATAGAAGTGACACGTGAAAGGTTTTGGGCTGCTACGCTACAGGAATCGTATGATGAGCCGGTCAGGGATCTGGTTGTCAGCACGTTCAGGATTCTTCGGCATACGCCACTGAGAAAGATGGGCATTAATCTGGAGGAGCATTTTCAGATTCAATCCGAGGAGCGCTGGCATTCAATAGGACATACTCTCGCGCCCAAAGAGGCGTGGGAAGGGGTGGTTCTAAATCCGGGAATGAACTCCTTGGTTATCCAAGGCACCCGGCCTGACAATCTGAAAGGATACGTACAAGTGAATGTGGGGCCTTCACCTCCTCCCGTTCACCCAGGGGTCCGCTTCGGGGTGAATGACCATTTTGAGGTCGAAAAGCCTGATTCTGTAATAGGTGGTGATGAGATCATGAACATCTTGGAAAACAACTGGGTAGAGTCAAGGAAGCGGGCTGTAACGATAATGAGAACTCTCATGGAGCGTCTTAATGGCTAGCGAGTCAGCGACTGGTTTGACGATAAGCTCTTTCCATTTTACTGAACAGCGGGAGACTGAGCAGGAGTTCTTGACTAAGTTCATCGATATGCAAGAAGCTCAAATAAAATCCTACTTAACAGAGCCGGGTTCTGAAACGCCTATCTTATCTAGCGGCCAAGATACGACCGAAACCGCTCCATTCAAAAAACCTGGTGCTCCCCCCATGGTTAGAGTGCCCTCAGTAAAGCTCAGAGACAAATTTATATCCTTCCATAAATGGGAAGGAATTGTGACGAAGATTCGAGGTGATTCATTTTACGCGAAACTCACTAGTACCATGTAACGGTTAA
>PLSV01000263.1 GCA_003165235.1 Syntrophobacteraceae bacterium
TTCTGCAAATTCGATCAGGGCATTAAGGGTTCCGATCAGCCATCGCGGAGATTAGATCCTTCTCCGACCTCTGACAGCGCTCAAAAAGCCGGGTGGCAAACTGCCCCTGGCGATCCTGTGGGACTCGAAGCCCCAGCTTCCCCGTCCGTGTTATCAGTGGAGCGCCCGTAATAGCCGGACCGGCAGTCAAGCCTGCTTAGCGAACGCTTACCCTTTGCCGGCTCCTTTCGTTAAGTTTGGGCGTTTTGGTCGAACAACCCGTACGCCATGACCATCTTTTTAAATCATTCTCTTTTGCAGAACTTCCCGCACATTACTATTTTCTCTTTAAAAACAAGCGTAGCTTGTGCTGAAGAAGCTACGCGCGCAGGGGAGGAGAAATGAAGGGGGGAACAAAGGACATTTGGTTGATATTTTTGGCTATATTCTCTGCTGGAGTTGTGTCGATGCTCATGGAGCTTTCGCTCTTACGAGAGTTTGTCTACATATTCGGATCGACCGCGGTTTCAAATGCAATCATAATTTCGGTCTTTTTAATCGGCCTTGCTTTCGGGGCCTATCTTGGCACATGGCAAGCGTTAAATGCGAAAAGTGAATCTGAAGCCAAACAGAAATTCGTGTTGATTCAGTTGCTAAGTGCCTTGTTTATTTTGCTTTTTTTTGTATCGAAAAAGTATTTCATCTATCATTCCCAAGAACCCAATCTCGTGCGGTTCTATTTCCTGGCCTCTGTTTTCGTACCGTCGCTCCTCTCTGGTGTCGCCTATGCAGTCAGCGTTAAAATCATGCATTGGAGGGGAGAGAAATTCATTACATACATTTATGCTTGCAGTACACTTGGTAGTGTTGTGGGAGGGGTAGCCCATGGGATCATTCTTGTCCCCTTGTGGGGGGTTAAGTCTGCATATATATGCGGTGTAGTTTTTGCCGGTTTGTCCTTATATGCGATCTATCCCATCATGAACTGGAAGCGCAAGGTTCTGATAGGATCCTTTCTGATGGCCGCCATCGCGGCAATTCAGTTCGATATATCCAAGCTGCTCTTTCCCTCCGACAATCTCCTTTTCAGCAAAGATAGCGATTTTGGGGTCGTGGAGGTGTGGAAACTTGGCGAAGCTGATGCGAAATACAACCACCTTTTACTGGGGGGAAAGGACGTTGATTACAAGCTGGATGAGACGCCCATCAACCTTAAAGTCAACAATATACACCAAAGTTTTAATCTGCCAATTGACCGGCAGATCCATGAACAATGGGCAGAGACGAGCCTAAACATAGTGAATCGTCAGGCGAACGTGCTTCTGTTTGGTTATGGAAGCGGTGTCACGGCAGTGGCATATCTTAGATCTCCCATGGTTGAAAAGTCCGATATCGTCGAAAATTGTATGCCGGTGATCGAAGCGGCCAGTGTGTTTTTTAAAGATGAATTTGGCTACGCCAAAAAATCGAGCAAAGCGAATTTCATTATTGACGACTTCCGGGGCCACGTGAGGTTCACAAACGAACAATATGACATTATTGCGCTGGATCACTCGATTCAAGACCCCTACTCAATCGGTTATTTCACTCTAGAGTTTTTTGACCAACTGAAACGGATTACGAAACCCGGAGGGGTTATCCTTCTATTGGGCCAGGGTTTGTCTTGGAATACTACGAGATTATCGTTTAGATACATATACAAAAACGTCGATCCAAAGATCAATAGCGCTTTGAGAAGCGGTTGCCTTTATCTTTCCGAGCATGAGCTTACCGGTCCGGTATCCAGAGACTATGAAATAGTCAGAGATAGGCTGTCGGTCGAAGATCTCGTTTATTCCGACCAGCGCGTACAGCGTTTGGGGGAGTACAATGAAAAGGCATTGAAGGCCATACGCTAACTGTTTACGTAATCGTCCATGGCCAATGTACACAAGCTTAGACGAGGGTCGGATGTGGAGATCCTACGAAGGCGGCCGCCATTGTTCAACGACAATTATTTATCCCAGGATAAATAATTGTCGTTGAACACACCAGTTCAATTTCTCTATCAACCGGAACAGGAAAGACCAAATCCGTTGCAGCCCCTATCCCGGAGACCTTGAACGCCAAAATGCCTTGACTCAAAAGATGTACTGCTTCGAAGGGGGTACATGTGGTCATATTACGATGGTATATGGGACCCAGAAGGAATTTGAGCACAATTCCGGCAATCGGCGCCGCTCTGTTCGGAGTGCTGACGGGACAATGGCTCAGGTCTTCTTTGCCCGAGCGCAGAAAAGTTTCAGGAATGGTATGCGCCGGCTTGGTTCTGCTCATCGCTGGTTACATACTCGATCGGTGGCTGCCGATAAACAAGAGCATATGGACGAGCACTTTCAGCATATTCATGGCGGGGGTGGCTCTTGTTTGCCTGGCATTCTTTTACTGGTCGATCGATATCGCAGATTTTTCTCGATGGGCTAAACCTTTCATTATACTCTGACTGAATCCTATCGCAGTATATGTGCTATCTGAAGTCTTCGATACCACACTCAGGATCTTGAATCTGCCCATGTCCCTGGGACAAGTGATAAATTGCCAATCATACCTGTTAAGAAACTTGTGTATTGTAAAACCGGAAACCGCTGCTTTGCTCCACCCGCTCCTGCTTATCCTGTTAATGTTTCTAATCGCATGGATTATGTGGCGAAAGCGGCTTTTTATGAGGGTCTAACCAAGTTTACGTCCAGAAGGGGTTCTTTTCCACCTCACTGATGGTTTAACACTACAGGGTAAGCTTCGGGGAAACGTCTTTACTGACGGCCAGGACGAAACGTGGGTAAAAAAAGGAGCAGACCAGCAGAATGAAGTTAGGCCGAAGCACAAAGCATGGTAACGTTAGTACCCCGACTCTTTGTAGTAGAAATCATCGTGAATGGCCTGCGTCAGGTATCTTTCTGCAAAGAGGTGAAGGACTATCTGAGGTCGTTCGTGGAATATTGCTTCAAACCTGAAGGGGGCGAACGGGGCCACGTCGATGATCTTTGTGAAGTGTTTGGTCAGATACGGATACAGGGCATCCCCGAAGGAATCATGTCTAAAGAGCAGTTTTTCGAGTTGCGAGGGTATCCGCGTTAGATCGACCTGAAAAACGGTATCGTTTTTCTCCGGCCACACATCTTGCATAAACAGTATCCGGGTAAGGTCGCCTCCGTTGGCCCACCGTTTTACAGCTATTTCCCCGGCTAATTCGATCACGCCGGTATTCGGATAGAAATTCGAAATTCTTTTCATAATCTCTCTGTATCCGACATAGGCCCCAAAACTATTCCAGTGTGAATCCGTCGCCCAGTATAGGGGCAGCTTCGATTTCTCCCTTAACATAGGCTTGCTCAGGTCAAGGACCTTTATGCTCGAGCGCTGGTCCATATAATCACAAAACTGCTCCAGGCGGGTCCTCGATCTGTTCTTTGCGAACCTCTCCGGCAGATATTCACTATAGATGGTGTTCTTGTTTGGCGCGATGGCTACAATGTATTTAATACCTTTTTCGGCAAATTTCCGGTTGTTTTCTTCGAGTCTCATTCTCAAGTTTTCGATCTCTGCTTCAGAAAGCGGGATAGATCCCATGAAATCGTTTATGCTGTTTCCGTCATCGAGCGCTTCGGAGCAGTAGAATAGCCATGCGTCTTTTCCCACGATTACGCTCTGAAGGGGCGCTATACCGAACAGGTGAATCCTTATCAGGATATTCCAGCGGATCAGGTCTGGACGAAAGCCGAAGTGGTCATCGACGTAAGCCTCACTCTCCTTTGCGAACCTTGAAATCACCCCTCTCCTCCACTCGGGCGCATAGGCCAGTCTCCGCTTGTCGGCGTCTTCGAATTCTTTGTAAAACTGATAATGCATCTGGATCGCCGGGGCGGAGATGACAGCCAGGAAAAGCACAATCGGAATGAAAAGCAGATTTTTCATAACAGTCGGGGTTCCTTCAAAATCTGAAATATATGAAGGCCTTGTGAGTTCCTCCTGCCAGAGACAGTATGGAAGCAAAAAAGACAAGGCCCAAAATGAGCGCGTAAGATACGTAAAATCCGGTCCGGCGGAAATCGTAAAAGGATGCGAGTCCGACCGGCGGGGGCGTGCAGAGTCTTTTGAGCAAATATGAGACAGGCAGGCAAAAAAATACGGCTACTACAAATAAGGTGAAGATTTCATTATTGAGGTGGATAGCGAATTGTCCGGTGCGCACGCTCCCCCAATGTACGCCGAGCATGGATTTGAGGTACGTGATAGCGAATCCCATGCTATCCGCCCTGAAGAACACCCACCCGGTTACCACAACAGCCAGGAGATAAAAATGCCTCAAAGCACGAGGGGCCCTCTCAATGAGCGTTCCAAACCATGTCCTTTCCAGAAGCAAAAATAAACCATACCAGGCGCCCCAGATTATGAATGTCCAGCTTGCCCCATGCCACAATCCACAAAGCAGGAACACGCAAACCAGATTAAAACAGGTCCTTGCTTGAGAAAACCGGTTTCCACCGAGCGGGATATAGAGATAGTCTCTGAACCAGAGCGAAAGTGAAATATGCCATCTGCGCCAAAACTCACGGACCGACTGTGAAATGTAAGGAAAATTAAAATTCTCGGGAAATTCAAAACCAAACATTCTACCGAGGCCTATCGCCATATCCGAGTATCCCGAGAAATCGAAATAAATCTGCAGCGTGTAGCAAAGAATACCGGCCCATGCGCTATAAGGCGCCAGATTTTCAGGTTGGAGCCCAAAAGCCGCGTCCGCCACCGCCCCAAGCGGATTGGCCAGCAGGACCTTTTTGGCAAGGCCCGTTACAAAGCGTTCAATCCCATAGGCCATATCTGGGACTGTTATAATCCGGCAATCGAGTTGATGGACCACTTGCCGGTACTGGGCGATTGGTCCTGCCAAAACCTTCGGAAAAGCCGCAAGATATATGGCTAATGCTCTGGGGTTCCCTTGAACGGGAGCCTCGCCGCGGTATATGTCCACCAGATAGGAAATTGCGTGGAAGGTAAAAAAGGAGATCCCCAAGGGCGCATAAATTTGAGAAATTTGGACATGTGGCAGACTCAGCCAACTCAAGAAAACATTAACGTTCATGCTCAGAAAGTTTGCGTATTTGAGCATTGTCAGGAGAAGCAGGTTGAATACCAAACCGAAAATGAGGACCGCTTTTCTCGCATCTATCCTGCCGCTCAGGGTTCGCACTGCACCGTCCAACCGGCCAATCCATAGTCCGAAAAGGTAGTTGAAAAAAATAGAAACGAGCAGTGCCAGGATGTATCCGCCTTCGCTCCAGGCATAAAAAACAAAGCTGGCGAGCAGGAAAAGGAAGCTGCGCCATCTTTGGGATGGGAGCAAATAAAGTGTCAAAACAACGGGAAGAAAAAAGAAAAGAAAAATTACAGAGCTGAAAAGCATCAGAAAAAATCCCTTAATTCAGACGCTTGCCGGAATCGGCAGTTACCAACGAATAGATCGATGTCGAAGCAGGAACCGTGAAATAAACCACATTCCAACTTTGAACGAAAGCCCGCCTACCCCGAATGCGGTCATCATAAAGTATCCCGCCAGCGGTAGAGTGATCCAGAATAATTCCTCAAAGTGGTTGCCAACGGATGCCGAATCACATTCGGAGCCAGATTCCACTCGAATAACCTTTTGAAAACCCCCGAGGCCCATGGAATAATACGATATGCCCATCAAAATACGCAAGCACAATGCCGACTAGACCGGTCTAGGCGCTTTTGATACACACCTTTCAGACGAACTAATCATCCAAGCTGGAAAGGGTTGAATCCAGTGTGTCGGAGACGGGAAATGTTTCAGAAATCAAAGTCCGAAGGCGAACCTTCATGAATTCGATGGGTACGCTTTGCAATAGTGATAGGGCGACATTGAAAGAACACCGTGACGCAATAAGCAGAGGCAAAAAAGGAGAAAGCCAGGGGTGTGGGGGATCCTGGCTTCCGGAGTGAATGATTTGGAAGTCCAAAAAACCAAAACTTAAGGAGGGGGGACCATCCTTGGATATCTGGAGCCTATTGCCCCGTACCATAGCTGATGGCCATGGACCGTTCAGCCGCGTTGGTCCTGACATCCACAATGCCAATAAAGCATTTCATCAGGTCCCCGGCTTCGAAATCCCGTGCGAGAAGCAATCCGGGGAGCTTCGCCTGCAGCCTTATGCGCCCCGGAATGTGGTGGACGATGGCCGTTTGACCGGCAATGTCAATCAGCCTGTGTATAAAAACATCCTTATTTCCGGTCTCCTCCGCCATTTTTGCCCTGCCATTTACGTGGAATATCATGTCAGGGAAATTAGCTTGACACGACCCAACCGGAAACCTATTGTGACCATGGACTTATTCTTTTTCTGGATTTTCTGATACAGGACTTGAGTCCTCATGGCTGACCATACACGAATTGTGTCCAGCACTGCGAGGCGCACCCGAATCAGGCTGTCGCGCAAAAACCGGCATCCAAAAGAAATGGCCCGGATTGCCGAGGCCATCCAAACATTTCCCTATGTCAGCAGAGTTCAAACCAATCTAAACGCCGGCACCATCATTGTCCACCACGACGAAGATGCGCTCGAAGATATCAAGTCCAAGCTGAATGATCTGGGCGTCATATTGATGGCGGCAGTGGGTGTCGAAACCTCCTCAATGTCGCTGAGCGATGCGGTTTCAGATCTAGCCAGACATCTGGGTTTGGGGACCAAAGGCATTCTGAATTTAAAGCTGCTGGCGCCGCTCGGATTCGGTGCGCTTGCCGTTTTACAACTCGCCAGGCAAGGTCTTCAGATCGGGAGTGCGCCCTGGTATCTGCTTGCCTATTTCGCGCTTGAGTCCTACATTAAGCTTAACAGTCCGGAGGACAAATCCGCACCGGGGAGGGCCGACCGCCGGAGAATAGCGGCCTGAGCTATTGCGTAAGCACAATTTTATCAAAGCACATATTTTCAATATGGGTGGGTATGGGCGCGTTGCAGTTCCGGTAAGTTGGGCCTGCTCACGCGAGTAATTCAGGAGGTGGTGAATGGCGTTTTTTGACAATGGATTAAAGATCGGAACAGGTCTGGCAATTGGTCTCGGAGTACTGATCCTAGCGCCTGCGATAGCTCCGGCGGTGGCAGCCGTGGTGAAGCCGGTGGCCAAGGCATCGATAAAAAGCGCCATACTCCTGTTTGAAAAAACCACAGAGATGATTGCCGAGGCAAAGGAATTGGTGGAAGACCTGGCTGCTGAAGCTCATGCGGAACTCGTCCAGGGAAGGCAGCAAGAGGCCTCTGCACCGGTCTCCGACGTCGGGGAGGGCTGAAATGCTTACTGAGGCGTTCATTTCGCACAGCACTTCGGAAAGGCTCAGGGTGAAGATCCCCGGGAAAAAAAGGGATGCATCCTATTTCAGTGCGCTTGCGAGCCGGCTTTCCGGATTGCCGGGTGTGAGGCATGTGGAGGCGAACCCGATTACCGGGAGCGTGCTCCTTTTGACTGAGCCGGGCCAGGGCATAGAGTTGGAATCCGTTTCCGGAGGCTTGTTTAGCCTCAGGTCCGACAGGGCGCGCCAAGGGACTCTTCGGCAGAAAGCGGCGCTCAGCCTGCGGGATTTTGACCGGAAGGTCAAGGGATTTACCGGGGGGGAACTCGACTTGCTCAGCCTCGCATTTGCCGGTCTGCTCGCAATGGGAATCTATCAGCTCAGTATCGGGAATATTGTCGCTCCTGCCTGGTACGTAGCCTTCTGGTACGGGATGATTATAGCATTCTCCGGCCAGCCCCTTGTCTGAAAGATCGTCGGCTGGTGCTGGAGGAAACAAGGGAGAGAAAATGAAAGCGAGCAAACCGGCTGAAGTANNCCCGAAGTAAAGGAGAGCAAACCGGCTTCCCCCAGGAGCACTGGGGACCCGCAGAAAACGATCAAAGAAGGCATAATCAACGGCTTTCAGATTATAAATCAGGTCGAGGCGGGCTTTGTAGACCTTGCGCGAAACACCGTTTCAGACACGATAAGGGCCACCGGAAACGTTACGAACGAGGCGGTTTCGGTGGTGAGCGATGTTCTCAAGGGGACTGTCGCGGCCGCGCAGGAAGCTGGCTCCGGCCTGCTTGACGGGACTAAAAGTATAGCGAAGGGGATAATTATAGGCGTTAGCGAGGTCGGCGGTGACGTTGTGGACGCAGCAGGCCGGACCGCCAGGGACGCCGTGAGTGGTGCTGCCGAGGTGGGGGCGGACGTCGCGCTCATTGCCAGAAGAGCGGTTGACGGAATAGTGGAGGCAGCTGGACAGATCGGCGGAAACGTCAATGAAGTCGCGAAGGCCGCCGTAAACGGGGCCATGGAGGCGGCTGGGTCTATCGGGGAAAACGCCGTAAGCGCCGTGCGAGCGATTTTGATGGGCGTAGTTTTCGGTGTTAAGGGCGTCGCTGGAGCGGCCCTCCCGCGTCGGCATGAGCCCCGGAGCTAGCACATTATTGTGATAAAGGCTCGGATTTTAATTCAATGGCTTAGAAGCACCCACAGGAGTAGTTTGCCCTCAAATTCGGGTGAAGGCCCTCTTATAAGACCTGCGCGAGCAAGACAACTCGCCTAAAGACCAATTTGCGCCGAGCTGCCCATCATCCTCCGTAACACAATGACACACCCTGATGATTTTTTTCATCACTTCCCAACAAAAATCGACATCTAAATACCGTTGACACCATCCACGGCAGGTGCTTACATTAAGGCAGCAAAAAGCGAATTCTCATCACAGAGCACTCCTGATGTGACGGTGCTGGAGATATTCGACTATGACTATAAGCCGACCGCGTGTGCCCTCAAAAACTTGGAGACAGCTCATCAAGAAGATTTGAGAAGTGGACCAGCTTTGTTAACGGCTGTGCGGTCATTGAGATGAAAATCATCAGTCTAATTCATGAACCCGTTTGAGAAAGCGTTCGTTCTCTTTTAATGGAGGCAGTGTGACCATTTTGAAGAATCTCATTTTAGTGGGAGGATCAGCCATGATTATGAAAGAAATAGCTGACCGATTACGACAGGCAAGAACCGATCGCGAGAAAACGCTGCGCCGAAAAAAGACCGGGATCCTGGCGCTCGGCGTTGCGATTGGTGCGGTAGCAGGCGTTCTTCTTGCTCCCAAGGCCGGGAAGGAAACGCGTGAGGATTTAAGCCAGCGCGGTTACGAGGCCTGGGAAAAAATAAAAGAAAATGCTTCCCACACAGGACACCGGCTAGTAAGTGCGGCAGAGGAAAAAAGTTCTCGTGTGCACACGGCGGCCAAAGGAGCATTACAACAACCACCAGCGGAGGACGAAGGAACGGATAAGAAAAATTAAGAACCACCTACTAGGAAAGAAATCTGTATGGAAGGATACATCACTTTCAGTCAGCTCGGACTGCTTATTATTTTTCTGGTGGTGGTGGCGGCCGGCGGCTACGCTATTATGACGCTCAGAAACGTGAACGCCGCAGTTAAGGATATTGGGGCAATCCTGAGCGCAAATCGGGAAGCCCTCAACCAGGCCATTCCCAACGTCGCCATGGTATCTGAAAATGTGCTTGCTATCACCAACGACTTACGGATAGGTCTTGGTGAAACGAGCAAAGCCGTTGTAACCGCCGACCATATTGCAACGTACGCCGTGGTCATCAGCGAGGCAGCCAAAGCTCTCGTCAACCTCTATGCGACCGCCAAAAAACTTTAACCTCTCCTGCTTCCATAGCTCCAGCATTCCAGAAAATGGTTCGCAGGTCCGACGGGAGATCCGGAAGGTAATTCGGCGCGGCAGCCCTGCCCGAAGTTTGCGCGTTGTACGATGGCCGATGCTGACGATGTTGATATAATATTATAGTCAGGATGGAGCCTGTCGGCTCACTCGTTGGCGCAGGGTGCAGGCGCTGGCTAGTTTGCTGGTCATTGCGCCCTGGTTTTCCATGTCTATTCTTATGGGCATAACTGTCTGTGACGTCGTCATAAGACATAATCAGCTTTGAGGTTCAATTCTCTATGTGCTCGCTCCAAGGCCGAGAATGCGCCCCACCGAGCAAGTGCGAACTGGGATTGTAGTAGAGACTGCTGCAAAGACGCTGGGTCATTCGGCTGCACTTGCCTCCTCGGAAGGCCGCAAGAGCGGCTGGATCAGCAGGTTGACTTGTTCTTGCGCCTCCGCCAACGTCGCAACGACATGCGTTGTGGCGCCACCACCGATGCGCGCTTTCGCCTTGCTCAGATCGCCTTGTGCGTTCCACAATCCAACGACCACGGGTACTTTCGGCAATCGACCACGAACGCGCCTGCACATATAGCGAGCATGCAGCACGGCGGCGGGTGGCGTGGCGGAAATGCACACAACGTCGGGTTTGCGCCCCTCGACAAGATCAACCAACTCGCCGGCCGAGGCCGTAAATGAGACGGACTGCACAAGGCATTCGTCCGTCGCCAACAATTGCGCCAGCATCATTCCGGCGATTTCATCCGCCTGGTCGCGAGCGGGCAGGCAGAGGATGCGCGGCCGCAGCGAGATGCCGTCCTCGATACCTTCTTTCTCCTGCACTTCCTGCTGCCCCTCACCCCTTTCGTCAATCATCTCCTTCATGCTCTGCAAAATGAACTTGTGCCTGCCCTCGTCCAGTTCGCCGCGATGCCAGTCGGTTTCGGCCAAAGCCAGAGCCGGGATGAGCAGCGTGTCGTAGACCTCGACCAGCGGCTTGTTCTCAAGATCGTCGTCGACCAATTCGGTTGCCTCTTCTTGATCTCTTGCCAAAAGCCGCTGATAGACCCGCCTCCTAGGCGCGAACACCGGTTCATCCCCCAGCAGAATGTCCAGGAAGGCCAGTTGGGGAACGTGTTTGCCAATCACCAGGAGGCATACGGTCAAAGGGGTCGCCAGCAGCAGTCCTGCAACCCCCCACAACCATGTCCAGAAAACCGCCGCCACCAAGACCGCCACCGGCGACACCCCGGTGCCCTTGCCATAAAGCCATGGCTCCAGGATATTACCACAGAAGAGTTCCAAGACCGCAAACAGCCCAAACGTGAGGATAGGCGCCCACCAGCCCGTCGAGACGGCCATCGCCAAACCGATCGGCGCCGCGGCGGCAATCCACGCGCCGATGTATGGAATGAACCTCAATATTGCGGACAGTATCCCCCACAGAATGGCATTGGGCACGCCGATCAGGTAGAGCCCGATGCCGATCGCAACGCCAAAAGTGACATTGACGAGAAACAGCATCGAGAGGAATCTGCTGACCCGCTTGGCGGCGTCTTCCAACATGGGCGTGGTCAGGTGCAATTGACCTTTTCCCACAAGGTGGATGAAACGATCGCGCAAGTCCTCTCGCCGCACCAGAAAGAAAACCACGAGAACGAAGACGATAGCGGCCGACCCCAACCCTTCGATCAGTTTGCCGAACGTTCCACCCAGGACTTGCAGTGGGTTCAGCGTCGGGGAAAGAACGCGAACCGAGTATGGCCGCTCTTGAGTCCCCTGCGGCCCCTCGGCCTTTCCCTCTTTCGGGAGATTCTGTTGGATGTCTTCGGCTGATCTCGTTACCTTGCTCAGCGCGGCGATGAAGTAGTTATTCACCGCTTGGAGTTTCGCTTGAATGTTGTCTTGGTACTCAGGCATTTTGGGGGCCAAATCGTTCATTTGAACCACTGCCGTCCATACCACCGCACCCAGCACCGCGAAGCCCACGAATACCGTAATAAATACAGTTGGAATACGGCCCAGCCTGCGCCGCTCCAGCCAGTCGCACCCCGGGCTTAGCAAGAAGCTCAGGAGCACGGCCAGTGTCAACGAGACCAGCAAGCCCTTGGCCAGGTAAAGGGCCGCAACCATCACGGCGATCGACGCCAACATCCACGATGATTTGGAGAATTGGTCCGAGGG
>PLSV01000200.1 GCA_003165235.1 Syntrophobacteraceae bacterium
ATTTGAACTCACGGATTCAGGTTTACCCTATCACTGTTGGACTTGACGCTTCCTGGGTATTTGCCCTCAACCACCTGGTAAACTCGGACCTGTTCTTCGGCAAAGACGTAATCTTTACTTGCGGTCCTCTCGGTTTTCTAATCTGGCCACAGCCAATCGGGAGCAATGTATCAATCGCATTGATTTGCCACTTGAGCGCATGGTTCCTTTTTGCCGCCGTACTCTTTCTTGGCGTCATCAAGCGGTTATTTTCCGTGCATCAGTTGTTCCTGTTCGCAATTGTTATGATACCGCTTGGACCATTGGATTTTGACTATTTTGTCGGCTTCCTGATTTTATTGCTTCTCTGTTTTTCATTACGCCTTAGGAATTGGCTTCCCTGCTTTTTCTTAGCCGTCTTGCTCACTCCTGCCCTGTTTTTCATGAAATTCTCTTCAGGTTTCCTTGCTCTGCCGGCGGTTCTGGCGCTTTCTTCTTTCCAGGTTTTGACGGACAGAAACAGGGGCCTTCTGCAACTCGGGTTGTCTTTAATCCTCATTCCATTGCTTTTTGCAGGCGCTTACTTACTCTACAATCCCTCCTTTGCTGACATGCTCGCCTACCTGAGAGGGTCTTTCGAAATATCATCGGGATACAGCGTGGGTATGAGCATCCCTGGGAAATGGCACGAAATATATTTGGCGCTCATTTTTGTCACTGCATATCTCTATGTTTCTATCCAGCTCTATCGATCCGAACAACCGTCTTTTTGGCTCTCCCTGGCTTTTTCCCCTTCGCTTTTCCTGGTTTTCAAGTACGGATTTGTCAGGCAGGACGACCATGTTATCGTTTTTTTCGGCGCCGCTCTCTTCATTATTGGCCTGCTCCTGTTATTCTCCGACCTGAGAAAGGCAAAGATGAGAGAAATAAACTATATTTTTGCAGTTTTAGTCATCATTTGTTTTATCGTTTATCAGCAGCACCTGGGTTCCTATCTTCTCGACCGGATATTCCCGATTGCAAGCATAAAGAGAATCGCCAAAAGCTTTGAGCTGGGGACTCCGGATAAGGCTTTCCATCTCGAGAAAGAAAAATTGCCGGAAGACATCCTTGCCGAAATCGGCCGCAGCAGGGTAGGGATTTTCCCTTATGAAATTTCCTTGGCGGCTGCAAACAATCTAACCTATGCCCCTTTACCGGTAATTCAATCCTGCAGCGCGTATACTTCATACCTCGATAATCTTAACGCAGATTTTCTAAGCGGCGCGAAGGCCCCGCCTTATCTCCTGATGGCGTTTTCAGGCATAGACGGCCGCCATTGCCTGATTGACGTTCCTTCCACCTGGCTTTCTATTTACAAGTGGTACGAGCCCTGCGGGCTGGCGGAACCCGTGTTGCTTCTCAGAAAAAAGCAGGTTCCACGGTTCCAAAGCCTTGAACCGGCCGGTACGGCCGAGTACCGGAAGACCGAAAGTGTCCGGCTCCCTGAATGCGCGGAGCCTTTGCTGGTAAAGATATGGGTGGACCTCACCCTGACTGGCGAGTTTGTAAAGACACTCTATAAGATTTTGCCCGTGGAAATGGCGCTGACGGATGATGTGGGGCGCACTAGCGTATGCAGGGTTATGCCCGATACGCTGAGAAACGGCATATTCCTGAATAATCTTCCGCTGGACGTGCTTGAAACCGGTTTATTATTTAACGGCACGGCCACCAGGAAATTTTGCTCTTTTAAACTCCTGGGCAAAGGTCTCGAAATGTATCAGGACAAAATGTCCGTTCAGTTCGTGAAGATTCCTGGAATAACAATCAATCGACCAAATGCTGTTGATGCCGCTGGAGTAATAGTCAATCGTCCATATGCCGAGGCCTATAACGCCAGGGGTGTCGCCCATGGCAACCTTGGCAAACACATGCAGGCGATTTCAGATTTTGACAGCGCAATCGAGATCGATCCTGACTATGTAAAGGCGCATTATAACCGGGGTGTCGTATATGACAAACTTGGCGAGCACAGACAGGCTATCTCGGATTTTGACAGGGTCATCGAGATCAATCCTGACCATGCAAAGGCATATTATAAACGGGGTGTCGCCTATAGCATACTTGGCGACCAGAAACAGGCGACTGAGGATATGAAAACAGCGGCGCGGCTCGACAACGAAGATGCGAAGAACTACTTGAGAAGCTATGGGGTAAACTGGTAGCCGGACTTCTTGAAGTGATTATGCGGAAAATTCCGATGGATACTCTATTGTGCCTGTTCACCGGCGGGCGACTATGGCGCTATAAGATTGTGATTCGCACCGCTCCTTCGCGGGATTCCGATTTATCCGGCATGCATAACTCGAATCGCGGTCCAATGATCGGACGACCCTGGTGACTCTTGTGACCGATCAGCCGTGACAGGCTGCAAAAACAATGAAGCCAGCCTTCGTTTCCCTGAAAACCTGTCCGCTGTCTTCGAGATATCTCAAATGCGCAATTGCCTCTCCGGTGGCGAACCACTTCTGGGACGCCGGGAAGGCTTCCCATGAGTCGCAGTCGATATCCCAGGTCATCATGGATGCGACCTCGTAAGCGCTCTTCGGGCCTTGCTTCAAAATGGAGAGGGCTTCTTCGAGTCTGCTTTGATGATGTCCTTTCAATTCCGTTATCCTCTTCCTGCAATCTCCTGAAAGACCCCTGTGTCCGGGCAGCACAAGATCAACCGGCAGGCCGTAAATCCTGTCAAGGCTGGCAATATAGCTTTTCAGAGGATTTTCCTCCTGGGTCCAGCAAGTGATGTTCGGCGTTATGTCAAAGAGAATATGGTCTCCTGACACAAGGACCTTCTTTGCGGGTTCGTACAAACAGGTATGGCCTCTCGTATGTCCGGGGGTCGCAAGGGCTCTGAAGCAGTAGCCGCCGTACCGGAACGTGTCCCCCTCATCTACGGCGCTCGTTTCTGGTTTGACATCCGCGGCATACTTATAACCTGGGTGGTTACTGACAGCCGCCTGAAGCTCGTCAGCAGGAAAACCGTTCAGTCCGGCAGAACCGGCGATCGCCTCCCAGCCGGGCCAGTTCTCAATGTACTCCTTATCCGGCCGGTTGATATATATGGTTGATGAGTCTTGAACCAGCCTCGGCGCCAGGGCGATGTGATCCGTGTGCATATGAGTGATATAGAAGTCGGTCCTTTTCAGATCCACCTCGATTTCCCCCAGACCGGCCTGCATGGCTTCGAGGCACTCTCTTCGATTCAGCCCGGTATCGATGATCAGGTTCCTGTCGAGGCCTTTTATCACGTAGGAGTTGACCCATCCCAAGGGACTTCCCGGCAACGGGATTCTTATCAGGTATAGATTGGGCGAAAGCTGTTCAACCATACAAGCGGACCTCCATCCTGTCTGAACATCACGGAACCTGACACTCATTCTACATTCCCGGCTCTATAGTCGAAGACCGGAAAAATTGAAAGGCGTTGTTTCGTTCCCACCTCCGCCGCAACGACGCCAAACCACTTGTGTACCAAGTTGCGCTCAAGTTGAAGCNNGCCATATAGAGCAGGATCATGGTCCGGGCGTGGAGCGCTGCGAGGGGGTGCGTCCTCACAAAAGATCGGACGCCGAACTTAAAGCATCCGACATGGGTTGGAAGGTTCAACGCGAACCCGATCATAGTGAGGGTTCGGGGGGCAAATGTCCCCCCAACCCCCGAGCTTTTCAGCTTTTTGGGGTACTCACTTGAACGCAACTTCGTATGCAAGAGGCGCCGTTGCTTAAGAGATCAGGGACACTATTGAAAGAGTGTTCTTGAAACTCGATCCCGCATTGAGCCGAGAAGCTAGTGCATTGTCAACAAAGTCCCAATCTGTTGGCGAGTCGTCGTCACCCCGGCGAAGGCCGGGGTCCAGTAATTTTAACTAGCTGAAACTACACTAGATTTAAGGATGCGCCGGAATTACGGTTTGTGTGTCTGCACCCTTTACAACTTAGTTGACAGTGTACTAGCCTGGATTTCCACGGAG
>PLSV01000234.1:0-513 GCA_003165235.1 Syntrophobacteraceae bacterium
TTTGAGCGCACCAGCCTGAATGGCCATCATTTGCTTTCTCATCTTCGAAGATTCTGCCGGTTCTCTCGCAATGAGACACCTGTTGGATGTCTGCACGCTCATTTGCCGGGGCTGTAGCTCACCGGTTTTGGCGTTGAGCCATGTTTCATGCTCTATCCTTCGGCTTTCCCGAAGACATTCGCTTCTTCCAACCTCTCTCACCCATCGCTCCATCAGCATGCCTTGCGGTTTGCCTGCCTGGAATTGCTCCTGGCGGAGGGTGGGGTTATCACGTTTCACATAGTTGATCCAGTGAATGAGTTAGGTGTGCCCTCTACACCGGTGGCTCTACGGTTCCGTGCAGGTGCAACGAAGACCTACATCCTGGCCACTTGCTGCAAGCTCTGGGGAGCAGCATCCGACCTGTCACACAAGTTTAATCCTCGTAGGTCGGCCGAGGTTTGACGGCGCTTGGGGGCATTCACATCCGTTCACCATATCACTCGTCCCTAGCCCTTAACGAAGGAGGATTCT
>PLSV01000234.1:522-37568 GCA_003165235.1 Syntrophobacteraceae bacterium
ACCTGATAGACTCGCTGGCGCAGGAGTTGGAGCAAAGAATGATCCGTATGCCGATGCCGGTGCGATCTTGGATCATCAATCAGAGACTCTACACCGCCCAGGAGGTTGAACCGCTGATCAATCTCCCTCAAGAGAAGAAAGCCGGTGTCGGAGGTGATCTTTGCGCCCCGGAAATCAATGCTGATGGAGGGGTTAAATTCCGGCCTTATGGCCCCTCTCTGCTTGTCACCAACTGTGCGCATAAAGCTTTCCCTCCTCCTTGAGAATTTGCCATATAATATCAGATAGTTGGGATGAACGCAGCATGATTTTCAAGCACGCTCAGGCATAATCCGGGTTCTTACTGCTCAGCTCCGCATTCCTTGTCCACAGCGGCCTTAAGCTCTTTTAGCATGCGAACGAGATCTTTCATCTGGTAGTGCGCGTTGAGGCCGCTCGGGTTAGGCAAAACCCAGGCCGCAGATATCCTGCCGAGTTTTTCCGGCTGAAGTCCAGGCAGGGCCTTCGGGTGGCTGAAGGCCAGCCGGTAAGCGCCCAGCCCCAGGATTGCGGAAAAAAGGGGCTTAAAAGTTCGGATCTTATCATCGAGTATAGTTCCGCCCCCGGCGAGTTCTTCGGCCGTTAGTTCGTCGGCCCGGGCGGTTGCGTGGTCCACGATGTTTATAATCCCAAGTCCGTAGTTCAGGAGTTCTTCTTCCTCAAATGGGGAAAATTGCCTGGGCGTAAAACCGGCCTGGTGGAGCGCAGGCCAGAAGCGGTTTCCAGGCCGGGCAAAATGATGCCCGACGGCTGCCGTGTATAGGCCGGGGTTGATTCCGCAAAATAGCACCTTCAGCCCGGGCGAAATAATGTCGGGGACTGACTTGCCCCTTGCTGCCCGGACCTGTTCCTTCGTTGGCTTAAACGGATGTTGCATGTGATTTTAGAGCTTCTTTCAGCGCCCTTTCCCTTTCCCATCTGGCGGTTACATCGCGTATGAGGGCCGCCGATCCGATGATTTGGCCATCATCCGACTTCAGAACTACTATGCTGAACTCAATTGAAATCCGTGCGCCGTCTTTGCGCAGCGCAGGAACGGCCAGCAGTTCATGCATATACCTGGAGACCCCTGTCTCCATCACTTTGCGGTATCCTTGCCGGTGGCGCTCTCTGAGTTTTTCGGGGATTATGATATCGAGGTCCCGCCCGATCGCCTCACTTGCGCTATACCCGAAAATAGTCTCCGCTCCCGAGTTCCAAAGACGAATGATTCCCATGGCGTCGGCGAATATGATTGCGTCCGGGGCGCCGTCCACAATATTTCGGCAAATCCATTCATGACTGTATTCACTCATTTGCTTGTTCTCCAAATTTATTTCCCTCGTATTTAAGTACTGGCGGCCTGCTTGTCAGCTTGTGACGCGGAAGCAAGGAGCAAGGAGCAGGAAGCAGGGACCGGAGAGCAAAAGCTTCCCGCTTCTCGCCTCCCGCTTTGCACTACTAAGGCTTTTCCCTGCGTCTCTGCGGTGAGGTCCAGTCTTCGCGTCAGCCTGTCAACTAAAATCAAATCCCTGTCGTCTGTATATCTGGTTTCAGGTCGAATTAAAGGAAATGTGGTTCGGTTGGCCCATACGGCAGCTTCTTCTTTACTTTTTCCTGGCTTTGGGCCATAAACTAAAATTGAGGCTTTTTAAAAAAGGGGCGAATAGAGTTTGGCCAGTAAACCGGATGTACTTACCTTTGCGGCAGATCCTTCCGAAAGGAAAGAAGATGCGGTCGCGCAGGTCACGAACAGGCATGGGCGCATTCTCCCCCGGTTCCGAGGGTTGCTGCTCTGCAGGAGATGCGATTTCTGCGGAATAAGGATCAGCATTCACGGCGAAGGCAATGACAGAGTAGTTATGAAATGCCCCGAATGCCAGCGTGAATATGTGTTTTTCGAACGTCCTGAATAGATTCATCTGAAATCCCCCCTTTCAATCCTGCCCGGCAATCCAGCGTTTTCGCTCTCAGCGATAGGAGCATGGCGCACGCGAAGACGCGTAGCCTGAATGCTTGCTTCCCTGCAAGCTGGCGCCTTGTGCTCAGCGTCCCCAACCTTGCAGAGAATTTCCCTAACCTGCGTCTGCTTTTCTTTCTTCGCGTCTCTCCCTGACCTGTCTATGATCAGGCTTCGCGTGAAAACGCATTTTCTATCTGCGTCTCGCCAATGGAAAATGACCGACCGGTCACTTTATCAGTTTGACAAAACCTGCCCTGCGTCTATAATGACCACCTGGTCATTTTCACGGGATGCGAGGGCCGGATGTTGGCGCGCGATACTTTCAACAAGCTTGATGAAGGCAAGAAGAGCAAAATCCTGGACGCGGCCGTGGATGAGTTCTCACGCCACGGGTTCCGGCAGGCGAGCGTCAATCGCATGGTGGAACGGATCGGCATAGCCAAGGGGTCTCTTTTCCAATATTTCGGCAGCAAGGAAGGCCTCTTTCGCGTTATCTTCAACTATGCAGTGGAGCTTGTAAGGCAATCGCTGCGGCAGGTGAAAAGAGAGACTTCCAGCGCGGATTTTTTCGTGCGAATAAAAGAGAGCATGCTGGCGGGAATCCGCTTCATCCAGCGCCACCCCAGGGTCTACCGAATCTACCTCAAGATGATTTTCCAGGAAGACTTTCCCCTTCGGACGGAGTTTTTGCAGCAGGTGCACCTTTTTTCGGCGGAGTACCTGCTTCCTGTAGTAGAGGCCGGGATCGCGAGGGGGGACATCAGGGCCGACACGGACATCGAAATGGCCGTTTTCATGCTGGACGCGATGATGGACCGGTTCCTCCAGGCTTACTGCGTTCCCTTTCTCGATGCGGGGGCCGGCATATACGAGGCGCCCTTGGACGAGCTGGAGCGCAAGGTGGATGAGTTCATAAAGCTGCTTCGGATCGGGATGGGCGTGGAATGGAGCGCCGCTCCGGGTGAATCGGCGGGACAAAGATATGTTCGAACCACGGTATTATAAAAATCTCGGCCTGGAAGACATCTGTCACAAAGTCGCGGAGGGGGAAAGGCTCACGATTTCAGACGGTGAGAGACTTTTTGCCTGCCCGGACATAAACGCCGTCGGTTCGCTCGCTCATCACGTCAGGACAAGGCTTCACGGAAATAGCGCCTACTACGTTGTAAACCGCCATATCAACTATTCGAACATTTGTGTAAACGGCTGCCGTTTCTGCGCTTTCAGCAGAAAAAAAGGCGACCCGCTTTCATTCGAACTCTCCGAGGATGAAATCCTCGATAAAATCCGCGCCGGCGGAAACGGTCTGACAGAGGCGCACATCGTGGGAGGATGCCACCCCGATCTTGCTCTTGCTTTTTTTGAAGACCTTGTCCGGAAGATACGCGGCACAAAGCCCGATGTCTTTATCAAAGCGTTTACAGCGGTTGAAATCGCCCATTTTGCAAAAAATGAGGGGACATCCGTCAAAGATGTTCTTGCCCGTTTGAAATCGGCCGGCGTCCAGATGCTTCCGGGCGGCGGGGCTGAGGTGTTTAGCGCGCGCGTAAGAGAGCTGCTTTGTCCTGAGAAACTGGACGGCGAAGGCTGGCTGGATGTTATGCGCCAGGCTCATGAAATCGGAATAAAGACCAACGCTACGATGCTCTACGGGCATATCGAGACTGTGAGGGAACGGCTCGATCACATGGCGGCGCTTCGAGAGCTTCAAGACCGGACGGGTGGCTTCGTCTGCTTTATCCCTCTTACGTTCCAGCCGGCCAATACCGTTCTTAGCCATCTTCCGCCGGCGACCGGGGTGGACGACCTGAAAACGATCGCCGTGAGCAGGCTGATGCTCGACAACATTGCCCACGTCAAAGCCTACTGGGTGATGCTCTCGGTTAAGCTCGCCCAGGCCGCCCTCTACTTCGGCGCGGACGATTTCGACGGAACGGTGGTCGAGGAAAAGATCGGGCACATGGCGGGGGCCGAGTCCCAGCAGGGAATGACCTGTCGGGAGATAGAGAGGACGATACGGGATGCGGGGTTGGAGCCGGTGGAACGCGACAGCCTGTTCCGCAAAGTTTTCAGAAATCCGGCTTCCGAAGGGAGACTGTCAGGATCTCCGGACTTTGTGTGGTTAAATTATGATTGAAAACGGCAGGTTAAATATAAATCAGGCTTGGGACCTCTACCGGAGCGGCAATTTTCATACGCTGGGCAGGATGGCTCATGAGGCGCGCCTGAAGAATCATTCTCAGTCTCTGGAAAAGCATTCCCAGCCTGTTGTCACCTACGTTGTTGACCGTAACGTCAACTACTCGAATGTCTGTGTGTGCGGGTGCCGTTTCTGCGCGTTTTTTCGGCCTCCAGGCCATAGTGAATCCTTTGTCCTGAGCCGGAAGGAGCTTTCCGAAAAACTCGAGGAAACACTGAGGTTGGGCGGGACGCAGGTTCTGTTGCAGGGTGGGCTCCATCCCGATCTGCCGCTCTCTTTTTACGAAGAGATGCTGAACTTCATAAAGTCAAAGTATCCAATTCACATTCATGCCTTCTCGCCCCCGGAAATCGTGTTTTTCAGCCGGCTGGAGGGGGTCGGCGTAGGCGAGGTGATCTCGAGGTTGAGACTTGCCGGACTGGACTCGATCCCGGGTGGGGGCGCAGAAATCCTGGTGGACTCGGTGAGGCGGCGGGTGTCTCCGCGCAAGTGTTCAACGGCCGAATGGCTGGCTGTCATGGAGGAGGCGCACTCTCAGGGCCTGCGTACAACCGCCACTATGATGTTCGGCCACGAAGAAGCGCCGGAAGACAGGCTCTTGCACCTTTTCGCCCTGCGTGATCTTCAGGACCGCACCGCAGGTTTTACCGCTTTCATTCCGTGGGCCTTCCAGCCCCAAAACACCGCAATCCCCCGGGAACCTGAAACCGCCGTCTCATATCTGAGGCTCCTTGCAATCTCCAGGCTTGTTCTCGACAACTTTGACAACATTCAGGCCTCCTGGGTGACAATGGGTCCGAAAGTCGCTCAGTTGGCCCTCTTTTTCGGCGCCAATGACTTCGGGTCCACAATGATCGAAGAGAACGTGGTCGCGGCTGCAGGGGTCCATTTCCGCCTTTCGGCCGAAGAGATCCACAGGATAATCCAGTCAGCAGGTTTCGAGCCGCGGCGGCGCACGATGGCTTACGAGTTGCTTCCGGCTTAAGCCGATAGAGGCATGACCGAATTATATGAAAGAGCTTTCTCCAGCCTCCGAATCCCCTGAGATCCACCGGGCCGAATGGGTCGTGCCGGTTTCGGCCCCGCCCTTGCGCAATGGCGCTGTATTGACCTGCAGGGGCCGGGTTATCGTGGCGGGACCATTCACCGCTGTCCGGAGGGACTCACCTGCGGGCGCCCGGTTGACCGATCACGGTCGAGCCGCTCTTTTCCCGGCCCTGGTTAACGCCCATACGCATCTGGAACTCTCGGCCCTTAGAGGCAAAATACCCTTTCCGCAGCCCAGCTTTCGCGAATGGATCGCACTGCTGTTCGCACTTCGGGCCGGGATGGAACCGCACTCTGCCGGTGAGGGCCTGCAGAGTGGCGAAGCGGAGCTTTTAAGCAGCGGGACGGGGCTTTACGCAGACACGACAAACGGCGGGGCGGCAGAACACGAGTGCGCTGTACGACGAAACACCGACGGCTCCGATAGCCGGTCATCCGGTCGATCTGCCCGCCTCGCGGAGCGTCGAGATTCTAACTGCGGCCCACCCACCCACCCGCCAGGGCGGTTCCACCGCCCCGAGCGGAGGATTTTCCTCGAGTTGCTCGGATTCAATCTCGACTCGGTTGCGGCAGCCATGCCCACCGCGCGAGCCGTCGAGATTTCGCCTGCTGACGGCGCCGCCGCCATCCCGGTCCCCCATTCGGTCTATTCCGTTTCGCCGGCGATCATCGCCGAGTCCAAAGAATGGACGAGGGCGCACGGGCTTCCTTTCTCGATTCACGTGGCCGAACACTTGGATGAGATTGAATTTCTGCAGAGCGGAAAAGGTTTTTGCCGCGAGCTGCTTGAGAGGGTAGGGCGGTGGGACCCGGCATGGGCCCCGCCCGGAAAAACCCCGATCGAGTACCTGGACAGCCTCGGAGCGCTCGATTCCCGCACGCTGCTGGTGCACGCCGTGCATATGTCCGAAGCGGATTGGACGCTTGCTGCGAAAAGGGACTGCACTGTGGTTTTCTGTCCGAGGAGCAACCGGAACCTGGGTTCGGGGCGCCCGTGGATCGAAAAGGCGCTTTCACACGGCATAAGTTGCGCCCTCGGCACCGACAGCCTTGCCAGCAACACGGACCTGAACCTTTTTGCCGAAGCGGCCTTTACTCTCGATAACCACCCCTCAGTCGATCCTCAGAAAGTGATCGAGATGATTACGGTCAATCCTGCTTTATCGCTCGGCTGCAAAAGCGATTTCGGCTGCATCGGGCCGGGGGCGAAAGCTCATATGCTGGCCGTCGAAATCCCATCGGGCGTTGACGAATCGAATCTGGCTGAAGCTCTTATTCAAACCGGGAAAGAAGGAGCCTGGAAATGGGTGAACTGCGCGCAAAGCTGAGGCTTGGAAGGATCGATTTTCTAAACGTGCTTCCCATCTACTATCCGTTGGAAGTCGGCATAATAGCCAATCCCTTCGAGATTGTCCCCGGCGTTCCTTCAGAACTGAACGAGCTTTGTGCAAACGGGGCGCTGGACATTAGCCCCGTCTCGTCAATCGAATACGCCAGGCGAGCCGGCCTCTATTACATCGTGCCCGACCTCTCGATCAACTCCGCCGGCGAAGTGAAGAGCGTGCTTCTGCTTAGCAGCGCGCCCATTGAGCGGCTTTCAGGGAAGACAGTGCTGGCAAGCTCTCACTCGCATACTTCGGTCGGGCTGCTGAAAGTCCTGTGCAGGCTGCGATACGGGGTGGAGCCCCGGTTCGAAACGGGGTCCTGTTCGGATTATCTTTCAGGGTCCGAGCTCCCCGACGCCTGCCTTGCAATTGGTGATGAAGCACTGAGGCTTGACCGGAGCGGTATTTTCCCTCATGTGCTCGACCTTGGGACGGCCTGGTTTGAGTGGACCGGACTCCCGTTCGTGTTTGCCGTATGGGTTATACGCAAAGAGACGGTTACTCAAAAGAACGGGCAGTTACAGGATGCGATCGGGGCTCTTCTTTCCTCCAAAAGATGGGGCCTCGCCAATATCGGCAGGATCTGCGAGCAGGCCGCCAGGACCGGGCTGTTGGGCATCGCGGAACTGCATGAGTACTACCGTTGCCTCCGGTTTGATTTAAACGAACGGGAGCGCAGTGGACTCAGTCTTTTCTACTCTCGCCTTTTCCAGGCAGGCGAACTGGAAGAGGCGCCCAGGCTCGAGACCTTCACGCAGCTTGCCTCGGTTGCCTGAGTCCGGGGACTTTGGTTGAAAGTGGGACCCTCAATTTGAAAAAGCAAAACCCGTTGGCAGCGCCGCCTTCTACGGCGGCCCAAAGAGGTAAAAGTGGGGACCTCAATTTGAAAAAGCAAAACCTGACAGTAGCCATCACCGGCGCGAGCGGCGCCGGATACGCGCGAAAGCTGCTGCGCTCGATACCGAGGAGAAAGTACGACGTTCACCTCGTGTCCTCCGAGGCGGGAAGGCTCGTCTACGAACTGGAAACCGGTGTGGCGCTGAGCGACGACCTTCCACCGGAGGTTTGCACATACGAGGAAACGGACTTCGCGGCCCCGTTGGCCAGCGGTTCGTTTCCATGCGCCGGCATGGTGATCGTCCCGTGCACGATGGGCGCCCTGGGAGCGATTGCCTCCGGGCTGTCTCAAAATCTCATCCACCGGGCGGCCGACGTCTGCCTGAAGGAACGCCGCCCGCTCATTCTTGTCCCCCGCGAAACGCCGCTCAATCGCATCCACCTCGCAAACATGCTCAAGGCTGCGGAAGCGGGAGCGATAATCCTTCCGGCCATGCCCGGCTTTTACCACAAGCCCGGTTGCGTTCAGGACCTCATTGATTTTGTCGTGGCCCGGATACTCGATCAGCTTGGCGTAGAGCACAATCTCGTAGCGCCATGGAGGGGGTTGGAGAGTGGGTCCTGATTGAACTGTGCGCGACAGGATCGGTTGCCGCCGGCTTTGAACATGGTGAGATTTCCTGTAAGGGGTAACCTTGGCGGGGGTTCTCATCCCTCATGGCGTTATACGGAGTTGCGTCCAAATCGGGCGCCAAGGGAGGGCATAAAGCCCTCGCCTACGGGCGAGCCGCGCGACAATATTGTAGGGGCGAGGTTTATCCCCGCCCGGTCTTGAACGCAACTCCGTATTAAACGGGTCTATCCGTCATTTCCTGATTGCGAACAGCAGGTTGGCCGTGTCCACCTGGAAGTGATAGCCTATTCCGAAGGGCAGGGGTTTGATGTCCCTGCCGATTTCGTATACCCTGGCAAGGTCCGCCTGGTAGTCATGTTTGAAAATCGATATGGGCTTGCTGTAAGCGCCGTAAAATTGCAAAGCCCAGACTGAAGGGTCAAAGTACCTCAACGGAATTCCCGAATCTTCCTGCAGAACATAGCGGCTCTGATCGAGAACGAACTGTCTCGCCATAGAGGCCTGTGGCTCGAACATCACATAAGCCGCCGATTTCATAAAGGTGACAAACGGTCCAAAGTTCTGCAAAAAAGTAATAAAATGGCTGTTCCGTCGGAAGGTGGAGTTATGAAGATTCAGCCGAAAGTAGTAGAGTGTCTGGGGCTTATTCCCCGGTGAGTCTGCGCTTTCAAAGAGAATCCGCACTCCTGGAATGGCGCCTGCCGGACCGGGCTTGCCGCTCTCAAAGCCAGGGACCTTCTGAATCGTTCCGTCCGGCGCCATGAACCAATACTCGACATCGAGGATACGGGTCTTTTCCCTCGCCATGAAGAATAGAAGAAAAGGGAGAACACCGTTGAGTTCTTTGCTTTCCATGCCTGTGTGCATGTGTGAGCTGATGAAATAGTCGACGTTCAGAAGATCATGGAGCGACTTCGGGATGTCTGCGAAAAAAGAATCGAAGTCCTTCTGGCTCATAGCCTGGAAATCAGGGATCTCGCCGATGGGTTCCAACGCCATCAGGATATAGGTCCCTGCGCCGGGGAAAAGGATGTAAGGGTTGACAAAATCCGGCCCACTGAATGGATAGAATACGGTGAACCCGGAAGGGATTGATTTGGCCAGCTCCCTGGCGGCCCACTTCCTCACCGGCGCCAACTGTATCTTGTGGTATTTCTCCCATTTGTTGTCGCAGGACGTGGCGAATTCGGTCCAAACAGATCTGCTTTCAAGAGGCGCCAGGGTGCTCTGCGGAGTGCGAATGCCCGCAATAAGCGCGGCGTATTGTGCGTAAGAGGCCTGGCGCCCCGGAAGCTCCTTGCCCGGTGGTGTATTTTCATCGGTCTCGGACCCTGGCCGGCAAATAGTATATGAAGAAAAAAGAAAGCCGGAAAGAATAAGAAGAATTAGGCTTTGCGAATAGAAATTTCTTTTTGGGATTCTCATTTGAAAACCTCCCTCGAAGAGCTGGTTTTTGCAGGCCTTGCCAGCAGAATGTACAACAGCAGCGCTGATCCAGCAGTCAAAAGACCGACCGCAGAAGGGAAAGGCCTTTCGATCAGGAGGTAGCAAAGCATCCAGCCGTTCACCACAAGGTAAAATGCAGGCGTTACGGGATAGCCCCACATTTTGAAAGGCCTCTTGATGCCGGGCTTCCTCACACGCAACACAAATACCCCCAATACTGTTAGGAAGGCGAACAGGGTCAGGGTAAAGCCCACATAAGTCAATATGGCGTTGAAAGTCGAAGTGACTGCGAGAAGCACGGCTACAGACGACTGGAGGAGAACGGCATATACAGGTGAGCCGCCTCTGTTCGTTTTGGCGAAAAGTTTTAAAGCGACGATATCCTCGCCCATTGCCTGGGTAACCCTGGGTCCCGCCATGATCATGGAACTGAGAGTGGAAACAAGAGCCAAACATATCAACAGGGTGACGATCCTGGCGCCGCTCAATCCAAAGACGGCCTTAGCGGACAGGTATGCGACGTCGATTCTGCCGGTGAGTTGCTCAACCGGCACGGTATAAAGAAAGATGAAGTTGAGCAGAACGTAGCATATCGACACGAACAGAGTCCCCACAAAGAGAGAGACAGGAAGGTTTCGCTCAGGCTTTTGAACTTCACCGGCAACGTAAGCCGATGCATTCCAGCCGGAGTAGGCATAGGATACATACACCAGAGCTACGGCAAATGCAGGGCTGAAGATCGTTTCAACCTCGTTTCCCTCCCACAGGACAACCTGTTGCGGGTTTGGGGTGCAAAAACCTGCGGCAATGAACACGACGATGAGCAGAATTTTGCTTGCCGTGAAAACGTTCTGAAATTGACAGCCGAACCTTACATCCACCAGATGAATCATGGTGAGGACTGCGATTACGGTAACCCCCGCCGCCGTCTTATTGATCCCGGGGAAAACGGCCTGCATGTAGTGGCCCAGCGCGATAGCCGCAAGTGCGATTGGAGCGCCGAAGCCCGCCACGATGGAAGCGCATCCTGAAAGAAAGCCGGCGGCCGGGTGATAAATGTTGCTTAGATAGGGGTACTCCCCTCCGGACCTCGGCATAATGGCGCCCAATTCTCCGTACGCAAGCGCTCCACAGAAAGCGCTCATGCCGCCCACGATCCACAACAACAGTACGGAAGGAGGAGAATGAACGCTGGTCAGTTGAAGACCCAGCGTCGTGAAGACCCCGGTCCCGATCATGTTGGCGATAACCAGGAGTGTGGCGGAAAAAAGAGTTACAGGCTTCCTCTGATACTTTGTATCATACGCGGTGTAGGGAGCTTCTTTCGAGGGCCGTTCTGGTTCTGAAATCATGATATTTATACAGCCTGAGAAGACGATCAGCCTTAAGCGCCTGATAAAATGAACATGCCAGAAAATTCCCGACGGGAACCGCTGGGCTCTGGCTCAGGGATAATTAACCATCGATTCTGATAAAATTAAACATAATAAAATCAAACAAAAGGAGGGTGATAGATACAGAAGTCAAGAGAAAAAATAAAGGGAATAAAAAAAACCGGAAGGGATGACCCCGTTAGACTCCGGCAAGCAGAGACCCGGGGCGGAGGAATATGCAAAATGGACTACAGCTATTGCTCCACCTTTTGTATCAACGCTTTAGACTAACCGGTTCAAGGTTCCCCATTTAAGGCACTGCCCTCTGCGCCTTTCTCAATTAGCAATGCCGCAACATCGGTGTTGCCATGAGAAGCGGCCCAGTGCAACGGCGTCTTTTGGTTCACGTCCCTGGCATTGACGTCCGCGCCTTTTTCGATGAGCAGTGCCGCAACCTCGGTGTTGCCCGCAAAAGCGGCCCAGTGCAACGGCGTCTTTTGGATCACGCCCCTGGCATTAACGTCTGCGCCTTTCTCGATGAGCAATGCCGCAACCTCGGTGTTGCCCGCAAAAGCGGCCGAATGCAACGGCGTCCATCGGTCCTCGTTCCTGGCATTTACTTTTGCGCCTTTCTCAATGAGCAATGCCGCAATCCCGGTCATGCCCCGGGAAGCGGCATAATGCAACGGCGTCTCCTGGTAGTCATCCCTGGCGTTTACTTTTGCGCCTTTCCGAATGAGCAATGAGGCTACATCGGTCTGGCCCTCAGCGGCCCAGTGCAACGGCGTCTCTCGGTTCTCGTCCCTGGCGTTTACTTTTGCGCCTTTCCGAATGAGCAATGCCGCAACCTCGGTCTTGCCCCAATAAGCGGCATGATGCAACGGCGTCTCTTGGTAGTCATCCCTGGCGTTTACTTTTGCGCCTTTCCGAATGAGCAACGCCGCAACCTCGGTCTTGCCCCGGGAAGCGGCATGATGCAATGGGGTCTCTTCGTTCTCATCCCTGGCGTTTACTTTTGCGCCTTTCCGAATGAGCAATGCAGCAATCTCGGTCAGACCCCGGGAAGCGGCATAATGCAACGGCGTCTCCTGGGAACTGTCCCTGGCATTAGCGTTCGCGCCCCTTTCCAGGATCTGGCGGACTGCAGCAATGTCTCCTGCCTTGGCAGCCTCAATCAGGTCTTCTCCTGCAGCATGCACATAGGGCGTCATTGTCAATATTGTTGCAAGGGCTAATAACAAAGCGAGAAAAGCCTTATTCATCATCGATCTTCCTCGTTGGCCGGAATGCGCTTGAGCAGCTTTGCTCCGATTTCCCGCAGGTCGGGATCGGGCAGGCTTTTTATCAGGGATTGTTCGTCCGGGGTAAGCTTCCTGGCTGGGGCCTTGAGTTTTTTACGCGCCGCGTATCGCCTGGCTTTGATCTTTTCGAGGTTTTTGTGAGCGGGGTTTAGTACCGGCGCCGATTCGGGCATTTCGGCGACCTTAATGACTATTTGCTCCACAGTGCGCTCGGGCCTCCTGCCATTTATTTTCTCCATCAAGATTTCTTTATGCTGCTCGAGGTGGTGCTTCCAGACGGAGTCGTGGGCGACGATCACCAGGACCTTGTGCTTCAACGACCTCGGGCTGGTGCAGCGGGCCACCTGTTCGCCAACCAGGTCTTTCCAGTCTCCGATCGGGTTGGCTTCAAAAGCGGGATGCTGTTCCAAAAACTTTTTCAACAGCGGTCCCACCTTGATGCTTGGTCCCCGGTCCGAACGTTTCATGTTTGTTTCTCAACTTCCGATGGCGAAAGGACCTTGTTCTCCAGCCCCTTGAATGCGGCTTGAAGGTCTCGGAACTGCTGCTGAAGCGTCTCCAGAATGAGGATGGTGTCATTGCTCCGGATGGGCAGCTTTGAGAGCAGCCGGTCATAGATGAACGAATCCAGATTGGAAAGATAAAGCTCTTCAAAATACCTTAGCAGGGTGGAGGCCAGTTGGAAAAAGATGGCCATACCTGCCGCCTGGATCAGGGGAAGCAGAAGATTCAAAGTGGGCTTGATGGTGTCGAGTATTTCCTTTTGAACGGTAAAGCTGACCATAGGCTTGGCTGCTTCGAGAGCCTCCTTTTGAGGAAGGAGGGCAAAACCCGAAGAGGCGATGTTGAATTGGGCAATGAGCAGCAGGGCGGTCTGAACAAGTCCCAGGATGGGGAGGACCCAGAAGAGGCATCGGTAAGGCCCCCATGAACCGTATAGAATGCGCCAGTCAGCCTCGACCACGCGGCGCTCTTTTTCGAACAGTTCCTCCGATGAAACGTTTTTCTGAAAGCCCGACAGCATCAGCCGAAGCCGGATAAATGGATGCAGGACAAAACTCAGGGGACTCCGCCTGATCCTGGTGACCAGGACCTGTGCGGACAAGGGCGATTCCCGTCTTGTCCTTGCGGGTGCAGGATTGAGTGGTCCGGGGTCCATGCTTTCCGACATGAACAGTTGGAGCAGGTATCTCCCGGCATATTGAATCACAAGCCAGAGCAGGCGCAGTTCTAAAAAGATTATTCCCGCACGGATGATAAAAAGAAGCGTGCGGCTGACCAATTCAATGTTGTCCCGGGAATCGTCTTGCCCGGGTGACGGTTCGGAGGCTTGCTTCTTCTTGTCCGGACCGGCTGGTTTGCCGGTTTGCGGCTTGGCGCCCTTGTCCGGCTGGTCCTGTTTTCCCCTGAAGTGTTCGGGGATGGGCGACGTCATGCCGATGCCCTGAAGACCGGTCCAGAAAGCGGCCTTCCCCAGGTCCCGAAGCTCTGGAGCTTGCCGGGGAACATGAGCGAAACTGTCTGTGTACCTGGCGACAAACAGGCAAAAAAAGAAAAATGCGAACCACCAGAGTCTGTGGAGTGTCTCATATCGCCTTAATCCGTAAGACATGTAGTTACCTCATGTGAATGGAAGACCTTATCTCTTCATTATCTCGTCAAGCGTTCGTCGTCAGATAATCCCTGCTTGGCCTAAAGCGCTTTTCTCCTCGACCGCGATAGTATGCATCCATATCATCAAGAGCGGCCAACAATCTGGAAACATTTTCCGGAGTCCGTGAATGGACCACGTCAAGATCGAAGGTCGTCACCGGAGCGCCATGGAGAACCGCAGAAACGCCCCCAACGACGATAAAGTGTGCCTGATGGTCCGCAAGCGCGCGAAGAAGAGCCATGAAATCAGGTGAGGCGCTTGGCATCGCGCAACCTCATGATGGATTGAACCGAACCTTGTAATACCTGCAATCGCTCGTCAGGCGACAAGGAGAGCATCCATCGCATGAGGGTAAGATCCACTCCATCATCACCGTAAGCTCTTATCGATTTCGGGATAAGACACTTCGCACGAGTCATTCCTGTTGGCTTTGTCTTTCGCATTGCTGACCCCGCCAAAAACCGTTCAACGGTTCCACACCCTGCCATTATGAAAACGACGCCTTACCCTCTTCTATCAGAAACAGCGTGGTTTGAGCAATGAATCACAGGTCAAACGGCCCGATGTTCATCCTTTTTTCCACGGCGCAGTCGAGCATTTGGCTCAGCCCGCCACGCTCTTCAGGGGAAAAACCGAAGGATTCCTTCCAGATATCGTCGTCTTCCATGCACAGGTAGGTGCACAGGCAGGGGTCAGCCTGCCGGATCCTGTCAACCATGAAGGAATAGAATTCGGCCCTTATGTCTCGAAAGTAGCGCATCTTGCCGTCCAGTCCGCGAATGAACTCTCCATAGGCAATCCGGCTCGAAGGATGGCGTGTTCTGATAATTGCCTTCAGCGCCGGCATGAAGCGTAATGCCCCCAGGCTGATCCAGACGATTCGGGCCGGGTCGACTGCGGCGAAGAGTCGATCGAGTGTCCGCGCGTAGCCGGATTTCCAGCCTGGATAGTCGATAATCGGGTCGAAATGGAAGGCCAGAAAATAACCCTCGCCGGAGCAAGAGCGGGCCGCCTTAAGCCTTTCGGCGATCGTTGCCGCAAAAGGTTCTTCTCGCTTGCGGACCTCCTCCGAATTGAGCGACCAGGCTATGATCGTGTGGCCTTGATGACCGAGTCCTCTGAGGTTTTCAACAAAGTTGGTCTTGGTTTTCAGCTCGAGGATCGCATTGGGAGTTCGGGCAAAATATGGAACGAGCAATCGGGACAGCTCTGTAAAAGGGTCCAGCAGAAGAGAATCGGTAAATTCTCCGGTCCCGATCCTGTGCAGGCTGCGCCGGTTTTGCGCAAGGACCTCCGAGAGTTCACCCAACATTGCATCGAGGTTGCCGAAGAGTCTGAGATTCGGCTGGTTCAAATAAGCCTGAAGGATGCAATAGGAGCAGTCGAGCGGGCACTGGGCGCCAAAATGGAGAATCCTGTATCCGCAGCAATGGTAGTGGCGCGTTCCGGGACAGGATTTCAGAAACTTCCCCCGAAAATCGACCACCTCAAGAATTTCAGGATTGCGATGCCTCGTATCCGAAATTTTGTCTACGATTTCAAAAGAAGCGTCCGGCAGATTTTTGTGAAGCGAGGCGACCAGGGCGCTTTCCACGGCGGCGGATTCGACGATTACTCTTTTGGGAGCGTGGATCTTCATCAACTTTGTCCCTGATGGTTCACAACGAATCCGGAGCGCCGCCTCGCGGAGCGTTGAGATAGCGTCAGACCCCCCCCCGTCGAAGGTTTGAATAGTGAAACAGTCCTCGTCAATCCCGGCCGTGGCTCCCCGCCGTCTTGAAAATGGCGTCCAGGCGGTCTGATTCGACGAGTGACCCGGCTGAGTCCAGAATCCTTCGAAGCCCTTCGGGTCCCGTAAAACTCAGTTCCATTTTCCAATTGCCGCCTTCGAAAGCCACGGGAGGGATGATCTTTACATCGGACGGCAGCCCAAGGGATTCGATCTCCCGCTGGAACCGCTTCTGTCTCGAACTGAGCCGAGGGTGGCGCAGTTGGGCAAGAAACTCTCTGAGCGCCTGCGTTTTTTGGCGGTGGTTCAGTTCCTTTGACTCTACGATTTCCCGTGCCTGGGGATCCTCGATGATATCAGCGCCCGCTTTTTCATCGCGAATAGCAATTTCGTCTATGTGCTCGACTATTTCCACCTGAATACTCGAGCTGCACCTTAGCGCCTGGAGGACATGAAAAACGGAGTCCCTGCTCCTTTTGTCCCATCCGGCGGCCTCGATCGCCGCGCGCTCCGCTATAGCGCCGGAGGCGAGTAGTTCGAGGGTCTCGGGCCCCGTGGCCGAAAGCAGCGCCCATTTGCGCAGAACTTCCTGGCGGTTCGCAACTTTCAGGTCGGAAAGAAAGAATCCAGGAATTTCCTCGGGTTGAAACAGTCTGAGCAAGGTGGATATTATTTGCGCTTTTTCAGCCAGGTCAATTTCGCGCTGGAAGATTTTCTTTTCGATCTTTTGCGTCCAAAGTTCGCGGGCATCGCAATCCTCAGGGAAAATGCGGCAAACTGCCCCCCGCGCCTCATGTTCTTTTGCCCAGCGTAGCCTCTGGAAGCCGTCAACCACAATATGTTCGCAGCCCTTTTTGCGCAGCCAGGGAGGATCGAGAATTCCGAAACGCGCAAGCGATTCCCGGAGGCGAGTCGAGCTTGCGAATTTGCGAACCTCGAAGGCCCTGTCGTCCATGTCGATCTCAGGCAAGCTGACAAAGCGCACATCCATCTTCCTCAGATGTTCCTTCCCGAAAGCCGTTTGAGCGCCTCCATGTATCGTGCGCGTGTGTTCAACACGACCTGCTCAGGCAGTTTAGGCGCTGGATCTGTCTTTTTCCACCCGCTCAATTTCAAATAGTCGCGAAGAAACTGTTTGTCGAAGCTCTCCGGACTGCTGCCGGGACGGTAGCGGTCGGCAGGCCAGAAACGGCTCGAGTCCGGAGTAAGCACTTCATCGACGAGCATCAGCTTTGTATCGACAATGCCGAATTCGAATTTAGTATCCGCGAGAATTATTCCACGCTCTGTGGCGTATTCCGAGGCTTTCAAGTAAAGTGCTACCGCCGCCTCTTTAACATGGGCGGCAAGTTGCCGCCCAATGGCTGCGCCCATCTGCTCAAAAGAAATATTTTCGTCATGCTCACCTATTTGCGCTTTGGTCGAAGGAGTAAATAGGGGCGCCGGTAGTTTTTGCGCTTCGATGAGCCCCTGGGGAAGGGCTATTCCGCTCACATGGCCGCTCATTTGATAGTCTTCCCAGCCCGATCCTGCCAGATAACCTCTCACGATGCACTCCACAGGCAGCACTTTTGCCTTTTTCACCCACATCGTCCGCCGCTCCAATAGATGGGAGTAAGGTCGGCAAACTTCAGGGAACCGGGCGACATCGGTGCTTATCAGGTGATTGTCAATGACTTCGTTTAGGTAGTGCAGCCAGAATTGCGAAAGCTGAGTCAAAATTATCCCTTTATCGGGAATAGGGTCAGGCATGACTACATCGAAAGCTGAAATCCGGTCTGTCGCCACGATGAGCAGAGAGTCGCCAAGATCATAAATGTCCCTTACCTTCCCCCGCGATACGAGATTCAACCCCGGAAAATTCGTTTCAAAGACCGGTTTTGCGAGCATCTTTTCTCCTCTTTCAAACAACTTGTGTATTATTATTACTTAAAGGAACATCTCGATGCAAACCCTGCCTAAGTGCCTGCTGCTTCCGATAGATGGGACACACGAATCGCTTCGGCCTGTTGCATTCATCGGCCGCCTCTACCCCCCTTCAGAAGTCAACCTGATCCTGTGCTACTTCTCTGCGCCGTTTTCACCCGCCTATTCCGGAACGGCTGCTCAGTCCCCCGAACTGCAGAGAAAGAAAAGGGAGTTCTTTCAAGAGCGTCAGCAGGATGCGCGCCGCATCTTCGACCATGCCAGACATGTCCTGTTAAAGGAGGGTTTCTCAGAGCAATCGATTCAGGAACACATTCAGCAAAGAGAAATGAGCGTCGCAAAACAGGCGTGCCTCCTTGCCGACATCAGGAAAGTCGATGCCGTGCTTGTCCAAAAGCGGGTTACAAGCTCCCTGGAGGGTTTTATCAGGGGAGATTCCGCATCGGCCCTTCTTCAGCACTGCCTGTCGAGTCCGGTCTGGTTCACCGAAGGCGAAATCGACCCGAAAAGCGCCGCAATATGCATAGTCGACGAGGACGCTTCGTTGCGGATAGCAGACCACGCAGGCTACATGCTTTCCGGCACTGGCGCAGAAATCACCCTCCTGCACGCTGCGAAAAAACTCCCGCATCTGATTTCATGCCGCCCCTCGGAAGCCCTGAAAAAGTTGGCGGGCTACGCCGATACGCCTCGACGACAAGACAAGCTCTCATACCTTTTAAAGGCTTCCGCAATACTGGCCGATTACGGAGTTGATGAGAGCCGGATGCAGATAACGCTGATTCCGGACAGGGGCGATACTGCCAGTGAAATCCTTTCCTGGTGCGCCTCTATCGGGGTAGGGATAATAGGGCTTGGGCATTCTGAGCCGGAAGGAGTCTGGAGCTTTTTGAAAACTTCGGTTACCAGGAAAATCCTCGCCGATTTCAAGAACATGGCAGTCTGGGTAACACAGTGATCGAATCTTACCCGCGCACTCTCTTCCCCACATTTCCCTGCCCGGCAGTTTGTTTTTTCTTGGACTTTTTCGGGTCCCGGGCGGGTCTAGCTTCGCTAACCTGCACCGCTCCGCGTCTGGCGGCCGGCTTAGGAAGTTTCTTTTTCTTCAGATCTTCGTATGCAATGAGAATCGGGCTCGCCACAAACACTGATGAATAACTTCCGGTCACCACGCCTATCAGCATAGCAAAGCTGAAATCGTGAATTACGCTGCCCCCAAACAGGAAAAGGCACAAAATCACGAAAAAAACCGTCATCGAAGTCAGGACCGTCCGGCTAAGGGTCTGGTTTATTGCCCCGTTTATCATCTCGCTGAATGTGACCTTCTTGTCCTTGTTGCGGTTTTCGCGGATTCGGTCGTACACGATGATCGTGTCGTTCAGCGAATAGCCGGAGAGGGTCAACAGGGCCGCAAAGACCTCCAGGCTGAACTCCTTGTTGACAAGCGCGAAAATTCCGACCGTTATCAGAATATCGTGGACAAGCGAGAGCAGTGCCCCCAGCGCATACGGGAGCTTGAGAAACCAGCAAAGCACAAAGGTGATTACGAGCGCCCCTCCGATCAGGTAAACCGCGTTCAAACCGAGCGCGTCAAGCAGATAAATCCCCAGTCCCATCACGAGCAACATTGTGAGGCCGGCTGATAGTCGAAATTCAAACCGCCAGGAAATATAGACGGCGATGAACAGAAAAGCGTAAAAGATAGCGTGGAGCGCCTTTTGTCGAAGGTCCTTGCCTACTTTCGGCCCTACCATTTCAACGCGAAGCACCTGCTGCCCGGGACCATAGCTCTTGCTGAGTTCCGCTTCGATCTCGTTTGAAAGGCTCCCCAGTTCCTCGTGAATGGTGTCGGTGCGCACAAGGTATTCATTGTCACCCCCGGCGCCTATCTGCTGAACGAAAGCGTGTGAGACGAGCCCCTGGAGCGCGTTGCGGATTCCATCCGGATTGGTCGGCTTGTTGAATTTAAGCTGGATCAGCGTGCCTCCGGCAAAATCGACGCCCATTTTAAGTCCGCCGCGCGCGAACAGGGTAATCAGGCCCAGAAGTATGATCGCCCCGGAGAGAATGAAAGCCTTGTAGCGCAGTCGAACGAAGTCGATACTGATATCCGGTCTTATGAGTTGCATTCTTTTTCCTCGTATGACAGACCTGTTGACAACATTAAAGGATTATTTGGTGAAACGCTCTCGCGGGCGCCCCTATGCGACGGGTGATGCATAGCCCGGAAGGCATCCCCTGAAGTGTCTATCTTATGCGTTGGGCATTCGCGGGATGCCTTATGGTTTTGAACTAAATGCTTAGCTCTTTTACCCGCCGCTCGCTCAGAAGGTAGTCAAAGATGATCCTGGTCACAAAGATCGCCGTAAACATGTTTGCCGCCAGACCGAAAAAGAGGGTAACCGCAAAACCCCTTACGGGGCCGGTCCCGAATCCGTAGAGAACCAGCGCCGCTATCGCGCTGGTGACGTTGGCGTCCATGATAGTTATGGTTGCGCGCTGGTACCCTGTATCGACCGCCGCGCGGGGCGTTTTGCCCAGCCGCAGCTCCTCTCGTATCCGCTCGTATATCAGTACGTTTGCGTCAACGGCGATCCCGATGGTCAGCGCGATGCCGGCGATGCCCGGCAGCGTGAGAGTTGCTTTGATAAGGGCCATCAATACCAGTATTAGTAAGATATTCATGGCAAGGGCCAGGTCTGCAATCGCTCCCGAGAACTTGTAGTAAATAATCATGAACAGGATAATGCCGAGTCCGCCGATGGCCGAGGCCAGGATTCCCTTCTTGATCGAGTCTGCGCCCAGCGCCGGTCCTACCGTGCGTTGCTCGAGAATCTTAACGGGCGCCGGCAGCCTGCCGGTGCGCAGGGCGATCGCCAGCACCTTGGCCTCTTCGTCGGTGTATGACCCCTCGATGACAGCTCTCCCGCCACCGATGCGCTCCTTTATAACCGGGTCCGAATAAGCCACTCCGTCGAGAACTATTGCAAGCTTGCGCCCCACATTTTCGCCTGTGAGCCGCTCGAATATCCTGGCGCCCTCCGGATCGAAATTCAGCGAGATATGCGCCTCGCCAAACGAGCGCCCGCCTATCTCAACCCTGGCGTCCGTTATATACTGTCCGGTCATAACAGTCTTATCTTCCAGCGCTATCCTTGTTTCCTGCGCGTTTCGGTCCGACGGCCTCATTGGATAGAGCTTTACTCCCGGTGGGAGTTTATTGTCGTGGATTTCCTGATCCGTAACGTTTTGCGCCACCAGCTTGAACTCGAGCACCGCCATCTTCCCGATGAGCTCAATGGCCTCCTGGGGGTTCTTTATTCCAGGGAGTTCAACCAGGATCCGGTCACCCGCCTCGGGCCTTATATCAGGCTCGCTCACCCCGAATTGGTCGATCCTGTTGCGTATAGTCTCCAGGCCCTGGTCTATCGCCATCTTATGCAGATCGAGAATCTCCTTCTGGTCCATTGTGAGAACCACCTTGGTCCCATCAGGCGTCGTCTCGGTGGTGGCGAGTTTAAACCTTGGGAAATTACTTTTTATAGTCTCGTTGAAATCATTCAACTGCTCGCCTGATGGCAGGATCGCTTCGATGTCCCAGGCGCCCGTTCTGGCAATCTTGGTAAATCCGATCTTTTTTGCGCGCAGAGCGTCCTTGATCTCCTCGACAGACCTTTCCGCCGCATTTTCTACCGCTTGGTCCGCCTCGACCTCGAGCACCAGGTAGATGCCACCCTGCAGATCCAGGCCGAGATGGATTTTATCCGGCAAGATATTTGACAACCCCGGCAAGGGAGAAGAACTGAAAGTCGGTATAAGACAAAGAATACCGATAATCAAAAGTACCGAAACTATAAGCGCACGAATTCCTATGCTTTTCAATTACGCCTCCAACTAACTCGGACCGCGCTCGTAAGAACGCCATATCCGCAATCTCCAGCCAGGAACGGCACTGGTCAGGAGGACCTTTCGCCAGAATATCTCAAGATCGGGATTCTTTGGCCTATTCTTTTTCCGGGGCCGATTCGCCCTTCGAGATCAGGCCGCCGACAGCGTTCCGGTTGAGCTTTACGCGCACCTTGTCGGCAATCTCTATGGTTAGCACGTTCTCGTCAAGACCGGTTATCCTCCCACGCAGTCCGCCGCTCGTGAAAATCGTATCGCCCTTCTGAAGGTTTGCCAGCATCTGTTTGTGCTCTTTCGCCTTCTTCTGCTGCGGGCGAATCAGCAGAAAATAAAAGATCGCAAGCATTGCTACCATAAGAAACATGGGGTTGCCAAAGTTAAATAATCCGGCCACCCCGCCCGCGCCGTCCTGCGCAAACGCGTCGGCGGCGTACGCCAATCCAGTAAAATTCATCGGTTTCCTCCAGGATTTTAATATCTTGAAACTGCTGCTTCCATTCCATCCAGTCAATGCCGCAATGTCGGTCTGAACGTTAAAGCGGCAAATTTAACGATATTCCTGGATAAATGTCAACCGTAACCGGAAAAAATGTATTCCTGCCTGGCAGCCCACTCTTTCGGTTATAGATGTGATGCTTGTCTTATACCTTGCAGGCTGAAAATATCGAGTTTAAAAAAGCGACATCCGCATGGTTTTTCGTCCTAAGCTGTTATATTTTCAACTCCTAAATCCATATTCAATACGTGGGGAAGCTGTGCGACGCATCCCACCGGTGCTTGTGGCCCTGTGCTTCGCTCTGTTTCTCGCGCCTTTTCCCGCTATGGCCGGCCCTCCGTTTTGGACTGACGACCCTGGGCCCGTCGAATATAAACATTGGGAAATATATATTGCATCCCTGTTCCAGGACAGCCGGGGCGGCGGCTACTGGATAAATCCAGGCGTGGGGCGCAAGGACTTCTGGTTTTTGGGATGGCAGGTTCAACGTGAAATTGATAAGACTTTGAGCCTCGGAGTGGAAATTTTTTGCGAAATACCCCTAGAGACCGGAAGTGAGCACAACCTGGCGTTTAACGCCGGCGCCATAATCAATATAACCGAAAATCACCCCATACTGATGTCCGCCGGTACGGACATCAGCGGCCCAGTCGATTTTCTCTCCTGTATTGCCTGTCAGTTCACCTTCGGGCCTGAAAAGGAAAAAGGCGAGGTTGCGAAGCATTGACGCAAACCGGTGTCGGGTAGTCTAGGTCCCGGCTTTCTTCTTCATTTCCTGGGTTATTTCCTGCCTGATCGAAAAATACCCTGCCCAGGGGTCTTCTGCGAGACCGGCTAATCTGCGCCGGATATTATTGATGTTGTAGCTGTCCGGTTTGAGGTCGACCGTGAGTTCATCCCAGGCGACCGGCGTCGATATGGGCGCCCCTGGTTTCCTTCTTGTCGAATACGCCGCTATGCTTGTCGCCCCACGTACGTTTCTAAGGTAATCGATGAAAATCTTGCCCTCGCGCTTCTCCTTGGACATGGTGGCGATATATTCTCCGGGGGCCTCCCGGACGATGCTCTCCGCAACCGCCCTGGAAAACGACTTGACCGTTTCCCAGCCGGCTTGAGGCGTGAGAGGGATGACTATGTGCAGCCCTTTCCTGCCGGTTGTCTTCGCAAAACTTGCGAGACTCAGGTCTGAGAGCCGTTCGCGCATGAGCCGGGCAGCCTTGATCATGCTTGCCCACCCGACTTCAGGGGCGGGATCGAGGTCGAATATCATCATGTCCGGCTGTTCCAGCTTATCTTCCCGGCTTCCCCAGACGTGTATTTCCAGCGCTCCAATCTGCACCAGCTCTATCACTCCGTCTATATTATCAGCCACCGCGTAGTGTCGCAGTCCGTCTTTTTCCATGATCGGAATGGACCTGAGGACCTCGGAAGCCGTATCCGCGAAGTGTTTCTGAAAAAAGCACTCCTTTTCCCATCCTAAAGGGCAGCGCACCAGTGTAAGTGGACGCCTTGCCAGGTGAGGCATGATCCATCCGGTGATTTCCGTGTAGTATTCGGCAAGCGCGCGCTTGGTGACTCCGATTTCCGGGTAGAACACCCGATTGGGATTCGACAGGGCGCCGCCTGATGGATTTTGCTTAGGGGCCGTAAAGTTTTTCTTGACCCCATCATTCCCTCTTTTCGAGCGAACGGATTTGGCCTGCGAGGTCCCATTTGGGACGCTGCCCTGCAGCACCGTTTCTGCTTCGCCCCGGAATTTATCCCGCTGGGACGCGATTTCCTGCATGGTGCGTCCGCTCGCCGCGCTTCGGTCCATGGTTTTGACCGGCTCGGGGTCTGATCCCGAAATGGCCGCATCGTCTCGCTTCTTTATAAGCAGCCAGTTCTTGCCTCCATCTCCCCCCGCTTTTCCTTTCATTCTGGCGAGCACCCAGCTCCCTTTGAGCTTCTTGCCGTGGAGCTTGAATTTGAGGTCGCCTTTGGCGTACCCCTCGTGCGGGTCTCCCTCCGGTTCCCAGGCGCCACGGTCCCAGAGCATGACCGTCCCCCCGCCGTACTCTCCCTCAGGGATTATTCCCTCAAAAGAACCGTATTCTATCGGATGGTCCTCCACGTGAACCGCAAGCCTCTTTTCGGCCGGCTTGAGGCTCGGACCTTTAGGCACTGCCCAGCTCTTGAGAACCCCGTCAAGCTCCAGGCGAAGGTCGTAATGAAGCTGGCTTGCAGCGTGTTTCTGGATTATATAAAGATTGCCCGCCGGACTTGCCTCGGCCTTCCCTTGTGGCTCCGGGGTGCGTCCGAAGCGGCGTTTTTCTTGATAAGCTTTAAGTCCCATAAGCAAAAACTCTCCGAGAGCGGATAACATGTAATTTCACTGGTGCATTTCTAAATACTTAGTAGGCATTATCTGCACTGGAAGCAAAGACTCCGGTGGAATTACTGCTGTTTTTGCCGGAGAACCCGGCTGTTTTATATGATTAAACCTTTCTTTGAATCCGGACGAATATATGAATAGCCCCGGCAGCCTGCTGAAAATTCAGATGGACAAGGCGTTGCGGCTGAACGAACGCTTTGGGCCGGCCTGCCTGAATGACCCTGAATCAGGCCGGCTGCTCCGCAAGCTTCGGGATTTGATTCGCAGGACCGGCGCGGCCATGCTCCAATCAGGGGTCGTGTCGGCATGCGCCAAGTGTGCTGTGAGTGGCAAAGGCAGTTGCTGTTTCAGGGAAATGGGTGAGAGCTACGGGTTCATGGAGCTTTTTGTGAATTTGCTGCTCGGGTCGCTACTTCCCGAAAAAACGGATTCTCAGGGAAGCTGCCATTTTGTGGGAGACAACGGGTGCAAACTGCAGGCTCGGCAATCTTTTTGCCTGAACTACTTCTGCCCGGACCTCAAGAACTCTCTTGGGGAGCAAACAATCCTCGCGACCCGACAGCAGGTCGGGGAACAGCTCCTTGCCGGCTGGGAGCTGGAACGAGTTCTGGCGAGGTACATCGCGGATGCAGATAGACAGGAGCAAATTGGACCTCCCTCTTGCAGGCGCTAAGGGTGAAACGGACGATGAAGGCTTCTGTTTCCCGATATCGCCTTTCATGATCTTTCCCGAAGCTTGCGCCGAATTTGCAGTCTATGTGAGGAAAGGAAAGAACCTGATCCTCTTTACCCGCCAGGGTGAACAGTTTACCGGGGCGCATAAGGCCAGCCTGCACGAAAACGGCATCCGGGAAGTCTACATCCAGTCATCTCAAAAACCGGACTACGACCGATATCTCGAAGAACACCTGGGCACGATCTTGATAGATGAGTCCATTCCTTCATCTGTCCGCTCGAGTGTCCTCTATCACCAGGCCACCTCCATCCTCGGCGAAATCTTCGAAACCAACCGGCACGGGCTCAGTTCCGGCTCACTGAACAAGCTGAAAAACATAGTGCGATCGAGCTTGCAGTTTCTCTCCACCGGCGCCGCGCTTCGGGCTATGGCGCCCGTCATGTCTCACGGCTACGGTGTCCATACACACTCGGCAAACGTCTTTATCTATTCCGCAGCCATTCTGGGTTCCTGGAAAATGCCGGTGGAAGAAAGGCTCAAAACGGCGCTGGGAGCAATCCTCCATGATATCGGAAAGGCGACCATGCCAAGAGTCATCCTGAACAAACATGGCAAGCTGAATACCGAGGAGCGGGACCTGATGAAAATGCATCCTGTCAGGGGTGTCGGGATGTGCGCCATGTTCCACATCGGGCAAACCGTTATACATTGCCTGCTTTTCCATCATGAAAAGCTGGACGGCAGCGGCTATCCCGCCGGACTGTCCGAATCGCGCATTCCACTGCACGCCCGCATAGTCGGCGCGGTTGACGCTTTCGACACGTTCACCTCAGAGAGATACTTTTACGCAGACCCGCTCTCTGCACATCAGGCGCTGACATTTTTGGGGGAAGAGATGGCGGGCTGGTACGATCCGGAAGTAATCATTCAGTTCGGTAAAAAACTCCGGGAAGCGGGAATAGACTAGCCTCCATGAAGGGTGAAAGGTGGAGGGGTGAAATTTTCACCCTTCACTCTTTTTTCGTCCTCCATTCCAGCGCATCCATGACTCCGTGGCAGCGGCAACTGGTTGCGACCAGATATCGGCCCGGTTTTGAACCAATCCCGGCAAGCAGTTCATGGAAGCTCCGTCCAGGGTAGCCGCCAACTGACGGCGCAAGCTGCCAGCTTCTCAACACAGCGACATCGAATCCGGACGCAAGGACTCCGCCGAAAACTTCATACAGGTTCCCGGGCCGCTCCTTTCCGGTGTGAGTGCAAATCTCCTCGGGCTCGCTGCAATAGTCGGGGCAAATGAACGTGGCGAAGCTGGCGTAAACGGTCCCTGACGGAACGCGAATCGGGTTGGGCAACTTTGAATCGACCTCTCCGGGCACCGGAAGCCTGCGGACCTCTCCAACCCTGTTCAACTCGTTTATGGCCCACTCGAATCCCACGTGGACCGGCACGGCCGGGATTAGCCATAAATCATCCGGCAGTTCGATGCTGCTTATGCTTTGGATGCACTCCCCCACCTCACCCGGAATTCCCAGGCGCCTGGTAATTTCATCGACCCTTGCCGAGTCGCGGTCAGTTATCGACAGGAGCGCCTCCGGAAATCGGCGCCTGAGCCGTTCGGCCGCAAGCCTTCCAAACCGGCCAGCGCCTAAAACTCTTATCCGCCGGGGGGGGGAAATGTTCTGGAAGAAGTTTGAAGCTAAACCGTCTGAAGGCATCTTTCGTTTGTGCCGCCTGTGACATGTGTTAGAATTATAGAATTGGCGAACCGAGCTCCTCGCGTAGCGTTGAGATTTTTACATGGTTCTCGTTCACGGACACGATTATGGGTAGTATATTCGAAGCATTCGATAAAATCGCTGAGAAAAAGATCCGCGAAGCAATGGATAACGGCGAATTCGACGATCTCCCCGGTAAGGGAAAGCCCCTCCAGTTGGAAGACGACAGGCATCTTCCGCAAGACATCCGCCTGGCGCACAAGATTTTAAAGAATGCCGACTGCCTCCCGCCTGAACTCGAGATCAGAAAAGAAATTCTCACTATAGAGGAGTTGCTGGACGGAGTCCGGGACACAAAGGAGAAGTACAGGCAGATCAAAAAGCTGAACTACCTCATTATGAAACTCAACATGTCCCGCCGCTCTTCGTTGGACTTGGAGAAAAACCAGGTCTATTACGAAAAGCTTGTCGAAAAAATGGGGAAAAAGGAAGGAGGAAAAAGCCCTTCTCAGGACTGAGTCAGTCCTGCTTTGTATAGCCCGGCAACTCTATGGATGTGCACGATTGTCCCTGTCCGCATGAGCGCGTAGTGGCTGAAGCGCCGCTACTTTGGGACGAACCCGATGAACCCATGGCATAATTTGTGCGGCTCAAAACGCGCTCCAGGTCTTCCCCTCCGCATGCGCCGCATTTCATCTCGATTTGACTGCTCCCTACCAGGATGAATTCTTCGATATTACCGCAGCTCAAACACCTAAATTCGTAAATAGGCAATTTTGCCTCCCCCGAGTAAGCTGAATCAGTTAGCCTGTAGAAAAGTCGCCAGGCTCGCGTCGTCTTCCACGCTCAGCACTTTTACGTTCCGGTCGATTCTGCGCATAAGCCCGCGCAATACCTTCTTGGGACCTACCTCTACAAAATGATTGAATCCCGCCCCGATCAGTCGCTCCATCGACTGCCGCCACAGAACCGGGTTGCAGATCTGGCGGCTCAGCTTGTCCGGAATTTCCGAAGCGGCCTGAGGGATTTCCCCATCAACGTTGTTCACTACCGGGATTTGGAGGTCTTTGAAAACACATTCCCGTAGAACAGGGTTGAACTTTTCGCGCGCATATTCCATGCACCTGCTGTGCCAGGGGCCGCTGACATTGAGCCTTATGCACTTTTTTGCGCCCGCTTTCTCGCACAGCACCGCCGCACTGTTTACCTCGACTTCAGGCCCCGTAATTATGACCTGCTCCACGCAGTTTACGTTCGCTATCTGCGCTCCGGAAAGCGTGCAAATCTCGCGGATTTTCTCCTCTTCGAGATCCATTATCGCGGCCATGCCGCCCGGCTCAATAATGGCGGCCTCCTGCATGAACTTTCCCCTGTGCTGGACCAGCTTGAGCGTATCTTGCAGGTTTATCGCTCCCGCCGCATAGAGCGCGCTGTATTCTCCAAGGCTGTGTCCGGCGGCGGCGGCCGGGTAGATTTCATGCAGCCTCAGAACGGTCAGGCACGCCAGATTTATCAATGTTATCGCTGGCTGAACGTTCTCAGTCAAAACGAGCACCTCGTCTGGACCTTCAAAGCACAGCTTCTTGATATCCATTTTCAAGATATCGTTTGCGTTTTCGAACAGTTCGCGGACTTCGACGTAGTTGTCGTGAAATTCACGCCCCATTCCAACGTACTGCGATCCCTGCCCCGGAAAAAGGAACGCCCAGTTCTTCATTCCAAATCCTTTCGAGTTAGGAAGGATCAGACAATCGGAAACTGATGTTGTTTCACATGGCGTTTCCGAATGAACACAGATGGGAGACTCTGCCATGAACGCTTCTATTAATCTCCGCCGTGGAAGTCAAGACCTGAATTTGACAGGCGGGAGGTCGGAAATCGGGCGCCCCTTCACCACAGAGGCGGGGCATGGTCCGGTCAAGGAGAGGTAAAGACAGGCGCGGGGAGGGAAGGACACGGCGACAAGACCCTCGCCGCGTCCCTCCCTGACCTGTCTATGACCAGTCTCCTCATCCCCTTGTGCGCCCTTGCTTTCCTCTGTGTAGCTAACATTGAGTTTCTTGAAGTATGGTCATGATTTTCATGCTGAGAGATCCACGCACAATCTACATGCCCCGCGAGGCGCTCTGATATCTGTTTTCGTATCCTCCATGTCTCAGACGCAGCAGCATTGCGCTGCACACTCGGACTGAGAATCGCTCTGAGTCTCATTGATTGACGCCACCTCTACTTCGAAAACAAGCTCCCTGCCTGCTAAAGGATGATTGAAATCGGCCACGATGATCTCGTCATTTACAAACTTGACGACCGCCGGATATTCCCGGCCATCCTGGGTCATGAATGAAATCACCTTACCTGGAAAAGGTTCGGACCCTAACTGGAGCCGCTCCTTCTCGAATACCCGCTCGAGTCTTTCGTCCCTTTCGCCGTACGCTTCCTCCGGTCCGAGGACAAAGGACTTCCTTTCATTGAGGCCCATACCGATTAATGCGTTTTCGAAACCTTGCACGAGATTGCCGTCTCCTATCCGGACCTCGAAAGGCTTGCACTTATCAGTCTTATCGAAAACAACTCCATTTTTGAGTGTTCCCGTGTAACACAGCTTGACGAAAGTCCCATAATCGACTTTGTTCATTATATGATCTCCAGTCTTATATGCTCCATGTCCGGGTCGCGGATCGTGGAGTAAATGCCGTGGGCCCCATACGCAGGCCCCGGGCCCGCCGGCAGGGCAGGTGGGAAAGCACGTGGTCCGGCGTTCTGCGGGTTTCGCTTGCTCCGAATATTAAGGAACTCAGGTGACGCCGCACTGGAACCCTCCGCCGATCCGAATGCTTTGTCCTCTTCATCTCGGCTGAATAGAATGTTCCTGTATTGGATCTGCGTTGTATCCTTATCATCGGGAACAATTGAGGGTGGTCGCGGTCCCCGGTCTTCGGGCGTGAAAGTGCTCGGAGGAAGCGCATTTCTTGTCGTGTCTTTATTCGGGTTCGGTTGCAGGACGAAAACCAATCCAGCGGCCATAACCACAGCCATACCAAACAGCATGGAACCTTTCAGCAAGTTCATCGGAACTCTCCTGCGAAGAAATAATTGCGATATTGCGCGATGATAGCAAATAGATGCTAATCAAAAGCGCATGACATCTACTATCCCATTTAAGACCTGGCAGGAGCAAATTCAATTTTAGGAGGGAATAATCAAGATGAAATATCGTGCAAACCTTTCGGGCACTTTAGCATTCTCCATTGCGGGACAATCGGAGAAGCTTCACCATTAAGATTTGCCTCGTATGGGCCTCCACCTTCACTCTGTCATCCATTCTCATTCTAACTACCCAGCATATTTTTTCACTGTCGCATAGAAGCGGGACCCTTTTACGCTCCTCCCTGGGGACCATGCAATCGGTGAAAAAATCCTGAAGTTTTTTCGAACCGGCCATTCCAAGAGGGCGAAATCGGTCTCCGGCCCTTAGGTACCGCAACTGCAGCGGCCGTTTCAGTTTGTCCGAGTCCATGCGAACGCAGTCGGAGCCTGAATCCGGTTCGCAACAGGCAGCAGTTTCATGGCAATAGCTGAACTCGAAGCCCAATTTCCCAAAAAAATAATTCCCGGGCTCATGAACGGTCAGGACGTCATCCAACGGATCTTCCGGCGTTGCGCATTCCCTTGAGCGGATGAGCAGCTTTGCCCCATGCCGAATGGCTTCGATCCCCCCTGGAATCCGAATGGATTTCCCGGTCTTGTCCGAAGAAATAAACTCAGTTAGAGGCTCCAGGTGTATCAGGCCGACCCCTGAAAGATTCCCTTTGACCTTTTGGATAGCCAAACGCAGCATTCGGCGCACAAGGGCCGGATGAAGTTGCTGCAACCGCCCAAAATCGAGTTCGCACCGGCCTTCGGATAGCTCGAGGCATATATCGCCCCAGAGTGTTTGGGTTTGCGATGCCCACCATGACTCTTCCTCACGCGCCAGGTTGGCGCAGCGCGCGATGGTTTGCGCGATTTGCGGGTGAAATGCCTCCCGCAGGAGTGGAAAAACCTTCAGACGAAGAAAATTTCTCTGACAGGAGGGGGCAAAGTTGGTCGAGTCATTCCTGTATTCCATGCCGCGTTCCTGTAAATATTCCAGGATCGTGTCACGGGAGGCGAAGAGGAGCGGCCGGATGATCCCTTCCACGGTCGCGGGCGACATCGCTTGAATGCCGGCAGGGCCCGTTCCCCTTAAAATCCTCAGGATCACCTCTTCGGCCTGATCGTCTGCGGTATGTCCCAGGGCGATTTTCCCGGCGTTGATCTCGGCGGCGGTCCCTGTGAAGAAAGAGCGCCGGCATTCCCTGGCGGCCATTTCGACCGATATTTTCCGGCTTCGGGCAAAAGCGCGCACGTCCGCCGTGCCACAACGGAAATCAAGCCCGGCAGACCGCGCCAGGGCGCGCACGAACTCCCTGTCCCCGTCAGATTCATCCCCGCGGAGTCGGTGGTCGAAATGAATGACGGTGATCTGCTCTATTCCAAGGGCGTCTTTAAGATTGGTTAGTATAGACAGGAGAGCGACTGAATCCGGACCGCCGGAGACAGCGGCCAGAACGTGATCCCGGTTCGATATCAGGCTATTCTTTCTTATATAGTCGGCTGCCAGCGCCGGAAGGGATTTGGGGGTTCCGCTCATGTCTCCAAGTCGGCAGGGCGGGGGATCGATCCACCGCAAGGGTTCTCGCTGGATTTAGTTTCTATGGCCTTGCTGTCACTGGGCCGCTCGGGCAGGAGCTCAAGCGCTTTCACGAACTTCCTGCCGTTTACGAGGAGCTTTCCCGAGCTGTTCAAGACCGTATTGTCTTCGAGAATTACAAGCCCGAACTTTTCGGCCACCTGGGCCTTGTACTGGTATTCCATCGCTGTTTTGCGGAGCCGGTAGTTGAGAATGATCAGAATCAACGCGAAGATGGAGGCAAGCAGCAAAATGACGCTCATTGAAGTCAAAACGATCTTTGCCGACTTTTCCCCTATGCTGCCGATAATCGCTGCAATGGCCCCCAGCTTGTAGAAAAACGCCGTTCCAACGCCAAGCAGCAACAAGAGGGCCAAAAACGGGAGCCTCTGAATCAGGGCGACCATCCGGCTTAACCCCTGGATCCTGCCGGTTCCCGCGCTTTCAACATTTTCAGATTGGCTTGCTGCGTCTGCGCCGGCTCGCTCCGGTTCTGCGAAATACTTGTTGAAACCGGCAACCACAGTTCCCATAACGAAAGTGATCGCAATGGGGGCGAGGAAGGCGACAAGAAAGTAGAGCCGCCATGGAAAGATGGACTCCCCGTCGCGCCCGCTGTCAGCTATCTGGTATAGCCAGCAGGTAAGGAGAATGCCCAGTTCGACCCAGCAGAGAAAATAGAGGTATTTGCGGAAAAGGTCCTTGCGCTCCACCTCATTGAACAAAGCGGCTATTCCCCGCAGGGCCTTTGGTTTTTCGCTTGTGGCGTCCATCACATTCCCGGCTGTTCTTCAAGTCAAATCTATCATGTGAGGATAACAAATGGCGAAAACCTGGTCAACCGCCTTTGCGCCCGTTAACCGCAGAGGCGGGGCATGGTCCGGTCAAGGAGAGGCCGTAGAGAAAAACGCTTTTCATTCCTTTAAGCCCAATGAAAAATTGAAAAATTTAGGAATTCAATCCCTCAATCCCTCAATCCCTCAATCCCTCAATTCCTCAATCCCTCAATCCCTCAATCGTTTCTCTTTAAAGAGAAGTTCGATCAGTCTTTGACAATCCTCGGCAACCCAGTCGGCCCCCGCCTGCATGAGTGTGTCTCTGCTGCTGCCGCCGCTGCAGACTCCGGCAGTCATTACCCCGGCCGCCTTGCCGGTTTGAATGTCGAGGGGATGGTCGCCGATCATGATTGCTGTTCGCAAATCCGCGCCAAGGGATTCCAGCGCATGGGTTAGGTGAGCCGGATCGGGTTTGGGAGATGGGACATGGTCGCGTGAGAAAAAAGCTGAGCAATAATAGGAGAGATCCGGAAAGACGAGCCTTACTGCGGCTTGACAGTTCCTGGTTATGATTGCGGTTTTAGCGCCTTTTTCCGCAAGCGACTTCAGTAGCGGCCTTGTGAATGGAAAGAGATCCGCACTTCTTGCGGCTTCCAACTCCATTTCGGTGATCAGGGTCAGGGCCTTCCGCCGGAACTCGCCGGTCCGGTCTCCAGTTGATTCTCGAATCATTTTGTCCAGCCATTCAAGCCATTCCAGGACGGGAAGAAAGGGCGGCGGAGGGGCCGGAGCCAAGTAGCTTTCGGCAAGCAAGCTCAGCCGCAGTTTCATTTCTGCGAAATCCAGGCGCAATACGGCAAGAGTCCCGTCAAAGTCGAAAACGAAAGATTCTATCTTCAATTTGGACTCAATAATTGACCTCTTCATTGAGAAAAACGATACTTGGGGAGCAGCCGGATGTCAATACCTCGTATGATTGACGTATTAACAACCCTGTGCGATATACGCCGCGTAGCGTGAAGGCCGGCCGCCGTCATTCTCGCCGCTATCCCTGACCTGTCCATGACCAGAGACGGGGCGTGCGCGGGAGGTCTTGAGCAGGAAGGCTCTTTGCGCGGAATGAAGAATTGAATTTTGTGATGAATCCCCGCCATACCTGGACACTCCGGTTTGGAACACTTAATGATGGCGGTGAAAGCGGGACATGGAGCGCGGGATGTGACGCCTGGAGGTGTAGTCTTCATGCGCAGTGTGGTTGGGCGGTCTGCTGCCCCTTTTACTCTCTCGGATATCGAGGGAAAGACCTACAGTCTCGATGATTATCGGGACTCATGGCTTCTGATGGTCTTTCACCGGCATCTGGGGTGACTGCCCTGTCGAGGGCATCTGGTGCAGTTGCAGCAGTACGAAACCGATCTGGCGAGGCGAAATGTAAAGGTTGTAGTCGTCACCTTTGAAGCTGGATTTCTTGCTCAGGCCTATATCGAGGATACCAGCCTCCGCTGGCCTCTTTTGATCGATACGAAACGTGAGCTTTACAGGGCCTATGGCATGCTTGAAGCCGGCTTCTGGGATATATGGGGACCGGGAACGTGGTGGGCTTACCTCAAAGAGTTCGCACACCTTCGCTTTCCCGGGAAGTCGAAAGGGGACATCAGCCAGAGAGGGGGCGATGTTGTCGTAGACTCGGGAGGAATCGTACGGCTCCATCATGTTGGACAGGGTCCCGGGGACCGCCCTTCTGCGAGGTCCATTCTGGCGGCGCTGGACCGGGAGCAGCGTGGAAGAAAATAAGAAACCAGTCTGCTCCCTGGAACAGCTTGCCGCCTCGTGGCGGGCGTTAGAGATGAAATTTTCGTGCTCTTCGTGATGTGATTAAATCTTCGTGCTCTTCGTGATCAGAAGAAGCTCTGGTAGGCGTGGAGAACATACAAGGGTTACACGGTGGCGGCAGTTTCCGATTCGGATTTTTTTAACCTGAAAGAAAGGCGCTTTTTGAATATGTCTGTACCCACATTGAGTTTCGACCAGGTGATCGACAGGTTGCTTTCGATGAAGCAGCCTTATTTTGCAAAATATCTTGCCGTCTACTCGAGCTGGTATGGCGGCGTGATTACCGATCCAGCCATTATGATGCTGCCCCTTGACGATCATATGGTCCATCGGGGGGACGGCGTATTCGAAGCCCTCAAGTGCGCTGACTGGAATATCTATGCTCTTGCCAGGCACCTCGAAAGGATGAAGTGTTCGCTGGCGGCATCTTTTCTGGAGCCGCCGGTCGATGAGAAGCGCCTCATCGAGATAGTTTGTGCGACAGTGAGGGCCGGGAACAATGGGAACTGCATTGTGCGGATTCTCATATCAAGAGGCCCCGGCAGCTTCTCCGCAAATCCCTATGAATCCGTTGGAAGCCAACTTTATGTAATAGTGGCCGCTCACGAGCCCACAGCCCCTGAAAAATATGAAAAAGGCGTAAAACTTGTAACCACCGGCATTCCCATTAAAACAGACTATTTTGCAACCATCAAAAACTGCAACTGTCTTTCGAATGTGCTGATGAAAAAACAAGCGCTGGACCGAGGCGCCGATTATGCTGTTTCATTGGATGAAAAAGGGTTTCTTGCCGAGGGGGCGATGGAAAACATAGGCATCGTATCGAAAAAGGGTGAATTGCTCATTCCGCGCTTTTCGCGCATCCTGCGTGGGGTTACGGTAACGCGCGTAATGGAGCTCGCCCGTGGATTAATTGGCGCTCAACTTACCGCGACAGCCGAAGCGGACATAACTCCGGAACAGGCCTGCGACGCAGCAGAAATTCTGATTTTTGCGACTTCTTTCAGTATCCTTCCCGCAGTGGAATATGATGGCATCAGGGTCGGAGACGGTCGGCCGGGCCCTGTTTTCAGGCGGCTCTTTGAACTTATGGTGGAAGACCAGGCGAAAAACCCGGAGATGTTGACGTCGGTGAGAACTTGATTTCAATGGGGAGTAGACGATGAGAATTGCGATAATGGGGACTGGTGGCGTAGGAGGCTATTACGGAGGGTTGCTTGCCAGAGCCGGGCATGACGTGACTTTTATTGCTCGCGGCGCACATCTGGAAGCAATCAGCAAAAAAGGACTGGAGGTAAATAGCGTCTTTGGCGATTTCCGCATTCAGCCGGCCACAGTTACGGATCACCCGGCATCCGTCGGTGCTGTCGAACTCATAGTGTTTGCTACAAAAACTTATCAGATTCCCGAGGCGGCCAGGGCAATCCTCCCTATGGTGGGTTCGGATACAGTCGTCGTGCCCTTACTGAACGGCGTCGATGCGGCCGACCGCATAGGAGAGGTAATCGGCGCAAAACACATGCTGGGCGGCGTGACCTATCTATCCTCGGCGATGGAAGAACCGGGGGTCATCGGCCATTACAGCCAGTTTCGCCGTATCGTTGTCGGCGAGTTCAACGGGGAGATCACCGAGCGGGCAAAGTCGATTTGCCAGGTGCTGAAGAGCACGGGGGCGACCGTGGAAGTCGCGGGCGACATTGTCCGGGAGCTTTGGACCAAATTCGTTTTCATCTCCGCTATAAGTGCGCTTGGCGGCTTGACGCGAGTGACGACGGGTGAGTACCGCGATGTTGCGGAAACTCGGAAGATGCTGATCGATGCGCTCCGGGAGGTGGTGATGATTGCATCTGCTCGGGGTGTGCTCCTTGAGCCGGGTCTGGTGGAGAAGACCCTGGAATTTATCGACAGTGCTCCGGCGGATATGAAGCCGTCGATGCAGCGCGATATCGAGGCAGGGCGCAGGTATGAACTGGAATCAATGATCGGATTAAACGTGAGGCTTGGCGCCGAACTAAACTTGCCCGTGCCGGCTATGACTCTGGCCTACGCAGCCCTGAAACCCGGTGAGCTGAAAGCGGCTTCCCGCTAAAACATGGTTAGACCGCTCACATTGCGGTTCCTTTCTTCGGACTTACTATGTCGCCCGAGTTTTTGGGATTCCGAGGCTTCATTCACTTGAGTTCTTTGCGAGGAATTTGTCCTAGAACTGATCAAGCGAAAACGATTCTATCCAACCAGGAAAGCCCACCCGAGAGCTACAAGAATGGAAGCCACGGTGACCGGGATTCCGACTCTTGCATGTGGCCAAAAGGTGACAGAAATGTTGTAGATCCTGGCCTGCTCGATCATGATGAGGTTGGCAATGCTGCCTATTATAAATAGGTTGCCGGCATAGCTGCTCACCAGTGCAAGTAGATAGAGGTTCTTCGTCTGTTCGAGGTCAATGTTTTTGAGCAGAAGCATCACCGCCGGAACATTGCTCACCACATTGCTGAGAACCAATGTAACGGAGGAGAGCACGAGAGGATGGTTGATGTCATACCCTAAGGTCCCAAAGAGCTGAACCCCTGATTGTGCAATTCCATACTTTACAACCCCTTGAACAACAATGAAGAGAGCGCAGAACAGGGTGATGAGATGCCAGTCCACAAGGCTGAGAATCGAGCGGGTCGTCATTTTTCTGCTGCACAGGATTATGCCTGCGATAGTCACGGCTGAGACTTCTCTTGGAATACTGGTAAAGAACAGCGCGATCAGCACCGTTGTGAGCGCCAGCGCCTTGGCTGATTGACGGAAATCGTATTTGGGCCATCCTTCGGCATTCTCGCTTAACACAATCGACCCGTCCCGCCATTTCCCCCGGTACATAACCAATATTATCAAATAAAGCGCTACAAGGGATATTATGGTTGGCGGCAGGCACCACAACACAAATCCGAGGAAATGAAGCCCCCCAACCTGACCGATCAACATATTTTGAGGGTTGCCCATGATGGTTGCAGCAGAGCCGATGTTGCTCGCACAGGAAAGCGCGAGCACAAAAGGG